>JAEXNA010000254.1 GCA_023447635.1 Vulcanimicrobiota bacterium | reverse complement strand
TGGGCTCCTCGGACGGCGGGCCCGGTGGCGGTCCCGCCCCCGCTGGATTTCTCATCTGGCACCCCCCGGTGCTGAGCAGCGACCCGGCGCTGGCGCCCGTCACCGTCACCGCCCGGGCCCAGATGGTGAGCCCCTACGGCTACCACTACGAAGTCGTCGGCAACCTGCAGGTCAACCCGCCTTCTGGGCTGACGCCGGTCGTCAAATCGGTCAACTTCATCCCTCGTAACACGCAGTATGAAGTCACCGCCTCGGACCCGCCGCTGATCAACTTCTACGTGACCGCCTTTTTCCAGGACGGCCGAGCCATCGACATGTCGACCGACGCCAACACCACCTGGGAACTGCTCGACGACAACGGAAATCTGATTTTCGATTCGACCCAGGGCGGCTTTGGCCAGGCCGGCGGCTCGTTCAAGAATCAGCTGATCTTGCGCTCGGGGATCACGACCTTCACGCCGACGGTTCGGGTGACTTACGACTCGCCGTTCGGTCGGGTCACGGACCAGGGCAAGATCGCGGTCGTGATCAAGACCTGAGATAGGTCGCTCGGGCCGCGCCTGCCCACGAGGATCATCCTCATGGGCAGGCGAACGGCCCGGCTATGAAAGCCAAGTTTTACGTCACCACGCCAATCTACTATGTGAACGCCGCGCCCCACATGGGCACGGGCTACACCACTATCCTGTGTGACGTGTTGTCCCGCTTTCACCGCCGCAACGGTCTGGACGCCCGCATGGTCACCGGCGCCGACGAGCACAGTCAGGGGATCGCGGACAAAGCCGCCGCCGAGGGGATTTCCCCCAGGGAGTACTGCGACCGCTTTATCCCTGACTTTGTGGACGCCTGGAAACTGCTCGAAATCGGGCCCTATGAGTTCTACCGCACCTCTTCGCCAGAGCACCACAAAACGGTGAAGGCGGTGATGACGCGCATCCACGAAAACGGGGATATCTACAAAGATCAGTACTCTGGCTGGTACCACACCACGGACAACCGTTTCGTGCCAGAGGACGAACTGCCAGAGAACCCGGAAACCGACCCCAAGCTGAAATACCTGACGGAAGACGCTTACTTTTTCCGCCTTTCCAAATATCGCGATTTCTTGCTCGACTTCCACGAGAAGAACCCCACCGCTATCGTGCCCGACTTCCGGCGCAACGAGATGCTCAACCGTATGAAGGGCGAACTGCGCGATCTGTGCATCAGCCGCACTTCGACCAACTGGGGCGTACCGATCCCGTGGGACACCGAGCACGTTTTCTACGTCTGGGCCGACGCTTTGCTGACCTATATGACGGGCAGCGGCTTCGATGCCGAGAAGGCTTGCCAGAACGTGCGCGAGGGCAAAAGCCCGCTGGAAGGCCAGGGAGAAGGGAACTTCTGGCCGGCTCAGCTGCACGTCATGGCCAAAGACATCCCCTGGTTCCACACCGTGATCTGGCCCGCTATGCTGCACTCGGCCGGACTGCCGTTGCCGTCGACCTGTCTGGTCCACGGCTACTGGAATTTCGACGGCGCCAAGATGAGCAAAAGCCTGGGCAACGTGTTCCATCCCCGCGACGCGGTCGCCCTGGTCGGCGCGGCCGGGGTGCGCTACTTCGTCCTGCGTGAAGCGCCCGTAGGCTCGGACGGTAACTTCTCGGTGAAGGCGCTGGCCGACCGCTACAACTTCGACCTGGCCAACGATTTCGGCAACCTGGTGTACCGCCTCATGACGATGGGCGAGCGGTTCCGAGGGGGCGACATCTCACCTGCCGTGGGCGACGTCGCCGAACACCGCGCCCTGCTAGCGCTGTCGCAAAAGAACTTTGAAGGCGCCCTGAGCGCTTTTGCCGAGCTGCGTTTCAAAGACGCCGTCGAGCAGACCTGGGAGCTGGTCAAAGCGCTCAATAAGCTGATCGACGACGAAAAGCCGTGGAGCCTGAACAAGGCCAAGAATGAAGGCGACGCCGAGCGACTCGACTCGTTCTTCGCGGTCTCTTTTGTGGTGCTGCGCCAGGTTCTGGCTCTGCTCTCCCCCATCATGCCCAGCGTGACCGAGACCATGCATGCCGAGATCGGTTACCCCGAGAACGGCGTCTGGTCGGACCTTGTCTGGGACGATTTCCGCCAACCTCCGGCCCAGAGCTGGAAACTGGGCAAAGGGACCATCCTGTTCCCCAAGCTCGACCTCGACAACCTCGACCAAGAACTTGCCAACCGCAAAGGAGACTCCATGAGTACCGAATCCGCTGCCGCCCCCGAGGCGACCGCTCCCGCCGCCGCGCCTCCCATCACCCCCACCGAAGAGGTGGCCAACCAGCCCAGCTACATCGGCTACGACGACTGGGCCAAGGTCAAGATCATCGCCGTCAAAGTGCTGAAAGCCGAAGCCGTCGAAAAATCGGACAAACTGCTGCGCCTGACGGTCGACGACGGCCGTCGTCAGAACCGCACCATCGTCTCTGGCATCCGGAAGGACCATACGCCGGAAAGCATGGAAGGGCGCACCATTTTCATTCTCGACAACCTCGAGCCTCGCAAAATCTTCGGTATCGTCAGCGAAGGGATGCTGGTCGCCGCCGGCGGTCAGGGCGCTCCCGTGGTGCTGCTGCAGCCCGCCGGAGAGCTAGAGCCCGGAACCCCGGTCAGCTAGACGGCCGGGCCGGCGGTCGCCCCGCCGGCTCGTCGCCAGCAAAATCGACCCGCAACAAGGGGCGCATCAGCAGCACGGTCAGGTCGTCGTTCGGAAGAGCGCCGGCTCGGAATCTTTCCACGTCGCTGCTAAGCGCCTCGAGTTGATCCTGGAGACTCTGCTGGGTCGTGAAACTCCGAACCAGTCGACAGAAGCGCTCTTCGCCGTACTCTTCCCGCTGCCCGTTCATCGCTTCGAGCACACCGTCGGTGTACAGCATCAGCCGGTCGTCGGTCCCCAGTTCGAAACTGCCCACTCCAAAGACGGCCTCCGGGTAGATGCCCAGCGCCAGACCCGAGTCGATCTCGGGACAGCGCGGCCCCTCGTCGCCGTGAAACAAGGCCGGCGGGTGATGGCCGGCGTTGCCGTAGGTCACCCTGCCGTCGAGTCCCAGTACGCCAAAAAACACGGTCACGAAACTGCAGGCCTCGTCGCGAGCGCAAAGGGCCCGGTTGACCGCACCGAGACACTCTTCGGGAGGAAGCCCGGCCCGCCCCAGATGCTCTAGCAAGGAAGCGGTGAAAGCCATGGTGATCGCTCCGGGCACGCCCTTACCGCTGACGTCGCCGATAAAAAATCCGACCCTATCGGCCCCGACGGGGAAGATGTTGAGAAAGTCGCCTCCAACCTTCTTGGCCGCCAGGGACAGCCCGACCGCCTCGCACTGGCGGTTCTGGAACGGGAAACGCGGCAGCATCGAGCCCTGGATATTGGCGGCGATGGCCAGTTCGCTTTCCATCGCCATGCGCTCTTCGGCCGCGTCTTCGAGTCGTTCGACGTAGTGAGTCAGGTCGTCGAGCATCCGATTGAAGGAGAGAGCCAGACGTTCGACCTCGAGGGTCGCTTTGCGCGGCACGCTGACACGCTGGGTAAAGCCTCGCGCGATCGCCGTGTCGACCATCCCGGAAAGTTCGACCAGCGGTCTGGCCACCGAACGCGAAGTCAAGGAGAGAGCAAAAAGCAGCGCGCCAATGCCCAGGGTACCGACCAGCAGCGTCCCCCAGGCCAGACCGTAGAGCGGACGAAAGTTCTCGCCTTCGAGATAGACCACTCCGACGGTCAGGTCCAGGTCGCCCACCGGGGCCGTCCCCACCCAGGCCGAACGGCCGTAGATCGGATCGTCCACCTTGAAAAAGTCGCTCTGCCGGCCCCGCTTCATCAGCACGTCGCCGATGAAGGAATAGCGCTCGTCCGAACGAGCCGAAGGGACGGTCGGATTGGTGAACAGCACTACCCGGCCGCTGGCTAGAAATCCGTAAGCGACGCTGCCCTCGGTCTGCTCGAGCGGTTCCGCCAGCAGACGTACCGGGACCTCGACCACGACGGTCACCCCGTGAAGCTTCTGAATGTGATGGATCGAGGTCGCCTTATCATCGGACCGGGGCAAGACCCATCTGCCGCGATTTTGCTGTGGAATGGTCCAGTCGTCGAGTGGCGGCATGGTAAACTGGGGCTTACCGAAGGTGACGTGCCCTTCCACCGTGCGCCGGACAGAGAGGTCGCCTTCCGCCACCCCCCGGATCTCGACGGCCGAAATCTGGGAGTTGCCGTTCAGCAGATCCTGCAACAGGTTCTCGAGACGCAAGCTGTCTTCGCCTTTATCATAAAGCTGCAGAACGCGAAGCAAGAACTCGGAGGTGACCTCGGCATAGTTCAAGCTGGCCTTGACTCGTTCGGCCTGGTAGCGGGCTAAAAGGCTGCCCTCCTGTTCGAGTTCGTTGAGCGCGAACGCGCGCGCACCAGCGTAACCCACCAGTTCCAGAGCCACGAGCAAAGAGACGACCAGCCCTCCGATGGTGAGGATCAATCTCCGTCGAAGCGACATAAAGCGTAAGACCACCTTGACCCGTGCAAGGTCGCGGTGGTCTTAGATTTTCCCCATGTCAGAGGGGGACGTTCAGCCGTCCCAGCCCTTGATGCAGCGAGGCGGCCCCAGGATTTCGGAGAGCAGAAACGCTTCGTCCAAGCGGCCGTGAAGGTCATCGACTAAACGATTGCCGGCGTTGGAGCCGGCGCCGCCAGGGAGGGGAGGCGGCATGTCGGAAGGACAGGGGTCGGTGCCGAACCGTTCGACCGAGGTCAGGGTGCGATTGCCGGCGTGGTCCGAGGAGTCCCTCCCCCGCTTTTTCCCTTTCCCCCCGGACGAGCGACCAGAGCCGCCCGTGCCAGCGGAGGCCTTCCGTTCCTGGGCGGCGCGGTTGGCTTCGGCCTCGGCCAGCAAGCGAGCCTGCTCTTCGAACTCTTTGAGCTTTTTGCCAAAGGAGAGAAGAAAATCCATGGTACGCCTCCTTCTAGTTCGACGACGTTGGGTTCAGCCGCCCCGAGCGAAGCGCTGCAGCCAGACCCAGCGGCACGCGGGCTTCGGCCTCGACCAGGCGAGCCCGCTGCTCCTCGGTGTTGGCTCGCATCTCTTCCTCGCGGGCCGCCGCTTCGGCGCGTCGCTGCTCGGCGCGAGCCTGAGCGATCTGCTTGTCCGCTTCGGCCTGGTCGATCTGCAGGTGAGCCCCAATGTTGCGGCCCACGTCGACGTCCATGATATCGATGGAGAGAATTTCGAAAGCCGTCCCAGAGTCTAACCCCTTGGCGATCACCCGCTGGGAGATCAAGTTCGGGTTCTCGAGCACCTTTTTGTGAGAATCGGAAGAGCCGATGGTGGTGACCACGCCTTCCCCGATACGAGCCAGGATCGTCTCCTGTCCCGCGCCACCGACCAGGCGCTCGATATGAGCCTTCACGGTGACTCGGCAGATGGCGCGAACCTGGATACCGTCCTTGGCCATCGCGGCGATCGGTTCGGTCTGGATAACCCGAGGGTTGACCACCATCGAGACCGCCTCCAGCACGTCACGACCGGCCAGGTCGATGGCCGAGGCGCGATTGAAGTCGAGCGGGATCTTGGCCTTGTCGGCCTCGATCAGAGCGCGCACCAGGCGATGGACGTTGCCCCCGGCCAGCAGATGGCCTTCGAGTTTGTCGGCGTCAATGTCAGTCAGACCCGCCTGGCGCCCCATAATCAGAGGTCGCACGACATCGGCCGGATCCAGCCGTCGCAGGCGCATCACCAGCAGGTGCAGCGGGTTCATCGGGACGCTGGCGAAGACCGCCTCCATCCACAGCCCGACGGGGATGTAGTAGAGCGCCACCGCCATGACGACGCAGAGGAGAAACAGGAGACTCAAGAAGTTATCCACGGGATACACCACCCTCTCTGGAGGGCCCGGAGAGGCCCTGCCGCATCTTGGTGTCGGCGATCATGTTCTCCATTTTGTAGTAGTCCATGACCGTGAACTGGCCCTGACTCAGCGCCTCGAACAGCGCCTGCGGCACCTCGGCCTGGGCCTCGACCACTTTGGCGCGCATCTCTTCGACTTTGGCCCGCATCTCGGTCTGGCGGGCCATCGCGTCCGCGCGACGCTGCTCGGCGCGGGCCTGGGCGACCCGCTTGTCGGCCTCGGCCTGGTCGATCTGCAGGCGGGCGCCGATGTTGTCGCCCACGTCGATGTCGGCGATGTCGATAGAGAGAATCTCGAACGCGGTGCCTTTGTCCAGACCCGTGTCCAGCACCGATTCGGTGATCAGGTCGGGGTTCTCCAGCACCTGGCGAAAGTCGCGCGACTTACCGATGGCGGTCACGATCCCCTCGCCCACTCGGGCCAGAATCGTCTCTTCGCCCGCCGAGCCGATCAGTTTAGCGATGTTGGCACGCACCGTGACCAGGATGATCGCCTTGACCTGAATCCCGTCATGAGAGACGGCTTCGATCAGGCTAGTCTGGATCACCTTGGGATTGACGCTCATCTGGACCGCTTCAAGGACGTTACGGCCCGCCAGGTCGATCGAGGTCGCGGTGTCCCAGGTCAGTTCGATCTTGGCCTTACTGGCTGCAATCAGGGCCGAAACGACGCGCTGGACGTTGCCGCCAGCCATGTAATGGCTCTGCATCTGCTTGAGCGGGATCGGGATGCCCGCGTAAGCGGCGGTGATGGCCGGCAAGATCAGTTCGTGCGGCGGGATCTTGCGAAAGGTTCGCATGACGACCAGTTCGACCAGGCCGACAGGGACCTTCGAAAGCCGGGCCGATAGCCACAGCGGGAACGGGACGAAAAAGAAAAACAGCTGCATCAAGATGAAGCCGGCAAAAAGCAAAAACGTGATGGTTCCGATATCCAATGGGGTACCTCCTTTTGGGGCGGTCGGGACCTGAGAGCGCTTCGGCCATACACGCCGGGCGCTCTCTAAGCATATCACATCGGCCAAATTTTCTCTATAGAGAAAACATGGTTACATGATATTAACCGCGTGTTCGTTGTCTCACGTTCGTCAAGGGCCTAGAATGGCCTCGACCTCACAGGCAGGTCGTCGGCGAAAACTTCGCCGAGTCTCCCCACCGGAGGCCCCCTATGTCAGCTCCCGTATCTCTCGAAACCGTGACGGTTGCGCAAGCCGCCACCCCCAAAAAAAAGAAAGGCGGCAAAAAAGCCGCCGAGCCGGTCATCCCACCCGCCTTGCTGGACCTTTTCACCCGTCAGACCGAAGAGGAACAGCAATTCAACCTGCTCGCCGAGCATCGAGCGCAGCTCGAGAGTCAACGCTCCCTGAGTGAAGGCCGGATCGCCGCGCTGAGGGTCCAGCTTCAGACTCAGCTGTTCACCATCTGGAACGAAGTCTGGATGCAGCGGCAGAAATCCCACGACGACGCTTTCAAGTCCTGGGTCAAGCTGCTCACCTCCTAACTCCTATCGCCCGGTGCGCCTCTTCTTTCTTAGGAAGGGTCCACCGGGCGACAGGAACCGGGCGTCCCGAGACTAAAAGCACGCGGTTGAAAATTCTGCGTTCCATATCACGCCAGCGGCCTCGCCGGGGATTCATCCTGCCGATGGCGCTGGTTTTTCTGTTCATCCTGCTGATGCTCGAGATCAGCCTGACCGCCCTCCAGCAGCGCGCTATGCAGGCCGAACTCGACGAATCGTCCCGACTGGCTCAGCTCCTGGCCAACGAGGGGCTGCAGGCCAACCTTCGGGACGCGCTGGCCCGTGGAACGACACAGTCCGGCACGGTCGATCTCGGTAGCGCCTTCAGCTATCAGCTTCCCAACACCAGCCTGACCCTTTCCGCCAAATGGTCGGCGGGCGAGAGCCTGAACTTCCCCCTGCCCAGCGGCTGGTCCAGCTTCGACAATCTGCTCGAAGAGAAAGCTCCCCTCCCCTCTCTGAGTTTCGACCCCAGCGCGGGGAAGATGGACGGCCCGACTCAGGTCAGTCCGGGGCACACTCTGCTGGCTCTGGACTCCTCGCAATCCAACTGGGGCGCCAGCGTCTCCTCGACCAGCCACCTGCTACCCTACGGTCTCTATGCGCCTCAAGGCGCGGTCAAAGCCAGTCAGGTGAGCGGCTTCGCCAACCCTGTTTACGAGTCTGCGGATAGCAGCAAGGTCCATCAGACCTACAGCGGACGGCCGGTCGACATCCTGGCCGGTAAAGATATCCAGGTCGACACCGGCTACGGTTCGGGCCGAGCGATCTCGCTGGGTGGCCAGGTCAAGCTGCCCCAGGTCGACGGGCAAAACGGCGCCGTCCCCAGTAGCGGAAGCCCCAAATTGCCGACTTCGCTGGCTCAGACTTACTACAACGACATCAAAACGTTAGCCGCAACGATTGCCCAGGACTGCGTAGAGAAGACCGCCTTCTTCGACGACGCGCTGTTTAGCATGGACATGCTGAAAGCGCTGTTCACCGGTGACGTCTCGGCGCTCGAGCGGATCTTTAGCGTCGGCCAGGCCTGTGCCGTCCCGCTCTTCCCCATCCCCGGGATGCAAGAAGACCTTCCCTTGATGATCGTGTTCTTCATCTACCATCCGTTCCCCATGGACTTCTCCGGCGGGATTGACAACAACACCAACGACGATAAGGTCAAACAGCTCACCAAGCAGTACCAGGACGATCAGAAGACCCTGGAGGGGCTGCAGCAGCAGCTGCAGGCAGCTCAGGCCGCCAACCCTCAGGATCAGAAGCTGATCGATTCTCTGACCGGCCAAGTCTCCAAGGCTCAAGACACCGTCAACCGGGACAAAGACGCCCTCTCTGACGCAACCAAAGACAACCAGGACAGCAAAGATAACATCGCGGACAAGATCAGCGATGCCATCACCCCAGAAACGGCCTTCGAAGATGCCGACCAGGAGACCGAGGGATGGGCCTACCTGTATTTCCTGGGCGAGTTTTTCACTATCTTCAAAGACATCATCGAAGGGAAAAACCCGTTCGAGAGTATCGAGGTTCGGACCGTCCACCTGGGCGACTGCGATCCGGGCTGGACCTGGCAGGACGGGCAGATCAGCCTGCTGGCCAACCTCTCGGTCCCTCGTGGTCGAACCTTGCAGTTGACCAAGGGCGACATCATCGTCAACGGCGACGTCTACCTTCACCCCGGCGCGGTGCTGCGCATCGACGGCAACCTCACCATCAACGAGCCAACCGAGTGGTCCGACTTCAAGGATGTCAGCGACGCCCCGACCGACCTGGTAGCCTTCCCCGACGGACGCCTGATCATGGAAGAGGGCTCCAGCCTGATCGTCACCGGCAACCTCAGCGTCAACGGCGGCGATTACCAGGCCGGCTCCATTATGCTGGGCTGCGACTACGGCCCTAACACCGGTCTGACCCGACTGATTTCTGTCGACGGCGACACCACCGTCAAGTACGGCGTCGGGGCCGGCGTCGAGTTCGGGGTTCTGGTCGACGAACTGGCCAAGACCAACTCTAGCCTGCAGGGCTTTATGGACGACTTCTTCGACCCGCTGACGGAAGACGTCGCCCCTCAGTTAGCCAAGCTTCCCTATGTCGGCCCCTGGCAGTGGAGAACGCCCTGGTTTGCCCAGTACGCCACGACCTTCGAGTTCATCCCGGCCCTCGAGATCATCGGACTGGGAGGCCCCTGGCCCATCCCACTCCCGTACGACAACTGCATGAACGACGTGTTCAAATACATTTCGATCATCTATTCGTGCGAGCTGAACTTCTTTATCGGTGAGAATCTGTACACGCAGTCGCCCTTCTGGGTTTTCGGCCGGGGCGTCTCGCCGGTTTTCTTGAAGGTACGACCCGACCTGGTGGCCGACGCGGTGGGCCAGATTAAGTGGGGCAAACTGACGCTCGACGACATCGAGTCGCAGGCCAGCAACTTCCTGCAGTTCATCATCCCGGACCTGGCCGAAGCGATCGTCCAGGAGGTGATCACCAAGATCATCGCCTCCGTGACCGCGGACCTGATCCCGTTCGACCCCATCACCTGCGGCCCCAGTGAAGAGGAAGACAACAGTAAGGGCGCCGACGATATGTCGAAAAAAGCCAAGGAGTTCATCAAGGAAAAGATCGAGTACACCGGCGATATGCTCAAAGACTCGTTGGGGCAGACCGTTCGCGTTATCGAGAACGACATCTACGCCAAACTGGGCAGTGACGACCCGAAGTATTCGGTGCTCCGCGAACTTCCAGGAGTGACCATGCTGGGTGGCGGCTCCATCACCATCGGTAGCGGTGGCGGCGCGCAGATGGCCAGCGGCCTGTTCGTTGCCCAGGACGATATCAGCATCGGCTGCGACTACACGGTCGGCAACGTTCTTTCCGTGACCGGCGATATCGAGGTCGACCGCTTCCTGCACTACCCCTACTTCGACCGGGTCTCGCTCTATAATCCGCTGAAGTACAACGGCGCCGACGCTCTCAAGGACAGCCTGATTCCGCTCGAAGACCCCCAGGGCGCCCTGGCAGGCGACGCCGCCTACACTTTCCCTCGCCGCCTGGCCGAAGGGTGGAAGAGCTTATGACAAAGGCAAAGCGGGGTGGCTTTACCATCATCGAGGTCCTCGTCGCCATGGTCGTCCTGCTGGTCGGGATCACCGTGATCGTCAGCTCTTTTTCCATGAACCTGAGACAATCTTCGGCCACCCGCGAAGAATTGATGGCCAACCTGGTCATGGAGAGTCTGGTCGAAGAGGTGCTCGACCACACCTACGGCGACCCGGCCCCGGCGACGTGGCAAAGCTCGACCGTAAGCTTTCCCGGAGTGCTGGAGGGTCAGCCGGTCCGCTCGGACTTCGTGCAGTCGGTGACCATTTCGAAGAAGGCCGGTAACGGGAGCTTCTTCGGACTCGGAGGAACCCAACAGGCCGGAACCGACACGGTCACCATGACCGTGACCTGGAACCAGGCCAGCGGGGAGGGCTCCGCCTCCCAGCCCAAAGTGCTCACGGCCGATCTGATGGTGACACGAAAACCATGAAGCAACGAAACCGTCCTCTGCGCGGCTATACCCTGATCGAGCTCATGGTGGCCATGGCGATGGCGCTCGTGGTAGCCGGAGCGCTGCTTCGCGTCTTCTGGTTTGCCCGCTCCACCGAACTCGACGTTCGCAGTTCGTATCTGATACGCGAAGACGCCGACATCGTGCTGCGTCGTATCCAGGACGACCTGAGAATGACCCACCTGGCCAGCTTGCGGGTGGCCGATGGCGACCAGGGCATCTCCATGGTCTCCCCGCTGTCCCAGGCCGACCTTTCCAGCTTCGCTCTGACCCCCTACGGAACCGCTCAATGGAAAACCTGGGTCCACTACACGGTCGAAGCCACCGGTGTCAACACCGGAAACCTCCTCCGCTGGGAACTCCCATGCCCCACCACGAACGTGGACGGAACCCCCTCGACAGCGGATCCCAGCAAACCGATCGGCTCTTTTAAAGAGAGTCTGCTCACCGACGTCCTGCTGCCGGGAAGCGGGGTCCTACCAGCCAGCCAGGGGCAGGATTCCGCCACTCTGGGTGCGCTCACGGGCGACGGCTCTGGCGGCCTGCGGCTGCGCTTCGTGCGCCGAGAAAACGGCAAAGAAGTGCTCTCGGCTACCAACCCGGTCCAGTCCTCGGATACGGATCAGGCCGGCTGGAGCGCGGGAACCACGGGATTGGTCGATTGCGTCTTGAGAGTTGCCGACAACTCCGACCAGTCGGGCCGCTTGAGCCTGTACGACATTAGCTTTCGAGTTGCCCCGCGAAATTAAAGGAGACCGACGATGCTTTCCCACCCCTACCTTGACCTGCGAACTTTCGACCTCAATCGAGAGACGGGCCAGCTCCTGCGCAAAGACATCAGTGAGAAGATCGAAGGTGTCTGTATCGGCAGCCCCGACGACGGAATGCTGACCATCGTCTGCAATGAGCCCGAAGAGACCTATATCTACGACCTGATCGAACTGTCCACCGACAAACGATACAAAGCCACCCTGCTCAAAGGCGACGCCGACACCATCCGGCTGGCCATCGAATTTATCTACGATGTCCCGCTGGCTCTACGCGAAGAACCGTGGCAAGAGTGGCTGCAGTCGAAGAAGTTCTCGGACACCACCCTGGCGGTGTCCGCCGGTCAGAACGAGGAGCAGGTCGAAGTCACCGGGGCGGCGGTCGACGCCGCCGACAAGATCATCAAAGAAGCGATCTCGAGCGGGGCCAGCGACATTCACCTCGAGACTTTCGACGACGGTTTGGTCGTTCGCTACCGCCTGGACGGCGTTCTTCGGGTGGTCAACCACATCACCGACACCGCGCTCTCCCGCGCCCTGGTCAAACGACTGAAGGTGATGGCCCAGATGGACATCACCCAGGACCGCTCGACCCAGGGCGGCCGCATCTCGGTTCAGGTGGGCAGCCTGGGTTACGACCTGCGCGTGAGCATCGTGCCTGTGGGGGCCGGCGAAAGCGTCGTGATGCGTCTGCTCAACAAAGGCGCCTTCAACACCCAGCTCCACGACCTGGGCATGTCCGACCGCCAGTTAGGTCGCTACAAACACCTGATCGACGCTCCCTTTGGCTTGATCCTGACCTGTGGACCGACCGGGTCGGGCAAGTCGACGACCCTGTACGCGTCGCTGAAGTCGATCGCCCGGCCCGACCGAAAAATTCTCACTGTGGAAGACCCGGTGGAGTACCAGATGCCCGGCATCATCCAGGTGCAGGTCAACACCGCGCCCAAGGATCCGACCCGCCGGGTCACCTTTTCCACCGCTCTGCGCGAGTTCTTGCGTCAGGACCCGGACGTGATTCTGGTGGGAGAGATCCGCGATGAAGAGACGGCCCGGATCGCGGTTCAAGCGGCTCTGACCGGCCATCTCGTCCTCTCCACCATTCACACCAACGACGCCGTCGGCGTGGTCAATCGCCTGCGCGACATGAACGTGCCGCCCTACCTGATCTCTTCGACTCTGCTGGGCTCGGTGGCTCAGCGTCTGGTGCGGCGGCTGTGTTCGCAGTGCAGCGAAAAAGCCCAGCCCGACGCCGAGGAATCGACCCTGTTCGAGCGGCATCACGTTACTCCAGGGCCGGTCTGGAGGGCCAAAGGTTGCCCTCACTGCCGTGGTACGGGCTATAAAGGCCGAGTCGGCCTCTATGAGGTGATGGTCAACTCGGATGTGCTGCGCGAGCAGATCGAGCAAAACGCGACGGCTCAGAGCATCTCGGCTACCGCGAAAGCTCAGGGCATGGTGTCGCTTTTGATCGACGGGCTTCAGAAGTCGCTGGCTGGACTGACCTCGCTCGAAGAGGTCAAGCGCGTCTGTCGCGATGACTTAGTGACCTAGTCCTCTCACCAGACCTGGCGAGATAAAGCGAAAATGGGGATGAACCGGTGGGCAATTTTACCTTTGAATACAAAGCGCTGAGTAAAGACGGCGCCGTTACCAGCGGCAGCCTGGAGGCTGCCAATCGCGGCGAAGCGATGACCAAGCTCAAGGCTGACGGCCTCACGCTGCTCGACCTTTCGCAGAAGGAAGCAGTAGCCCAGACCGCAGGCGGTACCTTCCTTCCCACGCTCGAATTCAGCCGGATCCGTCCAGCTCAGCTGGCCTTTCTGTTCCGCCAACTGGGCGAACTGATCGAAGCCGGGCTTCCTATCGTGACGGCGGTCAGTTCGCTGCAGCGGTTCTGCGGGCACGACAAGACCAAGCGCCTGCTGGCCGACGTGGGCAACCGGGTCCGTGCGGGCCAGGGCTTTGCCGAAGCGATGGCGGCCCAGCCCGGAGTGTTCTCTAAGGTGCAGCTTGCGCTCTTGAAGGTGGGAGAACGCTCGGGGACGCTCGACGACGTGCTGCGCCGGATCGCCGACCTGATGGAAGCGCAGTTAGAACTGCGCGGGAAGATCCGGTCGGCCATGATGTACCCGTCGATGGTCTTTCTGTTCTCGTCGATTCTCTGCTGGGCGCTGGTGACGTTTCTCCTGCCTAGCTTCGAGCCGATCTGGAAAGGCGCCAACGTCGACCTCAGTCAGTACCCTCTGACGATGATGTTGCTCTCTATCTCCCACATATTTCGGAGCGCTCTGGACGAGATATTGCTCGGTATCCTGGTCGTTGTGAGTTGTACCGTTTTCTACAAACTGTCTCAGACCACGGACGGGCAAGACGCCATCGGGAACTTCATGCTGAAGCTCCCGCTGCTGGGCAGCTACCTGCAGATCTCGCAGACCGCCGAAGCCAGCACTACCATGGCGCGCTTGCTCGAGTGCGGCATGCCGCTGCTCGAAGCGGTCGAACTGACCGCAGAGTCGGCCTCGAACGCGGTGATCGCTAACGCGCTTCGTACCGCTGCCATCGACATCCGCCAGGGCAACGACCTCTCCTCGGCTTTCGAGCGTCAGGACGTGTTTCCGGAACTGTTCGTGCAGATGGTCAGCGTGGGCGAAACCACCGGCGATCTGCCGCCTATGCTGCAGCGCGTCGCGAACTACTACAAACGGCAGCTCGACGACTCGCTGAAAAGCCTGACCTCGCTGATCGAGCCGCTGACCATGATCCTGGTCGGCGGCGTGGTCTTCGTTTTCGTTCTGGGCGTGTTCCTACCGATTATGGGGATCGTCAGCGCCCTCTCCGGGGGCGGCGGCCACTAGCTCTTCCAGGTTGGAGGGACCCGAGGGGTTGGAGGGGTTGGAGGGGTCCAGTCGGGCCTGCAGCCATCGCCAGCCGCCTTCCCGGTCGTCGAACTCGCCGTCCCGCTGAGCATCGAACGCCTCGTTCTTCCAGGCCGAGACGGCCGGTCCGGCAGGCACCCCGGCCTGCATCAGGTCGTTGCCGTCGAGGATCGGCTTCTGGTGACGGAGGCTGTTCAGGTACAGCTGCAACCGCTGTCCGAAGGTGACGTGAGGCGACAGGGTCGTGAAAATGATCAGCCCGACCGGCGTCAACTTCTCCAACAGCCTGGCGATCTCGGACGGGCGCATCGGCCGTCGGCACATCCGACCGATGGCCGGAGCCAGTTCCCAGGGCCACTCCAGCACCTTCCAGCCGAAACGCTGGCCAAGCTCGGCCGCTCCCTTTTCCGAAAGCTCTAGACTGAACAGGAACATCGGTACGTGCCAGAAGTGCTGGCGTTCGAGCAGGTCGGGATGCTCCTTGAGTAAGGCCAAAGCGCGCTCGGTGCGCTCCTTGACCTTGCCTTTGAACTTTAGCTCGGGGTGAATCAGCGAGAGCACCTTGAGCGCTTCGAAACGGTCGAGCACTTTAACCGGGTCGGTCTCGGAGAGGGCCAGCCTCAGCTCTTCCTTCAGCCTTTCCGGACGAGTCAAGGTCAGCGCGTCGGCCTCCAGCGCCGCCTTCATCAGTTGACGCGTGTTCGGCTCGATGGTGAAGCCCAGTCGCTGCTCGAAGCGGATAGCTCGAAGAATACGGCTGGGGTCATCGAAAAACGAGTGGTTGTGCAGCACCCGGATGACGCCCGCTTCCAGGTCTTGCAGCCCTCCGAAAAAGTCGATGACCGACCCCTGGAGATCGGTGGCCAGCCGGATAGCCAGGCTGTTGATGGTAAAGTCGCGCCGATAGAGGTCCGACTTCAAATCGCTTTCCGCTACCTCGGGCAGCGCTGCCGGACGGCAGTAGACCTCGCGGCGGGCCCGAGCGATGTCGAGTTTAGCGCCGTCGGGGAAGCGCACGGTCGCGGTCATGTACTTCTCGTGGGCGACCACCTTACCGCCGAAGTGTCGGGCGATCGACGTTGCCAGTTCGCGCGAGTCGCCTTCGACAACCAGGTCCAGATCTTCGGTCCCGCGTTTGAGCAGCGTATCGCGCACGAAGCCGCCCACGGCGTAAAGACGCAGGTGACGCTCTTCGGCCAGGTCCTCGGTCACATCCAGCCAGTCGCGATAGGGCTGCGGGATGACCGACAGGTCGACGCTGCTCAGGCCCGACCCCGTACCCCAGTCGACCTCGGTCGGCGTGTACAGCTCTCGAAGCAGGTCCGAGCGGCTGATGATCCCTACCAGGCGCTCGCCGTCCATCACCGGGATGGTCCCGACGCCGCGTTCGACCACCACTCGGCGCACCTCGGCCGAGGTGTGGGACGGGCTGACCCGCACCACTTTGTGAGTCATCACCGAAGTCGCCGGAGCGTGCCCCAAATTGTGGTCCAGCGCTTTTTCCAGGTCGGTGCGCGAGACCAGACCGACCAGGCCGTCCCTTTCGTCGAGCATGCAGGCGGCCTGATGTCCCGCCTGGCGCAGCGCTTGCGAGGCCTGCTCGACGGTGACCCCGACCCGCAAGGAGAACACTTCGCTGGTCATCAGATCCGCTGCCGTGATCACCTGGGCGTCTCCGGTCAGGGCCAGACCGCGAAGTTCGTCGCAGATCCGCTCGGGCGACTCTTCGAGCTTCGAGGCCGCCGCCGCCCGGCGGTGCCCTCCCCCACCCCAACGCTGCATCCAGGCCGCGATGTCGAAAGCGTCGCTGGAAGCGCGCCCGGCGACGCTGGTCTCACCGGCCACTTCCAGAACCGTGCAGACCGCGTCGGTTCCCTGAACTTCCAGAACTCGAGAGGCCAGCAATCCCAGTCCAAAGACCGACTTTTCTCGACTGGCCGAAGCCAGGTAGAGCGAGCCCGCCGGCCCGGTGATCAGCTCGCCCTTGGACAGATACTCCTCTAACAGGCCGCGCTGGGCCGCCGTCAGCGGGTCGCGCAAGAAGTGGCTCAGCACCTCGAGATTGGCTCCCGCCTCCATCAGGTAAGCGGCCGCGGCCAGGTCGCGGGCGGTGGTCGAAGAGTAGCGGAACGAACCCGTCTCTTCGTGAACCGCGATCAGCGCCAGGGTCGCCTCCTGGGGGGAAATCTCATGACCCTCGGCCCGGCAGCGCTCGACCAGCAGAGTGGCGGCGGCACCCACCGCCTCGACCCATTCCTGGTCGCCTCGCACCGCCTCGGCGCTGGGGGGGTGGTGGTCGTAGATATGAAGCTCGATGTCCGAGCGGTGCAGGTACTCGCGGAACGGCCCCAGGCGGCTGGCCAGCCGGGTGTCGACCACGATCAGGCGCTGCAGCGGCCCTTCCAAAGCCTGCTTCAGCGGAAGCACCGGGAACTGGCGTCGGTGCAAGTTGTAGAACTCTTCAACTCCGGGCCCCAGGCGTCCCGGGAACACCATGTGCGCGCCTGGGTACAGCTTCGAAGCCAGCATCATCGAGGCGAAACCGTCAAAGTCGGTCCCTACGTGAGAGATGATCACCTGCAGGCTCATTGCAATCCTCCGATAAGGGCAAGCACCCGTCGCAGTTCGGGCTCGACGTGGTCGGCTACCACCTGATGGCCTTTGGCGTTAGGATGAATGCTGTCGATTTTCAGCTCGGGGTGGGTCAGAATCCCGTCGAGCAAGTCGGGAACGAATCCCGTCTGATAGGTCGAGGCCAGGTCCTTATAGACGTCCTTGTAGTCGTCGTTAAGTAAGCCGCCGCGGACACCCAGCAGGATCACGGGAATCCCGGCTCCCTGCAGCTCCTCGATCATGGCGGCCAGGTTCTCTTTGGTCCGGGCTGGGTCGACCTTCTGCAGGGCGTCATTCCCTCCCACCTGGAGCAAGACCAGAGAAGGCTTCAGCGGCAGCACCTCTTCCTTGACCCGGGGCCGAGTGTCCCCGGTGGTGATGCCACTTTTGGAGAGGTTGGTGATCTCGATACCCAGGCGACCTCCGAGCACTTCCACGAAGCCGTCGCCTTTCGTCATTTCGTAACCCGCGCCCAGACTGTCGCCCAGGATCACCACCGGCCCCTCGCGTTTCCCCTCGGCGTTTCGTACGGTGTTCGAGCCGCAGCCGACCACGCCCAGCGCAATCGTCAGGAACAGGAGAAGAACGAAGGGGGCGCTTCGGGAAGGGAGAACGGCCCTCCCATGACTTGGCTTGCCCTGACGGGCGTGAACGGATTCGTAGGGCATAATCTTGCTTTGCAGCTTCTCTTTCCAGACGATGAGACCTACGCCGGGAACGCTCCCCGGGTCGATTTCCTGCTCGGCACCGACCTGCCCACCAGCGAAACCCGGGCCACTCACGCCCGTCTGGGCGGCGTTCCCAACTATCATTACGCCAGCAGCGTCGGGAATGTAGCCGCCATCGAAGAGCGCACCGCCGCCTGGGGCGAACCGCCCCTGGCCGTGATCCATAACGGCGCCTGCTCCAGCACCACGGTCACCGACCCCGAGATCTTCCGCATCCAGAATGTCGAGGCGTCGCAAGCGCTGTTCCACTACTGCGCCAAGCACCGGATCCCGTTGCTCTACGCTTCTAGCGCCTCGGTCTACGGGTCGGGCGCCCAGGGCTTTTCCGACGCGGTGGACGACGTCGACCGCTACACTCCGATGAACATGTACGGGCAGTCGAAGCTAGAGTTCGACAGCTGGATCCTGGATCAGAAATCGCGTCCGCCGGTGTGGTTTGGAATGCGCTACTTCAACGTTTTCGGCCCGTTCGAAGAGCACAAGGCCGCCCAGGCCAGCGTGTTCCACTGGGGGCGCAAACAGATCCTCGAAACGGGCAAGCTTCGCCTGTTCGAAAGCACCGTTGACGGGCTGGCCAGCGGGCACCAGCAGCGCGACTTCGTCTCCGCCCAAGACGTCTGCCGGGTGACCTGGGGCCTTCTGGACCTGGCTCTCAAAGGCGTCTCCTTAAACGAATCCGGACTGTTCGTGAACATCGGGCGGGGCGAAGCGGTCACCTGGCTCGACATCGGCGGCGACCTGTTCGACGCCCTGAAGATTCCAACGTCGTTCGAGTTTATCCCGATGCCCTCGGACCTGCGAAAGCACTACCAGAACTTCACCCGAGCCGATCTTAGCACCCTGCACGGGCTGGGGCTCGACCAACCGTTCCAGAAGATCCGCCGCTCCTTCGAGCAGGCGCTGACGATCGAGGCCAGGGCCTCTCGAGCCTAGGAGCTTCTTAAGATCTCACTTTACAACACAAAGCTTCTTCGGTTAGGATGCCGATGATGGCTTTGCTTCGTAAAGTTTTCGCTCCTCTGGGGTTGGCGACGCTGGCCTGGTTGCTGTTGGAGGGAGGGCAGTGGCTGAAAGGAGCGCCTTACGGTTTGCTCCCCGGCTCGCTGCTCAAGGTTCTGGGTCTGGTCCCGCTGCTGCCCGCCCTCGTGGTCCAGTTCTGGTGTGAGCTCCACCTGAAATGGCAGCCTCCGCTTTTGCCCCTGGGTTGGCTGCTGTTTGCCTTCTACATCGGGATGCTGAGGACCGCGCGGACTCGCCTCACCATCCCCTTGAAGCCTGGCCGCCGCGCCTTTCTGGCGGGCGGCGGCGTGGTCGCCGTCTCGGGGTACGGCGTGGCCCGAGCCTACCCGGCTCCCGGCCTGCTCCGCTTCCCCCTCCCCCTGCCCGACCTCCCCCCTTCTCTGGACGGACTCAGAGTTGTGCTGGTCAGCGATCTGCATCGAGGACCGGCGATCGGCCAGGCCTATCTGCTTTCCGTGGTCGAACAGGTCAACGCTTTGAAACCCGACCTGATTCTGATGCCAGGCGACTTCATCTCGCAGTCCTCGGTTTACTACGGCGACATCGCGGCGGCGCTGTCCCGCCTTCGCCCGACCATCGCCTCTCTGGCCACTCTGGGCAACCACGACCACTGGGAAGGCGAGACAGAAGCGCTGGCCTGCCTGGAAAAGGCCGGTGTAGTGGCCCTGCACAACCGCTCGGTCGTTCTGACGCCCGACCGCCGTCTGAGCGAGACCGCCGAAACAGGCCTGGGCCTGGCCGGAGTGGACGACCTGGGGGCCGGACGGCCCGACCTTGCGGCGGCGCTGAGAGGCTCTGGTCCGGACCTCCCCACCCTGCTGATGTCCCACAACCCGGACATGGCCGAACACCCTGCGGCGCTGGCCAGCAGCCAGCGTGTCGATCTGCAACTGTCCGGCCACACTCACGGCGGGCAGGTCGTGTTGCCAGGAGTGGGCCCGGTGGTCAGCGGCTCTCGGTTCGGGCTGAAGTACCTGGCCGGCTGGGCCCAGGGGCCGCGTTGGCCGGTTTTCGTGACCCGAGGCGTGGGGGCCAGTCTGCTTCCCCTGCGGGTCGGCGCCGCGCCAGAGATCGTCCTGTTCGAACTCCGTCGGCGCGATTAACGTTCTCGTGACAGAGCAGCGCTAAAGTAGCGTCAATGCAGATCACGTCCAGTCATAGCAGCGTCTTCTCTCGCCTCGACCCTAACCGGTGGACCAGAGAAGGCAGCGATGAACTGACCCTCAAGGGCAAAGTGGCCGCGACCGGTCTGACCATCGCCAGCAAGGTGAAGGAAGCGTTCTATTACACGGGACTGGCGGTCGAAGCGATGACCAGCGACAGCCCGCAGCCCTGGGGCGACCAGATCCACCGGCTCGACGTGATGCGCCGCGGTCTGAAAGCGTTCCATCGGGTAACCACGACGGAAAAACTGCCTCTTGGCGAGGCCAGCCCCCTAAAAGATCTGCCCCCGGCGGCGCTCAAGCGCCCGATCATGCTGGTTCCGGGCTGGGACACCTCGCACGACCGCTTCCGCCCCTTGACCGACAAGTTGACCGACGACGGCGCCAACGGCGGCAAGACTTACTACCTGCGCAACGGCGAATTCTTCCACGACCAGAACTGCAACGAACCGCTGCCCCACGGTGAAGTCCCGAAAGACGCCCAGGTCTTCGTCACGGTGTTCAACAACACCAGCGAAGCGCCGCCCACCACCGCTCCCCAGGTCAAGGCCAATCTCGAGGCGATGCGTCGTGCGGTGGGCGGACCTGCCCCCGACGTGATCGCTTACAGCCAGGGCGGTCTGGCCACGCGCACCTACCTGGATCAGGGCGGCAGCGACGTCGGTCGCCTGGTCTTCGTGGGCACCCCCAACATGGGTGCCGGTCTAGCTTCTTTGTCGAACTTTGCCTACAAGGCTCAAGACCAGGGCTACGATGTCGATTATCTGCTCAGCGATCTGGGCCTGGACCCGGAAGATCGCCCCTCGATGGAGTTCATGACGGTGGGTAGTGACTCGCTGGAAAAGCTCAATGCCGGCTGGGATACCCAGATGGCACGCACCGAAGGGTTCCAGATCGTGGGCTACCAGGGCGCTAAAACCTTCCATTACGGACTGCCTCCGTTCCAGCCCGGCGACGGACTGGTCACCGCCGATCACCTTGGCCCGGCCGGGGTCGAGAGAGCTTACGTGCAGGGCGAATGGACCGAGCATAAGTACCTCCCGATCAGCGCCGGCGCCTACCAGGAGATGCACCGTTACTTGAACTGGACCTAGGGCCCCCTCTAGAGCCGTTTTCCTCCCAATTTGTGCAGGCTTTGTTCATAGTTTTGTAGCATCCCTCGCCGGGCATTTTCGTATGATAGTGCCAACATCCGAATGACTTCCCGTCCAGCCATACGCGGCGCCGAGTCGCTGACTCACCCGAACGGTTTCCGCCCCTCTCCGAAGGTGCAGGAGCATCTGGGCAGCGGAGCCGCGCTTTACGCCACCCACGACAAAGCGATCCTGGGCCACCAGATCCGGCTGGTCGACCGGGTGGTCGAAGGCAGCATCGACCGGGGTAGCTTCGTGCGCAGCGCCGGACATCTCGAGACCTTCGAAAGCCAGCGGGCCGAGCTTCGCGGCGGCGGGGTCACCCGAGCCGAACGCGCTGAACTGGCCCGAGACATGAAAAAGTTGGCGGGCAAGATGCATGCCACGCCGCAGAACCAGACCGAGCCTTCCGCCCCCTATGACCGTGCGGGGCTTAGCCGTCTTTTCGACGAGTTATCGCAGGGCGTCGTCTCGAAAAGCGACGCCGTCGAAGAGCTGAACTGGCGCTGCCAGCAGGCCTACGGAGAAACGGCGGGCGCTCGCGACGGCGTGGTGTACGCCGACGAACGAACCAAGGTTCGGGCCTCCCTGGTCCAGGGACAGAATCTTCACAAGCCGCAGTGGCACCGGCCCGGCACGATGGCCGATCAGCCCGCGCCGCTGAACCCCGGTACCCTCGCGCTGGTCCGTCAGGCGCTGGCCGTTTTCCCCCTCCTCGACCAGGATAGCAACGGGGTAGTCGACCGCAACGAAGCGCGCTCGATCATCACCGACTATCGGGCGCTAGACCTGACGGCGGCTCAGGCCGCTACGCTATACTCTCGTCAGGCGCTGCTGGCCGGCGTCGATTCGTCGGGCGGGCCGAACGGCGAAATGATGGCGATCGAGGATCTGCAGGCGCTGCTCCCCGAGAACGTCGGGATGGTCGACTCTGGCCTGGTCAACTATACCCTGGGACAGCTCAGCTCGCGTCTGACCGACCAGGAGCGTCGGGCCATGCCGCGACGGATGCCGCTCTATCTCAATGAGGGCGACGGTCCGGACGGGGCGAAGGTAGGACAGGGGTTAGAGGGCAGCTGCTGGTTCCTGGGCGTTCTGCCCACCCTGGGCGCGGCCCAACTCGAAGAGATTCTTCGCGAGGAAGGCGAAGGCTACCGGATGAGCTTTGCCGACGGCAGCAGCGAGTTCGTCAAACCGCTGAACCCGGCCGAACGCCGGGTCTACAGCCGAGGCGACGGCTCCTGGTCGGGCTTGATGGAAAAGGGGATGGCTCAGAAGCTGGCCCGGACCGGCGACGATATCAAGGGCGGTCTGGCTCAGGACGCTTTGAAAGCCTTGACCGGGGCCGACTGCGAAGTCGTGTTCTTGAACGCTGGCTCAGCTGGCGGACCGGACTACCGCAACAAGGCGAACCTCTCCGAGCTACTGCAGACGACTCTGGGCAACGGCGGAGCGCTGTTCACCCAGGTCAACAGCAGCGACTTCGATCCCGAGGTCTCGCTGGTCTCGGAAGCTCGTCACGCCTACACCATCACCGGCTACGACGCGGAAAGCGAGACGGTCAGCCTGCGCAACCCCTGGGGCCACGGCGAGAAAGCGGACCGCGACGGCGAGGACGACGGCAATTTCACCATGTCGTTGACCGAGGTCGCCAGCACCTTCTCGCTGGTCATTGCCGAAAAGCCGGCCTGAGCGCCTAAGGCGAGAGGTTTCGGGGGGACTTCTAAGCGGCCTTTCGAGAAGCCAGGTAGGTCTGCAGATTCTTCAGCAGTAGAACCCCCAGCCCCGCCATCACCACCGCGTCCGCCACGTTGAAGATGTTGGTTCCGATCGGCCCGTAGCCCACGTAGAGAAAGTCGCGCACGTAGCCTAACTGGAAGCGGTCGATCAGGTTGCCGGTGCCTCCCGCCACCACCAGAGCGCAGGCCGTCACCTCGGCCGCTCCGATCTCGGCGTCTTTCAAAGCGTAGATCGCTAGCCCCAGCAGGACCAGAGCGGGAAGCACGCTGAGAACCGTGTAGCGCACAGGGTCTGGCCAGGTCGCTCCTAAGGAACCCCAGGCGCCCATATTCTGGGCGTAGGTCAGGGTAAAGATCGCCCCATAGGTGCGCGGCGGCTGCCCCATCGTGCTGGCTACGGCCCAGATCTTGCTCCACTGGTCCAGGACCAGGAAGAAGATCGACACGGGCAGCATGATGGCCAATCTTTGGGCTAGCGGAAACGGGGTAGAGCCGGACATGCGGGGCGCTTTCGGATTGCGTCCCGGGATTCCTCGGCGCTGCGGTTCAGGCTCCGTGAAACCAGGCCGTCAAGGCCAGCCGCGAAGCCTCGACCGGCAGCACCGCGTGCTCGACCTCTTCGGCCAGTGCGCTAACTGCATCTCGTAGCGCGACACTCCCAGGCACAGCTCGCGGTTGACCGTCTGCCGAAGCTTTTCGAAGGCCAGCATCAGCCCCCGGGTGCCCGGACCGGCGCTGGACTTTTCCATCCAGCAGAGGTGGTCGCCTCGGACCCTGGCATCGGTCTGGCCGTCCCGCCCGAAACCGGCCGCGCGCAAGGCTCCCTGCGAGACCAGAGAGAGCGCTTCCGAGCGGATCCAGTTGGAGGTCGGGGTGGGAAGAAAATCGTCCCGATAGAAAAAGCCCGAACTGCCCAGCTGGTCAGTTCGAAAGCGCTCAGGAACGGCTGCTGGGACTCGGGCGAGCGGCGAGGACGGTGGCCCACGCTCAACGCCCTTCCAGCGCCTGGACGACCGAAGTCAGCCCCTGGGCGCGGGCCAGGTCCAGGGCCGACTTCAGGTCCTCGTTGCGATAGCCCAAACCGGCTCCCGCCGAAATCAAATACAGCGCCACAGCTTCCTTCTTCTCTTTGATGGCCAGATGCAGAGCCGACTGACTGTGTTTGTCCAGCGCGTCGATCGGCGTCCCGTGTTCCACCAGGTAGCGGACCACCTCGAGATGACCGTCTTCGGCGGCCTCGTGCAAAGGGGTCTCGCCGTCGTCGTCGCGCACGGCGCGTCGAGCGCCGGATTCGACCAGGAACTTCACCATGTCCAGTCGCCCCTCTTCGGCGGCCTCGTGCAGCGGGGTCTCGCCTTCGATGTTCCGACCGTTGATGTCGGCCCCTCTTTCGACCAGACGCCGGGCCTGCTCGACCGTGCCGTGTTCAACCACGTCGTGCAGCGGGTCGGCGGTCGCCGTCGCGACGAGAAGTAAAGAGCAGCACAGGGAGGCCAAAGTCTTTCGCATGGCCGCCGCCTTCAAGCTCTCGCCGCCTCCGGCCTCCCCCGGTAAAGTTCGTTCGCCGGGTGAGAGGTTTGCTGCAGCCACGGTAAAAATGTGTCACAAGACGACGTGCTGATAGGCCCATATGTTCCAGGGAGGACCTTCTTTTGACCACGATGATTCCGCTGTTCGGCGGCCGCGCCTCGCTGCACTCTCCCTTTCAGGTCGAAGAACTCGACGGGGGCGAGAAACAAGACTTCTTTGGCCGAGGGGAAGTGCCTCAGCACGCCTACGGCCTTCCCGGCCCCGATGGGAAGGCGCTGATCTGGTCGGTCCAGCACAGTGAGATGTCCGCCCAGCCCGAAGAGATGGCTGCCGCCCGCGCCACCTACCGTTCGGACCTGGAAGACTTTTTCGAAGGCGCGGAGTGGCTGTCCGACAGCTCGCTCGACCACGGCTCCCGCACCTGGGAACTGCTAGAGTTCCGAACCTCGGCGCTGCATCGCTGGGTCTACCTGACCTCGTGGGAAGGGCGGATCCTGAGCTGCGAGTTCAACTCTTTCGGCCTATCCGACGGCGCTAGCGCGGTGCGCCGTCTGTTCGAAGCGCTGATCCTGCACTAAGGCGTCCTCTCAGGCCGCTGTTTCTTCGGCCGTCAGCTTCCGGAATCGAGCCAGCATGTCCAGCCGCCAGTGCACGATCATCCCGAAGGCCAGGAGGAAGAACAGGCTGCCGGTTTGCAGCGGCGTGACGTAGTGGGACACCTGTTCCCGCAGCACCAGGCGAACCGCGATCAGCCCCAGTAGCACCCAGAGGAAGGCGCGGCTGCGCTTGAGGTAGACCTTGCCTTCGACCATCGAAAGGCTCGACGTTCGCACCAGCGGAACGGCGAACAGGGTCGCTCCGGCCAGAAAAGCCAGCAGCGCCCAGGCCAGCGGCACCCGCGTTGGCGGGTAGAGGAACATTCCGAACCCCGTGCTCATCGCTACCGGTGGGATGACGATCCGCTTGAGCGTCAGCGGACGCATCGTCTCTCGCAAACGCCAGAGCAGGACGCCGAGAGCGCCGACCGCCGGCATCGCCATGGTGATCAAGGGAAACTTCACGCTACGGTTTTATATCGGCCGGGACCTTTCTGGCAAGAGTGTCGTCGCCAGAAATCTCCTCGACCGGGGCCCCAGGCAGATAGGTCTGCACGGGCAGCGGCGGCTGCTCGTCCTTCGGGCGTAAGGTGCGTGCCGCTATAAGACTCAGCAGACAGCCGAACGCGGTCCACACTCCAAAGGCCACCGGCCCTAGAGCCAGTACCTGCCCGATGGTCAACGTCTCGACCATCCACCACTTCAAGGCCAGCTCTCCGGCAAACAGAAAGCCCCAGATCCAGGTCAGCCGGGTCAACAGTCGTCGGACTTTGGGATGACCGGCTAACTCTTGCTTGTCCGGCGGTAGCAGTCGAGGGGCCAGAAGGGTCAGCAAGGGGCGCCCGACGATCGCCGAGAGAAGCATCAGGCCGCCCAGGCCCGCGCTAAGATACGACTCCCGAAGCTGTAACAGGCGAGGGTCATCCGTAGCTGCGGCCAGTGCGATAGAGATCAGCAGGGTGAGGAGAGTGAAGAGCGCGATCGGGTCCAGCTTACGCTGACGAACCAGACCCACGATCACCACCACGCCCGGAACAACGGTGGCCCACAGCAGCGCCTGGGTCTCGGTCGCCGCAAAGCGCGCTTTGCTCTGCTCGTAGACCAGGTACGGCAACACCCCGTTGACCGCGATCTCGAAGGCTAACTCGCGCCGAGTCAAAGTCGATTCAGATCCCCATTTCGCTCAGGAAGTAGGGCATCATCTTTCTCCACCAGGGCCAGTCGTGATCGACATCGTGGCCCCAGTAGTCGAATCGAGCGGGCACGCCTTTGCCTTCGAGAATCGTCTGCAGCGAGCGGGTGTCGGCGACCATATCGTCCTCCCAAGCGCCTTGACCTACCACAAAGGCGATCTTGGCCGCCCGCATCGCCTGCAGCGCCTTCTCATCGTGCTGATTTGGCAAATAGGTCAGCGGAGTGTGGAAGTACACCTCCTGGTCCATGTAGTCTCCCACAAACAGCATCAAGCGGTAGACTCCGCTGATCGCGATCAGGCTATCGAACCGCTCGGGATGGCGGAAAAAGACGTTGGCCGAATGGTAGCCGCCCATCGAGCAGCCCGTTGCCATAATCCCCTGACCTGAGGCGATCTCTTCGATGAACGGAAGCACTTCGTTCACCACGTAAGCGTCGTAGTCGTTGGCCCGCAGCGCGCGGTGGTGAGGATGGATGTCGTAGTTGCACCAGGTCTGCCCATCCAGACCGTCGATGGTGATCAGCCGGATGCGGCCGGAATCGAGCCAGGGCCGAACCGCTTCGACCATGCCGAAGTCTTCGTACTCGTAAAGACGGCCTTCCTGGGAAGGGAAGACCAGCACCGGCTTACCGGCGTGACCGTACACCCGGAACTCCATGTCCTGGCGCAGGTGGGGGCTCCACCATCGGTGGGTTTCGTACATGCTTTCTACTCCACTGCTAACGCGTAACTGGCGACGTCGACGACCTCGCTCAGTTCAGGCGACCGCAGCAGATAGCCGTGGTCGCCGATCGCCCCCCGAAACACGGACTGCACCCGCTCCTGATGGCAGAGCAGCCCACCCGCCCTCTGTAAGACCTGGACGTGGTCGTGGCGGTACGGTCGATGATCTTTTCGGCCAACGTAGCAGCAGTGATAAGGGCGGTTGGGGTTGGCTTCGAACGGCTCCCCGACCATCACCCGGGCCCACTGCCGATAGATGTCGATGTCGTTGGCGTAGTTGAACATGTCGGTGGTCAGGCCTCCCGGGGGGCGCATGTTGACCTCGAGCGCTACCAACTCTCCGTCCGAGCGGCGGCGGAAAAACTCGAAGTGGAAAAACCGCTCCTGGGGCCGATAGACCGCGAGCACGGCCCGGCCGGCCTGTTCGACATCGGCCGGAATCTCGCGCTGCGAGTAGTAGAACATGTCGAGGTCTTTGCTAACGACTTCCATGATGCCGTCGCTGAACACGTGCGAGGCCATGAACACGGGGTCGCCGTTCCGATCCGTCAGGCCGTCGAAACTGATCAGCGTACCGTCAATGTACTGCTCGAGAATGTAGTCGTGGGGCGACTGCTCCCGGAAGAAGCGGCTGAGATGGTCTTCGTTCTCGAAGCGATAGGTGCCGGCTGCCCCGACCCCGATATCGGGCTTGGCGACCAGGGGAAATCCGATCTCGGCTGCGATGCTCAGCGCGTGGTCGTGGTCGCGAGCGACGGCGCCGGGAACGACTCGGATGCCAGCTTCGACGAACTTCTGCTTCATCAGCGACTTGCGCTTCATGGGGACCAGGTCGTCCGGGCGCAGCCCCGTGATATTGAAATCCTGGCGCAGGCGGGCCTCGGTTTCCAGCCAGTACTCTGCGTGCGACTCTAGCCGATCGAGCTTGCCGTAGCGGTGGGTGAAGTAGCCCAGGCCCCGGACCAACTGGTCGTAGTCGTGCATATCGTCGACTCGGTAGTACTCGGTCAGCACCCCTTGCAGGCGGGGAGAGAGCGCCTGGTACGGCGCTTCGGCGATGCCCAGAACGTTGACCCCCTGCCGTCGAAGTTCGACACAGAACGCTTCGTAGTTGGGCGGAAAATGCGGCGACAGGTAGAGGAAATTCATTGAACCCTCAGGTTCCTCCGTCAAACTCGTCTTCCTGCGGCCTCATTGGCAAACTCGAGCCAAATAAAGACAAGACTCGAAAGATTAGATCTCCCGAGCCTTGCCGTTAAGCTTAGCTGACGAAATTTAGTACTCAGCAGGGACAGGTGCGGGCGACATCACCATCCAGCCCACCCCGAACCTATCAGCGCAGACGCCCCAGAGCGAAGCGAAGAAAGTGGGGTGAGGCGCCATGTGCACGGTTCCGCCCTCGGAGAGCGCAGCGAAGCGCTCCTTGACCTGTTCGTCGCTCTCGACGCTCAGCGATAGGGTAATGCCCTTGAATTCGGCCTGGCCGCTGCACATTCCGTCGCTCATAAAAATGGTCGCGCCCGCGATTTTGACTTCCGCGTGGCAGATGCTGTCGGGCTTCATGTTAGCGCCACAGCCCTGTTGTTCGTCCTGGGCCGTCTGCGGAACTTCGCTAAACGGCATCGAGAAGACAACTTCGGCTCCCACGGCCTGCTTATAAAACTCGATCGCTTCGCCACAACGACCTTCGAAACAAAGATAAGGGTTCAACTGCATGATGGGACTCCTTGGATTTCTTTGCCCTTTCGGGCCTTTTCATCAGGTAGTCGTTCGTCAGGCAACCGGATCGACATCTCTGGAAAAAATTCCGAAAGAAAATTTCCGCATGGTTTCCATCAGGTCAAGCCGTGCGGGCCAGCCTGGAGTTGGAGGCCCGGAGGTGGAGGCCTAGCGGCGCAGGGGGGCTCGTCGGCGAGACTTCTTGCGTCGCCGAGGCTTGGGCGCCACCCGCCAGATATCGCGGCGGGCCTTGAGCGCCTCGCGCACCTCGTCGGCCAGATCCTCGAGAGCCAGCGACTCGGCCAGTCGAGCCCACATCGCGGCGCGGGGCTTGCTGCGCACCCCGCGGGCGCAGTCGTGCCGTTCAAGAACGGCCAAAGCCTCTTCTCGCCAAAGCAGCTGAGCCAGGGCTAGAGGATCTCGGTGCAGATTTCGACCCGGCTCCCGGAACGGTTCGAGGGTGACCTGCCCGTCCACCCATTCGGCCAGGATGATCCCGCACCAGGACGGGATCTCGCCCAGCACACCGGTCAGATGCTTGAGCCCGATCACCACCGTCAGTTCGTCGAACACGGCGCGGTAGTCTTCGAGTTGCCGGGTCAAACGACTGAGCGTGTCGCGCTGGCTCTTGATCTCATAGCCGTGCAGGCGCCCGTTGACCACCGCCAGATCGACCCGGGACTGGCCCCCGCGAACACACACCTCTTCCACGATCAGCGTATCCGGCTGATCGGCGTGCTGCCGCTGCAGATGGGTCAGCAGAGCCAGGCGGATGTCGAGGTCGTTCACCCCGAGGAGTTCCACCTGGCGTCGGCCGGCTCCTTGAAACTTCATCAAGCAGAGCGGAAGGGCTGGGGCCCGTTGTCTATCGTGATACCGTATGCATCGAATGCAAGGCCCGTCTCAGTTCGCGGATCATCGTGCGATGTCGCTCGATGGCGGCCCTGATCTCGTGAGCGGTGGGGCTCTGGTCGAGCGGGGAAGGGCAGCGGCTCTGCAGGTCCGCAAGCTCTTCGTGAGCCCGCTGGTAGATGGCGACGAGCTCCTCGGATTTGGCTTCTTGATACTTGCTCATAGTCGCAGGCTACCGTTCCAGTGCACCGAGCCTCAGTGACATGTGTCACCGAGAAGCTGTGATCGTGGTGTGAGAGAGCTCCAGGGGTCGCCGCCCTCCCCGACGGGCGACCCCTGGGCTCTGCGCCTCCCCTCCCCCGACAGGCGCCTCGATAGAGCCTCCAGGCGGTTTAGGCGGCTCGGCGCTCTCGGCCACGACGCCCTTCAGCCCGGCTCTCCCACTGTTCTTCCCCGACCCCGCGCAGCGGCTGGCGGGGGACGTAGCGTTCTTCGATATCGGCGAGGTCGTCTTCTAAGGAGGACAGGTCGATCCGGCCGCGCGACTGGCTCACGCTGCGGAAGAGAGTGCTGATGTGGGTATGGTGGGCAGTGCCCCGTTGGCTGTTCTTCATAGGCCTATCATGCCTTAGCCGGGCCTGCCCCCACGGTGACTATCGTCACCCCAGTTTTTGAACATTGTGTAAACTGGGATGGCGGTCGCGGACGACATCTTCTCCGCGCGGGCTCGTCAGGGCCCACACCTCAGGTCTAGGGGCTACCGGGAGGGGGGTCAATAAGTGACTTCGACGCATCTCGCCGGCTGAAGTTGTATTCGTGAGTGCCGCTGCCTGTGCTGTTCTGTCGCCCCTCGCGGGCGGTGGCTCGTGGGCTCTTGAGGATCAGGTAGGTCTCTCCCATCCCCGAGAGATACTTCAATTCGAAGGTGTAAGTCACGGGCTCGAGAGCGTACTCGGCGTTCTTCTGACGAGCGCCCCAGCCTACGGTTCTACCGTCCGCGGTCTTGCTCCACCACCCTCCCGCGCCCTTGGCTGGGGTGATCGTTAGCTGGTTGCCGCTGACCGACCAGCGGCCCGTCTCCTGAACGTAGAGAATATCCTTGACCCCGGTCGACCAGTCTTTGGCTCGATAGCGGTAGGTCCCGTCCTGGTTCAACAGATATTCGCGCCGGAAATATCCGCCGGTCAGCATCGGCGTGCCGTTGACGACGCCGCTAGACTCCGTGGTGTAGAGCACCCAGAGGCCCGGAAGGGAGCTGACCTTTCCGTCGTCCGGAGCGGCTGGCCGAGTCGCCACGGCGTCGACCTTCGGCAGACGCAGAGAGCTTATGAAGGAGTCGATCTGACCCTGATAGACGTTCGAGTTGGTGAGCACGACCAGGCTAACCAGCTTCCCTCCACCGGTGGCCGTCACCAACATAAACGCCGCCGGCCCTCGGTCCGTTGTCGCTTCCGCGACCCCGCTTTCCACCGTCCATCCGTTCTCGCTGGCGGTCGGCTGCATCGTCGGGGCGCCCACGCTGCTGGCGTATTCCGGAGAGAGAATATCCCATACGACCTGAAAGTTCTTTCGGGAATCGGCCCCTGCGGGCAGCGACTTCAGCACGACGATCGCCCCGTAGGTCTGGCCGTTGGAATCGGTCCTGCTCAAGGAGGCCGCGCTGTCATCGACCGCCTTGGTCCAGCCGGGCGGAGTCGTGAACTCGACGATATCGTAACGGTCGGCCTGCCCCCAAACCGCTCCCGCCAGGGCGAGCAACAGGCCCAGCCTTACAAAGAGATAGCGAGCCCATCTTGCTCGTGATCGCGGTCCGTCCATCGTCCCCTCCAGTTTCGGGCGCTCCCAGCCGCGCCTCTGCCGGGACCTTTCGACAGCCAACCCGTCATACCCAGGTGAGGGGCCTTCGAACTTTCCGCTCCGCGTCGGTCAGGGAACGATTCTCTCGCCAGATGCGTCGGGAGCCGGGGCAGAAAAATCTTCGCCCCGTAGGCCAGGTGGCAGGGTTCCAGCCCGCTTCCTCGCACCTCTATGAGAAGGGAAAGTCGGGGATGTGAGAGATGAGGCTCGGTAAACGGCGCTACCAGCGCGGTTCGGCACTGATGATCGCCATGGCGGTCATGTTCTTGATTTTGACCATCATCATGGTCGCCTTCACTACCGGTAGCGTCACGCGTCAGTCGCTTTTGCGCGCCCATGACGAGCTGGTCCTTCGGCAAAAGATGCAGTTCGAGATGGCCTGGGCAGCCCTGGGGAACGAGGCGCCCGTGGTTCCCAAATGGCTCGACGTCGAGGTCGACCTTAGCATCGACCGCTCCCTTCTTCAGACCGCGAACGTCGTGAACGACCTGGCCAAAGGGCTCCCCAACCTGAACCAGGGGCGCGACCTGGGCAACGGAGTCACCGGCTACCCCGGCTATCGTTACGTGCAGTACAAGCTGCCCACCGGCTCGCAGCGCCTGGGCGTCATTTCCGAGGGGCTACCGTACGCGGTGATGGCCTTCGCGGGTGGGACCCGCGAGCCCAGCGTTTCCTTCGAGGCGGTCCAGCCGTGGCTGAACCCTGCCCTGGGCGACTCTGCCCGACCCGACCAGGCCTACTCTGGCACCGCGCCTTTTATCCTGGCGAACGGTCGTGCTGAAATCAAGAACTTTCCCTACGGCTTCCTGTACCATGCCGGGTTCCTGGGCGCCCCGGTCCAGTTGGGCGGCCAGGGCGGAACCGCCGCGGTTGCCCTGGCCTCGGACGGCAACTACAACGGCGTCGCGGCCGTCGATCCCGTCCCATACCGTAACCTGCTCAGTCGCCAGGTCGCCACCTTCATGTCGGCCGCCCGCGACCGAGCTGCCGCCACGAACCCCAGCGCCATGTTGCACGAGCGGGTCAACGCCGACGACACCCTGGGTCTCTTCTTTTCCGGCGCGGCGGTTACCAGCGCGATGCGAGAACGGCTGAGCATCCAGGGGGCGCAAAACTTCTGGCTACCTTCCATCCCCGGTTTCAAAAAACAGCTGGGGATCATGTACACGGTGATTTTCCACATCCCGTCGCCCCCCGACGGCAACCTCGGCGAGGTGGCCCAGAAAGCCCGTTCCGTGATGGCGACCTTCATGAAAGCGATCGAGGCGCTGGACAAGGCGATCGAAGCGCTGGACGTCGCCATCGATAAGCTCGAGGACGCCCGCAAATGGGTTGACGACCTGTGCGACTGCAGTTGGAGTAGCCCCTGGTGCTGTATCGCCAAGTACCCGGCCGAAGCCGCCCTGGAGGTGGCCAAGCTTGCCGTGATCGGAGCCAAGGTCGCGGTCGGGGTGGCGGAAACCGCCGTGATGATCATCATCACCCCCATCAATACGACCCTGACCGAAGTGCTCTTGCTCTCTGGCTGGATCGAGGGGCAGACCCCGATCCCGGCCTCCCGCCAGGGCGAGCAGGAGTGGGTCAAATCGGGCTACCGGATGGATGAAAAAGGCTGCGACTACTGGGCCTACAATCAGGCCTTCAGCGGGCTGGTCAAGTTTGTCGGTAGCCTGTTCGCCGGCGATCTGGACAGCGTGCGGAAAGCTTTGGGAGACGAGGTCAGTGTGACCTTGTTCGGACAGTACGGTAAGGAGCAAGAGTGGGACTTCGGCGACCGTAAGGCGACCACCCGCGCTTCCTGGAACGTGCCTGCGGGCCGGACCTTCTACTACGATCGCAGCCTCGAGATTCGGGGCGACCTGTGGGTGGGTCGCGGAGCCAGTCTGGTGGTGGCTGGAGACCTGACGATGGCCGCTGGCGGCCCTTACGGAAACGGCTCGGACGCCAGCGGCGTGGTGGTCCTGGAAGAGGGCGCTACCCTGGTGGTCGAGGGGCGCTTCCAGGGGGCCGGCAACCCGCAGAGCGGCTCGATCATGGTGGGAGGACCGATGGGCGCGCTGCACGGCCTGACCGGCGGACTGCTAGCCAGGGGAGACGTCATCTTGCCCCACGGAGTCGTACCGGGAGTGGGAGCCGATCAGCTGAAGTCGATCGCTGCCGACGGGCGGCCGAGCCAGGAACTGGCACCGCTGAGCTCCCGGTTCTTCCGCCAACTCTTGAACGAGGTCGCCCCTAATCTGGCCAAGGTTGACGGACCGTTCCACGCCCGACTGCCCTACATCGCGCGCTACGCCACCGCCTTCGAATGGATCATCCCGCTCGAGATCCCCTTCGTGATCCCGCAGAACATCCCCAACATGAACGTCGAGGTGTTCCGTGGGCTAAGCTACATCTATGCCCCGACCCTGAACGCCGAACTGGGAGAGAACCTGCTGACCCACGCCGACTGGTGGGGCAAGGGCGGCGAGGGCAAAGCGCCGGTCCTGGCCAAACCGGCGGCCGTGGAGTTAGCGAAAAAGAACGGGCCGAACGCCTACACCCTGTCGGTGGCTCCGGACGCGGCGAAAGCTGCTGTAGCCCGACGTCTGAAGTTGGTGGGAACCAATCAGATGGACGATTTCGCCAACAAACTTCTGCTGACCACGATGTCGGGCTGGATCACTCTCGTCACCGACCCCAGCCCTATCCCCGCGACCTCCTACGGGACGCTGCTCAGCAAACTGATGGAGAAGATCGCCAACCAAACCTACAAATTAGAGCAGCGCAAAAAAGATCTGCAAGATACCGCGCCCAAAGAGGTCGATACGCTGACTCGCTCCATGACCGACTTTTGGACTCAGGCCCAGCGGGCCGAATCTCGAGCGGACTATGGACGGAAGTCGATTCTGCAAGAGTGCTCGGGGGCGCTGGTCTACTCGGGCGGTGAGTTGACGGTCGGTAGCCGGAACGGGATGGGAGAGAGAACGCCGCTGGCGTGCGGATTCTTCCTGGCCCAGGGCAAGATCACGCTCGAGGCTCAGGATACCGTCGGAGCGGCCGTCAGTTTGCAAGGCACCGTTCGCGGTCAGCGCCTGCTGTACTACCCCGCCTTTACCCAGGCCAGTCTGGCCCTGCCCAAAACGGCCAACGCGGCCTGGAGAACCCGAACGGCGGACACGACTTACAACGAGACTCCCGACAGCGCCTACCCGATCGGACTATGGCGCCCCCGTCTGGCCAGCGAAGTGCGAGGTGGATTGTGAAACGTACGGAGTTCGCCTCAAGGGGCTTTACCATCATCGAGGTTCTGGTAGCGGCCTTTCTGCTGCTCTACGCCTCGCTCGCGTTTTTCACCGTCTACGAGGTGAGCGCGCGCGAATCTGTCCATAGCCAGGCGCTCTACCTGGCCGACTTTACCGGCGACAGCCTGCTCGAAGAAGTCCAGGCCCACCAGTACGGGCGGCGGGCCCCTCGAAGCTGGGGCTTGAGCGGAGGCGGCAAGGCCGGAGAGTGGCAGACGGTGAGCTACGACGTGTGGACCGATGGCCGCCAACAGTCGGCCACCTACCACGTACAGTGGCATCTGAAAAACGGTTCGTTCGTGGGCCTGGACAACACTCGGTCCAGCGATGTCGTAAGCCTGGTCATCAGCTGGGCAGAAGGCGAAGGCGAGGATCCCCCCTACGGGGAGTTTACCCAGGTCTACTATAAGGGTGACAATCGCCACCTTGTGCTGCAGGTGCCGGTATGGAAATGAGAAGAGCCTTCCAACGTCGCGGTTTCACCCTGGTCGAAGTGCTGGTGGCCAGTATGCTGACGATCGCTCTGCTGGGTCTGGTCTCGGCCCTGTTCGTCGCGGCCAACCACATGATCGGTCTGCAGGCGTCGTCGTTGCTGATCTCTCGCGACCTGAGTCTGGGCGCGGAACGGCTACGGAACGAGCTCAAAGAGACGGCTCTTGGCGCCATTCGCGTGCGAAATGGCGAGCTACCCAGTCTGACCCTGGTCACGGCTCGAGGGAAAGACGGCCACTCGGCCATCGATGCCCAGGGGACGCCGGACTGGATGGGCTGGGCCCACTATCTGCTCGAGGACGGAGAGAGCTCCGAAGTCGGGGTCCTGACTCGTTGGACCGAATATCCCAGGGACCCCATGCCGTATCCGCTGATCAGCGCGGCCGATCCCTACGCGATTCCGAAGGGAGCCGAGAAGACGGTGATTCTGCGCAACGTGGTGCGACCGGGGGCCAAGCTTACCGATGGCAAGAGTCAACCGTTGGCGATGAGCGACGGCGACGGATTTTCTGTTCGCTTTGTCCGCCTCGACGACTCCCGGGCCTATACGACCAGCAACCAGAATCCTTCGGAAACCTCGGCCGAGCCGGCCGATATCCACGCCAACACCCGTCTGCTCGAGGTCAAAATCCGCACCTATTCGCGAACCCAGACGGGCAAGGTGGATACGGTCGGGATGCACTTCATGGTCTGCCCTCGCTACTGAGGCCTTGCGGCCAAAGCCAGGGTTCTATCGAGCGCGCAGAGCGGCGGCGGTCTTCGGTCCCGGCTTCGAGATGGCCGAGAGCTTCAGTTTTTTCCCCTGGATCACGACATCCGGGTCGGGCTTCGCCCCGCCCTGAATCAGGACGCGGGCCAGTTCTGCTGCCCTGGCGTCGTTCTGAGCGGAAGCCGCAACGACAGCGGCCAGGGGGGGGCTGCCGTTTTTGGCAAGCACGTTCGGGTCGGCGCCTTCCTGGAGCAGCAGACGGACCATGTCGCGACCCGCAGCGTTGCCACCGATGGCCTGCGACACAGCCAGGTAGAGAGGTGTGTAGCCCATCTCGGTTTTGGTGTCGGTGCGGGCCCCCGCCTGCAGAAGGCGGCGAACCGCCGGGAGGTTCCCGCTCGAGATGCCCAGGGTCAGGGGAGTGTTCCCGTCCACCGTCTGGTTCAGGTCGAAGCGGTGACGGAACACCTCGTCGAGGATCTTGTCGTCGACCTTGACGCTCATCAGGGTAAAGATGGGAGGAAGAGTTCGGGCAGAGCCAGCCACGTTCATCACAGAAGGATCCTGGTCGAGTAGACGCGCCAACCCCTTAACGTCTCCTGTGCTGATCGCCACCGACACCCTCTGACTGGGGCTGGCCGTGAAGTCGGCCTGGGCGGCCGTGAACAGCAGAAGAACGACCAGCAAAACGCGAAGCACTCTCATCCGTTTCCCTTTGAGCTATCCCACCGAACTCCTGGAGTCGCCCGCGCGTCCCCAATAGGGACGCGATGGAGGCTTGGTGTTTATCCCGCCCCGCGTGCTGGCCCAATCGGACCGCGATAGAGGAGGCGGCGGGGTGGCGGGCAAACGGCGACGGATGTCCGACTGGATTCTCGAGCACACCGAGCCCTACACGCAAAAACCTTACATCTTCTACGCCGCCTTCCTGGACCAGGAAGTGATCAACAAGCTAGAAGAGGATCACGAGATCCCCTCTCTGATGGAGATCACGGCGATGCCGGCCGCGCACTTTCGCTCTGGCCGGAGTTGGGAGAAGCTGCGCGAAGAGCGTCCCAAACTGGCCGAAGCGGTGGAAGCGTCGCCGCTGGCGGTCGCCCTGCACGGCTCCCTGATGCAGCACGAGTCGCTGCAGTACCTGAAAGACAGCCTGACCGTGATGGGATCGCTGCTGCGTCACGGCGCGGTGGCGGTCTACGACCCGATCACGCAGACCTGGTACGGCCCGGCCGAATGGATCTCGAACGAGACCTTCAACCCGTTCGATCACGTGACCACGCTGAGCGCACCTAACGGCGACGGTGGACGGCAACTGAGCACACGCGGTCTACGCAAGTTTGGTCGCCCCGACCTGACCGTGCACGAAGTAGCAGAATCCGAAATCGCCGAGACCCAGCGCCCGCTGGACCACCTGATCGACCGACTGGCCAGGGGAGGTGTCCTGACGGAAGGCGAGCCGATCATCGGTGAGGGCTGGCAGGCGGTCCCCGGTGCGGTCCAGGGCGGTCTCGACGATCCCGAGTTCCACAACTTTTATCAAACCGTAGCGCTAAGCCGGACCTAGAAAAGAGGGAGCCAGAGACGGCTCCCTCTTTACTAAGCCGGAGCCGGACTCAGGCTCCGAACCAGGCCACGAACAGGCGCGGGGCGCAGCCCAGCAGCAGCAGCGACACCAGCACCACCGAGAGCGCCAGGCGCTCGCGCGGGAAAAGGTCGGTGCGCGGTCCGTCGCCTCGAGGCCCCACGAACAGCGAGAGCACGCAGCGCATCACCGAGTAAGCGTTGATGGCGGTTACCACCACCATCCCCAGCGCCAGCGCGGGATGCTCTGCCAGCGTGCCCTGCACCAGCAGGTCCTCGGCCACGAAACCCAGGCTTCCGGGCAGCCCCACCAGCGCCATGCCGGTGAGCAGGAACGAAGTGGCCAAAATTGGCGTCGACTCGAAGTCGCCACCCGGCCGCTGCAGCGACAGCGCATCAACGTGGCGAGCCGTCAGCGCCTCGCACACCATCGCGAAACCGGCGGTGCCCAGGGCCACCAACAGCCACAGGCCCAGGCCGCCCGTGTGTCCTACCGGGTCTGTCCCGGCCAGACCAAAGGCGACCAGCGCCCCTTGGCCGGCCAACAGATAGCCCAGCACCCGCTTCAGGTCGGCCTGCACCGAGGCCAGCACCGCAGTCCACAAGGCCGAGACCATCGCCAGCACCGCCAACCCTGTCCCGGCCGAAGGTGAGAGCGAAGCCAGGAAAACCAGAGTCGCGACCTGCGGCGCCACAAAGGCGGTCACCAGACCCAGCGGAGCCTTCCCCGTGAAGCGAAGGAACCAGCTATGAAACGGCCATACGCCCTGACGCAGAGCCACGGCCGCCGCCGCCAGCCAGAAGTTCCCGCCCAGGGCCAGCGACCCGCCCAGGCAAAGCAGAGCTAGAACCTGGAAGCGCAGAAAACAAGAAAGCAAGGTCCTATCCCGCCCCCTTAACTCGAGCGCGACGACCGCAGACTGGGCCGCCATCAGACCCCAGAGCCCAAGTTCGTCCCCGCACCATACTCCCGTCGAGGACAGCGCCCCCAGGGCAAGAATTGCCGCGTAGGTGCCAGGCCGGGTGTTGGCCAGCGACGATACGCTGACCGCCACGAACGTGACGATAGCGATCACCGCCGGGAAAGGCGTGCGCCAACTGAACGGCTCGGCCTCGAAGCTCACGGCAACCAAAGCGCCGACAGCCCACACTGTGACCACTCCCGAAAGCAAACAGGCCAGTCGACGGGCTGCTCGACTATCCTCGCCTTGCAACACGGCCAGGGCGCTTACCGCCAGCGCTAGAACCTGTAGTATCACCGTCGCTGTGGCTGTCACTTCTTCACCTCATCCGAGCCGCACAGGGCGCTCTCCAAATTTCTATCCACCCGGTCCAAAACTCCAGCCAGCCCCTGCCAGGCGCTGACCGCCCACAGCAGCAGCGCCTCGAACATCCCGCGCTCCAAGGCCTGACGATACATCCAACGGCGCATCGGCCCGGGAAGCCAGCGTTCGTAGTGCAGCCCCATCCGAGGCAGCACCTCGCCCAGAGATCGTTCCAGATGCTGGTAGTCGTGCAGCAACGAAGGAGCTCGCAACATCTCGAGAGTCCTGAGTCCGGCGTGACCCACCATATGGAAGACGGCGAACCAGGTCCAACCCAGAGAGATCTCGACCACGATCAGTCCGACCTGCGTCATCGAGCCGTAGGCTAGCGCGCTCTTGGCATCCGACTGGACCCGCCCCACCAGGGTCCCGTGAACCACGGTCGCCATTCCTACCAGGAAGACAGCCAGGCGGGCCAGCGGCGAAGCTTCGAGAAGCGGCCAACAGCGCAGTAGCAGGAAGGGTCCCAGGTTGATGGAGAGCGCGCCGTAGAACACCGCGCTAGAAGGGGTCGGGCCTTCCATGGCACGCGGCAGCCAACCACCGAACGGCGCCAGTGCCGACTTGCCCGCGCAGGCCAGAAGAATCAGCAGCATGATGAGCGTACAGACGCCACTCCCCTGTGGGGCACGCACCCCCAACCAGCCGAAGCGGGTCATACTGTCGATGGCGGTTCCGCCCGTCGCGTGATGAAGGATGACCACCGCGGTCAAGAGACCGATATCGCCCACCCGGTAGGTCAGAAACGCCCGAAGTCCGCTGCGGGCCGGACCGACCCGGTGAGAAAAGAACGCGATCAGCAGGGCCGAACTCAGGCCCACCAGTTCCCAGCCGAAGAAGAGTTGGTCCACAGTGGCCGAGAGAGCGACCAACAGGACCGCTCCCCCGAACAAGGTGGTGAGCAGGTAGAAGCGCACGTAGCCGATCTCGCGGTGCAGATAGCTGCGCGAGAAGTGGGCGATCACGGCGACCAGCCCCGAAGCCAGGGCAGCCAGGGTCAAGCCCAACGGATCAACCGCCTGGGTCCAGACGTTCTGATAGTCGGGCAAAGAGAACCAAACACCTAGGTCGCGAGTGTTCTCACTGTGGCTGACGTGGCGGATCAGCTGACCAACCGCCATCAGGCCGCTCCAACTGAAGGCGCCTACGACAGCGCTGGCTGCCAGGTTCTCGCCCACCGGGCGGCGAGTCCACCAGAGCAAAGTCAGCCAGGCAAAAACAAGCAATGGTCCCGCCCAGAGAGCGGGCGCGAGTTCGTTCAAGGGTCCTATCCTCCGTAAGCCGACTGGATTCGAGCCGGCGGTAGATGGTCTCGCTGCCCCTTGTAGTAGTCGCGCGAGCGGTCCACTACCGGCAGAGCTTTAGAGTCCGACTGGTGGGCCACGAAGGCACCGTTCTGGTAGGTCCACAGATCGCTGTTGTCCGGGGACCAGGCCACCAGCTGAATCCAACCTTTTCCGACAAGCTCTCGCACTCCGGGACTCTGCTCCATGATCTGAGCCAGCCCCTCGAGGGTCGCTTCGACGATGACCAGCAAGCGCATCGGCTCATGGATCTCTACCATCTGCCACGGCAAGCCTGTTCTCAGATCGGAAGCGTGACCGTCCATCACCCCGAGCATACCCGTGATGTTGTGCGGCAGTTTGGTCCCGCAGCCGTAGCCGGCGCTGTCCACGGAGCTGAAGTAGTACTCGAGGTTGATCCCCGCGCCCACGGGACCCACCGACTCGAGAATGCCGCGCAGAGTGGTCCATTCAGGATCCGTGGTTGGGTCGTACGAGACCAGGAAGGCGCGCCGGTCCAGATACAGCCCCCGCGTTCGCTCGCGTCGTCCGATGATGGCGATCGAGTTGGTGCAGTGACCGCACTCGGGACGCGGCTGGGCCAGCGTCACCGCGCGAGCCTGGACGTGGCGAAAAGCCTGCTCGGGAGAGACTTCGAGATCGACGCTGGCAAATCGTCGACACCGCTCGTGAGCGTCCATGACGCAGGCCTTGGCCAGAGCCTCTCGCATGCGAGCCACCGCGGGCTGCATCGTTTCCGGCACCAGATCGAGGTCATAATAGTCCATCGAGTCGTTGCACGTGTTATGAAAAGAGCCGATGAACCAGGTTGACGGGGGTATGACCAGTCCCTGCTCTGCCAGCATCTGGCGAACCTCGGGATGGTTTGCCATAGCCGCAAAGGCTCGGGCGTTGGGGCCTCCTTTGCCGCCGCCGGTCGCACCGCAGTCATAGGCCGCCTCGTGGGGATTGTTGACGCTCGACGAGCCGTGCCCTACGATTAAGAAGAGCGGTGCAAGCTTCAGCGCCCCCATCATTCGAAGCGAGCCGCCGACGATCGCTGCCATCTCAGAGACGGTGAAACCCTCCCACAAACCGTCGCCGTTCTTCGGCTCGTGCGGCTGTCGTTCCACCTTCAGGCGAGTCCTGGGAGGCTCGACGAACGTTCGCTCGATAGCCGCCGTGGCCCGCTGGAAAAGCCCGGGAGCCAGCGTCCTTCCGACCAGGGAGACGCCCGCGAAAAGGCCGGCCCCCGTGGCCAGCAGGCCGCCCGAGACGACTCCGTTGCGGCTGGACCGCAGAGTTTGCTGAAGATGGCCTAGCGGTCTCGCGTTAGGGCGCTCATCGAGCGGCTGTTCCAGAACCAGATGTTCGGGAGTGGCGTTGGCCGGACAAAGTGGCAGCGCTCGGGTGTCGTTCCATCCGCGGTAGGCCATGCGCACGCCGAAGAAGCCGGCCATGCCCAATGTCTGAACCTGGGTCTCGATCTCTTCGAGGTGCCGGCGCAGCGACTCTTCCCGATCATCCATACAGAACACGGCCTGGAAGAGGGGCTCCTGGGCAGGACGGTACTCGCCGAGTTCGCTATTGTTCTTGACCCCGTCGAGAATCTCGACCCGGTAGCGGCGCTCATAAGCCCAGAACAGGAGGCGACGACGCTCGAGTTCCGAGAACTGCTCGACCGCACGAAGCCAGCCTTCACGCTGTTCTGAAGTCGCTAACGCGGTCGGTCCGAGTCCAGCCAGCTGAGCCAGTCCGAACGCCTCGAAGAGAAGCTCGTAGTTCGGCCGCTCGCTCGTCGTCTCTGCGGAACTGACCGCGTGGCCTCGAGCCTGCGCTTCGAGTTCAGTAAGGATCGCGAAGTAGTCCAGCAGGCGCACGGGAGGCGCCTTGATCGGCGCCAGGTCGGGGCGCTGCTCCATCTGCGATATCATCCCCGCCCAGCCGCGCAGCGCCAGCCCGCGCCTCTGCAGAGCGGATCGCCATTCGGCGCGAGGCACCCCCAGACGGTCGAGATTTTCGGCCAGAGCGCTCTCCGCGCTGACCCCCTGCTTCCGCTTGAGCGACAGACGCCCGGAGAGTCCCGAAAGCCAGGGCGCCGAAGCTGGGCTGGTCTGACCGTACAGTTCCAGGAATGATCCCCAAAGCCCGTCGCGCTGTGGCATCGGCCAGTAGCTGACGCCCTGATCGAGATAGGCGCCACAGAAGCGGATAAGCAGCGAATGGACCACTTGTTCGACCGCGCCATCCTCCTGCGCCTGACGCGCCTGTCGCGGCGCGCAGCTTTTGCATAGCGCCTGCCATAGCGCTGCCAGCCTCTCCGCAGGGAGGCCGCCGTCGAGAAACGACTCGCGAGCGCGATCGGTCAGGTCCGGCCTCAAGCAACTCAGTGCCTCTCCCTCTTCGACCTGGAACCTGACTTCTGCGGCTCCCGGCCAGGCCACCACGTGACCCAGACGAAAGCGACGAAAGTCACTGCGGTTCCAGCCGCCGAAAGGCAGTGGCGAATCAGGCTGGCTGCTGAGCCCGTCATCGAGCGCCAGCACCGCTTCAAGGTCGCGCTCGGTAATCCGACCGCGGGCTACCTGAGTGGCGAAGAACTCCTCGCTCGGGTAAGGCTGGCAGCCGAACAGGGCGCCCGCCTGGACCACCGCCTCCTCAAAAGGCAGGTGCTGAAAGTGGTGTAGAGTGTTGTGATGGACGAAGCGGCGGATAGGCGCCTGAGCGGGAAGAAGGTGCGAGACCTCTTCCACGATTTTGCTCAGGTCCCGCTCGCGCCCCGGGGCCGCGCCTCGCGAAGGCGCCCGGGTGCTGGCGTTCACGACGCTCTCCGCCGCGAAGCCAGGGGATGCTCCGAAGCGCCGCGCAGCGTCTCTAACCCAAGGAACTCGAGCTTGAGTCCCGGCCAATCCTGGGCCATCGCCTGCAGATTGCGGATGAAGGTGTGGTCGACCAGACGCGCCTCGCGAAGGTCGATGATCACGGTACGGACGTCGGCCGGGCGCTGATCGATGGTCTTACGAACCTTGAGCAGGGTCGAGAAGATAGCCGCGTCGGGCAGTTCGACGATCATCTCGTCGCCCTGGAAGGCGGCGTTGACGCGAGGTTTGAGCAGGGCGCCGAAGCCGACGCCGCGAGAAGCGTGCAGGGCGATCTTCAGAATCAGTCCCACCGTCACACCGACCAGCAGGTCGGTGGCCAGGGTAACCAGCAAGGTGGTCAAGAACAGCGCCATCTGGTCTTTGCCGATTTCGGCAGCGTGACGGAACTCGTTCGGCGAGGCCAGTCGGAAGCCGGTGTAGACCAGCATCGCAGCCAGAGCCGCCAGAGGGATGCGGTGCAGCAGGCCGGGGGCCAGCGCCACGAACAGCAAGAGGAACAGGCCGTGGAAGAAGTTGGACCAGGCCGAGGTCGCCTTGGCGTCGATGTTGGCTTTGGAACGGACGATTTCAGAGATCATCGGCAGACCGCCGACCATCGAGGCCAGCAGGTTCCCGACGCCTACCGCCAGCAGGTCGCGGTTCAGGTTAGAGGAGCGTTTCTCGGGGTCCAGCGAGTCGACCGCCAGGACGCTGAGGACGGACTCGATGCTGCCCACCAGGGCGAACATGATGATGTACTTGATCGAGGTCGCGCTGAACACCTGAGAGAAGTCCGGCGAGGTCACCGCCGAGAGCAGGTTACCGGGAAGCTGAACCAGATACTGAGGGCCAACTTCGAAGTTGTGCTGAGCCAGGCTGTACGTGTGAGTGTGGTCGAGGTCGAACAGGTAACCCAGCGGCACGGTAGCCAGCAATACCACCAGGGGAGCCGGCACTTTGCGGGCCCAGGACGCCTTGATCAGCGGCAGCCCGACCAGGATGGCCAGGGAGAGCAGACCTATCAAAGCGATCTCGGGGTTGGCGTGAGTAATACTGTGTGGGATCTGGGCCAGAAGCGAGAGGGGGCCGCCCGCTTCCGGCTTGACCCCGAGCATCGTATGCGACTGCTTCGAGATGATGATCACCCCGATAGCCGCCAACATCCCGTGCACGACCGAGGGCGACATCGCCACACCCAGGTTGGCCGCGCGTAGCAGAGCAAAGACGATCTGGATGATGGCCGCGACCACCCCTACGGCCAGAGCCCGCTTATAGCCGGTCAGCGGGTCGCCCCCGCCCAGTTCGGTGACCGCTCCGACGGCGATCACGATCAGACCCGCAGCGGGCCCTTTGATGGTCAGGCGTGAGCTGCCCAGAAAAGTGGACAGCATGCCTCCGATGATGGCCGTCAGCACACCGCCGACCGGCGGGAAACCCGAGGCCATCGCGATGCCCAGGCAGAGCGGCAGGGCGATGAGAAAAACGAAAAAGCCGGAGGTCAGGTCGCTGGCGAACGAGCGCGACGACAAAGGGCCGGCCATAGCAGGGTTACTCAAAATTCGAACTCCTATCCGACGATAGACCGTGAGCGCCTACCGATGATGACCGATTATGGTCGCTGGGATAGGAACGGGGTATCAGCCACCCGGGGGATTTCGGCTTGGAATTTCCCTCAAGAACCTCCCCCCCGGGGGGAGGGTCCTAGGTCCATAGACCTAGGTCTACTCGGCGCGACTTAGCGGGACGAACGGCAGAGGCCGTGATTGACGGCAAATGTGGCTGCGGCGATTCGGCTCTTCACGTTGAGCCGATGCAGGATGTGAGAAACGTGAGTCTTGACGGTCTTCTCACTGATGATCAGGCGGCTGGCTATCTCGGGGTTTGAATAGCCAAACCCCACCAGCTCGAGAACTTCCATCTCACGGGGCGTCAGAGCAACCTTCGCTAGCTCTTGCGACGGTTCGTCCGAGGCCGGTTCGGTGCGGCTGCGCTGGAACTCGAGCAGCAGGCTCATCGTGCTACGGGGGTGCAGATGCGCCTTCCCCTCGGACAGCGAGCGGACGGCGGTGAGCACCTCTTCGACGTCGCTGTCCTTGAGCAGATAGCCCTTGGCGCCGGCGGCCAACGATTCGAAGAGGTAGGTCTCGTCCTCGATCGCCGTCAGCACCAGAACGTTGACGGACGGCGCCTGGTGGCCCAATTCTCGAATCACCTGGACCCCGGTCAGGTCGGGCATGTTCATATCCAGAATCAGCACGTCAGGCTGGTGCTGTACCGCCAACTGCACCGCGCGTGCCCCGTTTTCGGCCTCGGCCACCAGTTCCAGGTCGTCTTCCCCACTGATGGTGGAAGCCAGCATCTGGCGCACCAGTTTGTGGTCGTCGGCGATGAGAACTCGGATCACGGCTACACGCTCCGGGGCAGGTAGAATGAGAAGGACGCCCCCGTAGCGGCTTCGTCCACCACCACTCTTCCCCCCTGTGCCCGGGCGTATTTTTGAACCAGGTACAGCCCAACCCCAAACCCCGCCCCAGAGCCGTGAGCGCCGCGCTCGTAGCGGCCAAAGATGCGCTCGCGATCGGACGGCAAGACGCCAGGTCCCTGGTCGGTCACGCGGAAACGAACCTCGCTTCCGGACGGCTCGATGGTCACTGAGACCTCGCCCGATGGTGCGTGGCGCAGCGAATTTGACACCAGGTTGTCGAGAATCCCGACGGTCAGCAGGCGGTCGCAGAAAACCGTCTCCAGTTCGGGGGAAACCGAGGTCTTTAAGCTGTGCTGGGGATGAAACTCGCGGGGATGACGCTCGCGCAGGGCGGCCAGCAGAGCTTCGGCCAAGCACGGCTCGCGTCGCGGTTCGACCCGGTGCAGGTCCGAGCGGAACACCTGAGTCAGCCCCTCGACATCCTGGTTGATGGACGCGATGGCGGCCTGTGCCTCGTTAAGTTGGCGACGAATATCATCCCCGGACAGCTTTTCCACGTTGCGCGAGGTGTTGCGAACAATGCCGCGGATGGCAAACAGAGGGCTGCGCAATTCGTGGACCAGGCTCAGCAGCAAGCGATGGCGGTCGCGGGCCAGGTTCACTTTTTCCTGGTAGAGTGCCCGATAGCTTCGGGTCAGCCAGCAGCAGATCAGGCCGACCACGAAGGTGATGCTAAGCTGTCCCAGGTTGTTGACCAGCAGCGTCACCCCCTCTAACCCCATGCGGACCTGCACGGCGTGATAGAGCGCCAGGGTGACCAGCACGCTCATCAGACCCAGTTCGCCAAACAGGAAAGTCGACAAGACCACGGGGATCGGGTACAGGTTCAGGTGGTAGATGCCTCGCCCCAGACTGTAGTCGCCCAGCGGCACCAGCATGGTCAAGATGACCAACAGCAGCACCCACACCATTTTTTGGCGGGAGCTAAGGTTGCCCAACAGAAGGCTTTCGACCCAGGCAGGTAGGCCAACAGGCTGACGGTCCATGCTGCCGAGTGTACTTCCTTCGCCCATGGGCACCTGCCGCGCGTCCGCCATGCTGGTGGAATCGGCCAGGTGGCCGATGTTCTGTAGCCCACCCAGCCCCTATAGTTCGCTGCAGACTTGTTTGGGAGACCGATGCGATCCCAACAAGCGAAATCTTTCACCCAGGATGGCCCCTATGAGTCACTTTGTGATCTGCAGTAGCGAACTGCCCGTCTCTCCCGAGGATCTGCTTCCCATGACCCCGGCTACGGTGCTGACCGGACTGGGCCCCGTGGTCAGTGAGCCGATGCTAGAGATGGCGCTGGACTCACTGAACCAGGGAGGGAGCCTGTTCCTGTTCAGCCTGCTAGGCCGACCCGGACTGGAAGCGCTGGTCAACCCCGACCGCCATCCCAACCTCTATAAGCACCTTCGCCCCATCGCCTGCTCGTTCACCGAACTGATGCTCGACGACGAGCAGATCCGCCGCCTTCCCAACCAGCCTCATCTGGCCAATCGGGTACAGAGCCGCTACGTCAGCAACCTGATGGCCGACTTTGCCCGAGCCGCCGCCAGCCCCGAGGCAGCCCAGCGGATTTCCGGCGGCTACTGGAATTCGAGCAGACAAACCATGGTCTGGTGCCCTCCGCTCCAGCGCCAACTGACCCCGCCTTTCGGCAAGCTATCCATGATCGGAGCCGTTCCCCGTCGATGAAACTCTCCCGACTTTCCCGCAGCCTGCTCTTGTCCGTCGTCGCTTTGACCTCGGCGGCCCGCAGCGCCCCTCTTTTCCCCGACCTGCCCGCCGAGCACTGGGCCAGAGATGCGGTCGCCACCCTGGCGGCGCGCGGACTGGTCGAGGGCTATCCCGACGGAACCTTCAAAGGCGACCGCGCCATGACGCGCTGGGAAGTCGCCGTGGTGGTAGCGCGAGCGCTGGCCCGGATGGAGACCGAAGGCGCCACCTTCGCCACCCGAGCCGACCTCGAGGCGCTACGCCCCCTGGTCAACGGCCTGCGCGATGAACTCGAAGCGCTGGGCGTGCGTGTTTCGGCCTTGGAAGACAACGTCAGCCGCCTGGACAAGCGGGTGACCGAACTCGAGCGGATCAGCTTCTACGGCTACTCCGACACTCGGGTGGTAATGCAAAGCTTCACCAACGACGGCGCTTTAGACAACGACGCCGGTCGTCAGGGCGCCGGCCGACCGGGCGGCGTACCGTTCCTGAACTACAATAACGTGGTGGGGACCCGCCTGCCCGTGAACTGGCGACCGGCGGTCCAGGGCGTACTGCCCGTCGTCGACTATCGAGTGGGACGAGCGCTGTCGAGCGGTACTGGATTTACCTCGCTGGCCGTTCTAGGAATGAACATCAAGGTCACCGACGACATCGACGCGGGAGCCGAGTTCGCGGCTTACTCCTCCCAGGGCGACTCGGAAGTCGACGCCTACTGGGGCGTCTCGGCGCCTTATCTGCAGAATCCGTTCACCGCGCTGTCGGGTAGCGGCCAGAGCCTGGACAACACCCCGTACACCCGGATGACCCTGGACAAATTCTGGGTCTTGCACAAACCGAGCGGCACCCGCGTCGTAGTGGGAACGATCGACAAGACCAAAATGTCCCCCCTGGTTTACGCCGGCCAGGGGAACCTGGGCGCCTACGGCCCCGGGCGCTGGCCCGGTTACGGCTTCGACGTCTCGGGCGGGGAACCGCTGGGAGAAGGCGAGAAGCTCAGTTGGGAGGTCCTTGGGTCGCGCTTCGGCGACGGCGTGCGGTTCCAGAGCCAGGCCTACCAGAACTACGTGCTGGCAGGCAACCTGGGATACGAGTCCGGGGTGGGAGACCTGCAGCTGAACTTCTCCCGCATGTCGGAAGAGTCGCCGGTCGGGGGCGGCAACGCGCTCGATGTCGGCCTGACAGCGGGACAGAACGTCGCCTTTGGCGCCTCGAGCGGGTGGTCGGTACGTCAGTGGGTCAACCCGCCCGGCTACTTCGCCAACCAGCGCAGTCTTTATGAACAGACGCAGACCATGACGCTTCCCAACACGGCGGACACCCGTCCTATCGCGGGCTGGAACGGCAACAGCGACAGCGCGGTGGGCCTGGCCGCCGGTGGAGGGAACTACGGGCCTCAGTCTCAGGACATCTACGGCCTGGTCGGTCACTACAACGTGGTCAACAACGATGACGCCTCGTTGAAGCTGGGTCTGGACCTGGGCATGTCGGACTACAAGGCCAACAAGAACAGTTCGTTTTCTACCCGCGGCACGGCGCTGCGGGCCGAAGCCGCCGCGGTGGTCAAGCCGATCAACCTGGGGCTGAATCTCGAATACCTCTCGGTCGACCCGGACTACGCCCCCGCCGCCTGGGCCGGCGACGTCACCGGACTACGCGCGGTGAAGCAGTTCAGCTATCCCGGCGTGGGGTTCTTGATCGACAATGTCCGATATCCGCAGAACCGCGAAGGGTTCCGCCTGAAAGGCGACTGGACGTTCGACAATAAAGCGGGCAAGATCTGGGCCGGCGGTTCGCTCTTGCAGCAGAAAGAGACCTCGCTCTACAACGTGCGGGTCACCACCAGCGCGCTGGGTCCGGGGACGCCCACCAATACGGTGCTGGGCTTCACACCCGGCTACGTCGACCTGGTGTTCTACGGCTACGCCTCTCCCCTACTGTACGGCAACCGCTCGATGAACTCGTTCGACGCCAATCTCAACCCGCTAGAAGATCAGCGCGGCAAAGAAAAATCGTTCGACGTCGGCGCCACCTATCGCTGGGCCGATCTGGGGCTGCGCCTGACCGGCTCGTACAGCCGACTCGGCTTGAAGCGCGACACCGCCCTGAGCGCGGCCCAGGGCGGTAGCCAGAACGCGGTCGACATCGATGTGGACAGCTTTGCCTTCGAAGGCGCCTACGAGTTCAACAAAAAGTGGTCGGTCAACGCCGGCGTCGACTACGTCTCGACGGCCGGTCACTACGACCCGGCGGGGCTGTACAACTCGTACGCGCTGGCCACCGGGCAGACCAACTTCACCAACCTGGACAGCGACCAGTTCATCCCTCACCTGGGCTTCGACGTAGCGCTGTCGGACAAGACCAACTTTGGCGTGCTGGCCCGCCACTACAAAACCATCGACCACGTCGACTCGGCCATCACTCCGGGGGTTCCGGAACTGGGCGAGATCGGCTCGACCCAGCATCCGTTCAACTGGTCGGGTTGGCAGGTGTCTAGCGAACTCAAGGTCGTGTTCTAGGCTTCGACCCAGAGTTGGGTCCCGGTCGAGGCCAGCGGCAGCGCTGCCCCCTCGACCCTGGCCTCCCCTCCCCCCAGCAGGTCCCGGAAGGCCGTGCCGTCCGGAACGGCCGCCGCGCCCACCGGGATCTTTTCGATCCCGTCGGGACCGCGTCGGGCCACGCAGATCACGCGGGCCCCGGGCGCCTCTCGAAGAAACGCGAAGGTGTTCTCCTGGGCCAATAAGGTCTGATAGGCGCCGCCGTTGAGAGCCGCCAGCGCCTTGCGATGGCGGATCATCGCCTTCCAACCCTCCAGCCACTCGATGTCCCAGCTCTCCCGGTCCCACGGCATGCAGCGACGGTTGTCGGGGTCGCGCCCTCCCTCGACCCCAACCTCGTCCCCGTAATACACGCACGGAACTCCGGGATAGGTGAAAAGCAAGAAACGAGCCACCGACGCTTGAGCCCTGTCGCCCCCCATCAGGGTCAGAAGACGCGGCGTGTCGTGACTGTCCAGCAGGTTGAACTGTCGTACAACGACATCCCATGGAACGGTGGCGCGGAAGGCAGACAGCTGCGCCTCGAAGTCCGCACTTGCCAGAGGATGAGTGTCGCCCCACTCGTGGCCCATCCAGGAGTGGTAGTCGCGGCCCCCCAGCCAGTGGTGCAGCGGCATCATAAAGCCGCGATAGTTCATGCTGGCGTCCAACTGATCGCCCTGCAGGTAAGAGCTGGCGTCGAAAAAGTTCTCACCCAGAAGGTAGCTGTCGGGTCGGGTCTCCTTGACCGCTCGTCGCATCCCGCGCAGCACCTTATGACCCAGATGATCGCCGCCCTTGCGGCCCAGCATATTGGCCACGTCGACCCTCCAACCGTCCACCTCGAACGGCGGCTGCAGCCAGCGGCGGAAGATGGCGTCGGGCGCTTCGTACATCGCTTCGCGCAGCTTCAGACTACGATAATCCAGCTTGGGCAGCGACTTGATGGCGAGCCAGCACTCGTAGTCGTGGGGATGGTTATGAAAGGTGAAATACTCGGCCGTCTCGGCCCTGGGATCAGCCAGCGCCTGCTGGAACCAGGGGTGTTCTGCCCCGCAGTGGTTAGGCACGATGTCGAGCAGGACGCGCATCCCACGCTGTTTCAAAGCCTGGCACAGACTCTCGAACGCGGCGTCGCCGCCGAAGTGCGGATCGACCTGGTGGTAGCTCGCGGCGTCGTACTTGTGGCTGCTCGGAGAGGTGAAGATCGGGTTCAGGTACAGAGCCGTGACCCCCAACTCTTCCTGCAGATACTCGAGCTTCTGCTCGATGCCAGTCAGGTCGCCGCCGTAAAACTCGCGCGCGCCTTGATGGACGTCGGGCAGCTCTCCCCAGGTTCGAGCAACCACCGGCTTTCCGTCAAGTTGGTGCTCTCCGTTTCGGACGTTGGTGCTCGGGTCGCCCACGGCAAAGCGGTCCGGGAAAATCTGGTAATACACCGCCCGGGTCTGCCAATCAGCGTGACTCCAGTCGAGTAAGAGCTGGAAGTCGGTATGATAGCCCGGCACCGAACGCTGTAGCCCGGCCGCGGCATACCACCATCCGCCCTCGTTGGTTCGCAGCAGAAAGCGATAATGAAAACGTCGGTTATCCGGGATAACGGTCACTTCCCACCAGCAGCATCGATACCCCGGGCGGTCGGGAATCCGGCGGGCCGGCGTGGTCCTCTCCTCCCCGTCCGGGGCGGAACGAAGATAGACGCCCTCGACCGGGGCATCGTCGGGAATGCGAATCCGCAGGGTCACGGGTCGGCCGAGACGACCCGAGCCCTGGTAATACTCCCCGGTGGGAGCGTGAAAAACGCCTTGATACCAGCTCATCTTCAAGCCGTTCCCCTGGACGGAGCGATAGCCTGCCGTCGGCCGGCGCTAGCGGGAAAATCTCGCCTGTGGTAGGGGGGGCGGTTGTTCGAAGGTGGTGGAGAGGGTAACTCTCCAACCTTCCAGGTCGCGCAGAAAACCTCGGATCGCCCGCTGCTGCTGAGCCCGGTTCAGACCGTGAACGGCAGCCGCCCCCAGACAGCCGCCGCCCAGGCCCAGCGATCCCAGGACCGGAGTCATCAGGGCCGAGGTTAAAACCACCAGGCCCATCAAGGTGCGCACTCCGAACTCTCCCCCTTCGTTCAGAGCGCGGGCGACATCAGCCACCCGCGGGCTGCGCGCACTCAAAGCGTCAGTGGCAAAGGCCAGAGCGCTATCGAGCCCTTCGAACGGGACGGTCGGATTCGGAAGGCGCAGGTGCAGTCCGGTCAGATCGGTGTCCAGGTGATCGCCGGGCACGTAAAGCCGAAGTTGAAAGCGATGCTTGGGGCCGAACTCGCGCTCCTGGCAGACGACCCCGTGCTGAACCCAGGAGATCAGGCTGCGGGAGGGGATATCGCTGGCGTAGAGCAACCAGGCGCTGGCTCGTAGCGGGTCCTGCGAGTCCGGTTCGTCGTCGACCGGTCGGGTCAGATAGAGACACGGCTCTCCCCTTTGAGAGGGCTGGTCGCCGAACAGCAGCGGCTTCCGATGGATAAAGACGTCGCGCAGCCCAAAATGGTCCAGTCGCTCTTCGGCCACGGTCAGGGGGACAGGACAACTGACCGCGTAATCCCGTAGTTCGCGAAATTCCGCCATCCAGGAGTAGCCGCGCTGGTCGTTGGTTTCGGAAAAGTAGAACGACAGTTCATCCTGGCTCTGGCTAAACAGTCGCGTGGTCCGACGCTCCTGCAGGTCGGACAGGCCGATGCCGTTCCAGTGCAGTGCCATCACCGGCCCTTCGACCGGGCGCCAGGTTACCAACACCGAACGCCTCTGCCCTACGGAGATGGCGCGCAGACCGACCATCAGGTGCTTCAGGGCGTTCGAAACGGCGGCGGTCGGGCTGGTCCAGGTGTCAGCCAGTTCCCGACCGGAGACGAAATGCGGCCCCCGGTAGACGATCTGGAACCCGCTGGCTATCGGTCCGACCCCGATCGAAAGCGCCTCGCCCGCCACCCCGGCCTGGATCATCTTCAGCACCCAGGCCGAAGGGCGCGGCAATTGGTACGAGGCCAGTTTGCTGAGCGCCTTACCGGCTTCGGCCGTGAACACCCCGGTCGAATCGTAACGGCCGTCCGAGCGCTGCTCTTCGAGAAACTCTTGAATCGGGTCGAGCGGGATCTCACTCACGGTCGGACGCCCTTCGACTTCCTTCGGCGCGCCCCTGGGAAGTCGGGTGCGCCTTCTCGAAAGGGGCGCTGTGAAAGTCCGCCGTGGCTATATCTTACTCGCCCTGCTGGGGGGGCTGCTGTGGGCTGGAGATGTCGCCCAGCGCTGGGTCTACCTGCATCGCCTGCCGCAGGTTTCCGCTCGTCAGGTTCAAGGTCATGGGTCACTGACCAGGGCGGTGCTGGTGGCCGGGCAAGGGCTGGACGGAGCCGAAACGGCGACTTCGGTGCGCGATGTGGCAGCGGCTTCCCGTCGCCTGCGGGCGGTAACTGCAGGGCAGGTCGAGGTCGAAAGCTTGCTGCCGGGAGGCGACGGCTACGGGACAGCCAGGGCGCTCGAGGCGGTCGCTTCGTCCCGCTGCGATCACCTGGTGGTGTACCTGACGGGGCATGGTGGAGGCCGGAACTTCGGGGCGGTGGGAGGTCTGAACTTGCGCCGGGAGGCGTTCGTCCAGGCGCTAACGCAGGCTAGTTTCTCCCGAGCCACAGTGGTGATCGACTGCTGCTGGTCCGGCGAGTTTGGTCGCTCCCTGGAGGGGGCGGCGTTCCCCGGCCCGGTGACGCTGGTCACCTCGACCGACGCCCACCACCCGTCGCCCTTTCCGGTCAGCTTTCTCTCGCCGTGGTCGTACGGACGCGGCTTCTTCGAGCTCTGGGACGGCGGCGAAGCGTCGGAGGCCTTTGCGGCTACCAACGCTTCGCGACGACGCTTGCGCTGGCTGTTTTCTCCAGAGTTTGGGTTGGAGGGGGAACTGAGGGAATCTAAGCCAGGCCCAGTCTCGGTCGGTTCTGGATCTCGAGAGAGCGCTCGATGACTTCCTTCAACTCGTCGGGTTCGCGAGCCCCGCTGACGGCGTAGCGGCCGTTGAAAACCATGGTGGGAACCGCGCGCACACCCTGGCTTAACCAGTACTGCTCCTTTTCGCGGACGGTGGCAGCGTAGCGCTGGTCCTCGAGCACGCTCCTGGCCTGCTCGCGGTCGAGTCCGGCTTGCTGGACGGCCTGGAGGAGGACGTCCAGGTCGTTCACGTTCTTGTTGTGGCTAAAGTACGCCTCGAACAAGGCCAGGTCCAGTTCGGTCTGGTTGCCTTCGAGGGCGGCCCAATGCAAGAGTTGGTGCGCCTTGAAAGTGTTGACGATGCGGGAGCCTTCGTCGAACTTGATGGTGAAATCCAGGGAGCGCCCGATCTCGGCCAGATAGGCGCGGTTCGAGGCGCTTTCAGCCGAGGTCGAGCCGTACTTCTCGGCGATATGCTCGGTCAGGTCCTGCCCTTCTTCGGGCATGCCGGGGTTCAGCTCAAAAGGGTGCCAGGTCAGTTCGACCTCTAAATCGGGAAACTGAGCGAGCGCCTGCTGCAGGCGCTTGTATCCAACGACGCACCAGGGGCAGACGACGTCAGAGACGATATCGATAGTCAGGGTATCCTTACTCATATCCGTTCAATTCCGTCCAGCGGTTGAGGTTTCGTTGACGTTATTTTGAAAGAGGCCTGGAGAGCGAGGCACTCCCAGGAACCTATCGGGACGATTCGAAAACCCGAAAAATGACGTCCGTAAAATGCGAGTTTCACTGGAGCGAAGAAGAGTATTTGCGGTTTTGCTGGTCGTCGTGGCGGGGCTGGAAGCTCGCCAGACTCATCGCCAGCCAGTTCGCGACCGCGCTGTTTGTGGTATACCTGACAAAATTCCGTCCCGGCTCTCTCGATTCGAAGGAAGAGTCGCTTCAGCTGCTCTTCCTGGTCCTCGCGATAACAGCCTTGCTCCTGGTCGCTAACCTCGGTTGGTGCTACCGCACCTACAGGTCAGCTTTTCAGAAGGACGTCAAAGGAACCCCGCTTCATTACGAGTTCTCGGAGGGCGGTGCGAACCTGACCTCTCACGATGCGCAATCGAAGCTAAAATGGCATTTCTTTACAAAATGGGTAGAAACGGGCTGGATGTTCCAGCTGCACTTCAGCGACAACGCTGTCGGTGTGCCGTTCCGCGTGCTGTCCTCAACGCAACTTGATGAACTTCGCGCGCTCTTCGAGAAGCACATCGGCCCATGCGGTGTCATCCGATCGGCAAAAAAAACCTCCGATGAAACCATCCCACGCCTCGATTAACATCGCCCAAGCGGGTCAGAGTCAGGATAGGGTGGCCTGTCTACCGACTCTGAAAGCCTTTTATGTGTTCCTGGCGGACGGGGCTGGAGGATACAGCGGTGGAGGCGAAGCGGCCGATTTTTTTGTGACGGAGTTGCTGCAGGTTGCCGAGACCTCTTCCAGCGTCGAGCAGGTGATCCGTGCCTTCTGGGCTCTCGACGAGAGAATCGCTGTTCGACAGGAGTGTGGCGAGACCACGGGAGTGATGGTCGCTGTGACCGAGGACGAGGTCGTCACGGCCTCCGTTGGCGACTCGGAAGCATGGCTGGCTACGGCCAACGGTGTTCAAGATCTGACTCAGGGGCAGCAGCGGAAGCCGCTGCTGGGCAGCGGCGACGCCACGCCGAAGCTCCGACGCGCTCCGTTTACGACGGGGACTCTCCTAATCGGCTCGGACGGGCTGTTCAAGTACACCACGGAGGAAAACATTCTCGAGCTGCTCCAGTCGGGTTTCGACGACGCGACGCCGCCCCGTCTCGTTGACCTGGTTCGCCTTCGATCGGGGGGACTGCAGGATGATGTATCGCTGGCTCTGGTCAGTCTTGAAATAGAGTCTCGAAGTCGGGAGAGATAGCGCAGCCGTCGTGCAGTCGTAGTTCCGGGGCTTTGCTCTGGACGTAGCGTCCCCCGCTAAGCTCCAGCCCCGTCAGGGTTCGGGAGTCGGGGTCGGCGAGCAGGTAATAGCGGACCCCCAGGGTCTCATAGGCCTCTCGTTTGTAAAGCAGGTCGCGCGAGCGGGTCGACGGGGACAGAATCTCGACCACCAGAGCAGGAGGGGTCGTCAGGAAAGGCGTCTCCTGGCCGTCACACGTAATGACCAGATCCGGGCGAAATACCGTGTCCTGGGCAGCGATCCAGTCGATCTCATAAAGCAGCTCGCAGTCCGCGCAACCCACCCGCTTGAGTTCGCCCGAGAAGAGGTCGAGCAGCTTCAGCCCCAGGCGCTGATGCGCCCGCCCGCTCGAAGGGCTCATGGCCACGGGGACCCCGGACCACAGCTCCCAGTGGCCCTCCCAGAGGCGATAGTCCTCGACCGTGTAGCTGGGGATAAAACGCGGAATCGCCATGCCGCCATGGTAGCAGAAGCCGGCTCCCTCCGCGAGCCGCCCTCGCCTCCCTGGCTCTGAGAAAATGCCTCTCTCGGGGGCGACCTCTGGAGCTAGTGGGTCCCGCCAGAAGGTATACTATTCCAGGTAGATTTGTCCCGAAAAGGGGGAATCCCCGGACAGGGCGAGTAGCAGGGGCCCAATGAGATACCTTATCGTGACGCTGCTCACCGCGTTCTGCCTGGTTTCAGCCCAGGCCGTCGAGCAGCCGAAAAGCCACAAGGAGCCGGAGCGCCCTGCTTATCCCGTGCTAACCATGCAGGGACTCGAAGACCTCCAGCTTGGCGCGCCCGCGCCCAGCGCCTGCTCCTTCCCTGGCCTCACCACCAAGAGCTTCCAAGAAGAGGACTGGAATGAAGACGGACGCCGCTTCGTTCGAACTTCGCTGAAGCTGTACCACAACGGTTTTTATCTGGGTCGCGCCCTGCTCGACGATCAGAAGCGAGTCATCGAACTCGAGATCACCGACTGGCGCGTCGCCTATCAGGGCAACTTCGCCCCCGCTTCGACCTGGAAGCAGGTCAAGGCCAACCTCAGCGACACCAAACTGCACTACGCCTACATGCTGGAAGCCCTGGTGGCCGAAAGCCCCGACCTACCCGGTCTACAAGTGCACTTCCCGCTCGAAGCCTATCGGGTCCAAGGCAAACTCAAGGGCGACTTCACGCCCCTGAACCCGGCCGAACTTCCCCTTCACGCCAAGGCGACCAAGATGCGCCTTTTCTGGGTCCCGGTCGAGTAGTTCCCACCCCTTTGGGCGGCGCCGACAAGAGCGCCCCTTCTTTTCCCAGCGAGCCCCGCACGCCAGTAACGCGTGACGGGGCCTTTTTTTTTCCGGCCCCCTGCGAAGGCCCCGCGGTTCTATCGGAACGGAGCCAGCGGGCCGGCGCTGGAGGTCAGCGGCTCGAGTTCGAGTTCATGAATCCGGATCAGCGAGGTAAGGTAGCCGTTCAGGAACGCCTCTCGGGCCGTTCGCGACTGCCCCTCGATCAGGGCCCTCCACACCCCGCGCGCCCAGCGGGCCGGATGCGTCGTCTGACTCGACGCATAGCCGGACTGTCGCCGCTGGTTTAGCGACATCTGCAGTTCGTCCAGTCCCCGCCGGGCCTGCCAGCGCACCTGCTCTAAAAAGCTCACCTTACCGGTCAGGTCAGGCCAGAGAATGTTGGCCCAGCGCTCCCGCTCTTCGACCGAAAGTCGGCCCAGGCAGCGTTCCCACTGCCGAGCCGCTCGCCCGTAATCTCCCAGCGAGATGGCGTACCAGCCCAGCCAGAGGTACAGAATCGCACTTCCGTCGACCGCCTCCAGGGCCGCCGCCACTCCCCTCGCCTCCTCGGACCGGCCCTCTTCCATGCAGCGCTGAAAGTGTAAGAACGTCCCCATCGGGTGTTGGCTCTCTAACCGGTCCGTCCAGCCCAGCATATAGGCCAGCATCGGGGTGTAGCCCGGCATCTGCGGATTAGCCTCGGCCAGCGCGCGGGCCGACTCGCCCTGCCCTCCCATCACCATGGCGACCAGGCGCAGCCCGTCGTCGGGCCGCCCCTCGATCTGGGCCAGGTGGTGAAGGCAGCGCTGGGCGTCTAGCCACACCCCCGAGGCCAATCGTCGCCCCGCCGTCGCTCGGAAAAACTTGGCCAGGTCCCTCCCGTACCGTTTGCCGGCCGCCACGTCCCCCGCGCTCAGTTCGCGCCAGAACTCGACCTGGCGCTCCTGGCCCTCGGTGGTCGAACACTCCGCCTCCATCGTCTGCAAACGCCGGAACATCTGCACCGGCATCGGCACCTCTTCGACGTCGCGGTAGCGGGCCTCTAACTGACGACCAAAGGCGTTCGAGGTCGCCACCGACCAGCCCGGAGGCGGGTTGCTGCAGACTTCCAGAATGAGGCTCTCGACCTCTCCCCGAAGAACCGCCATCAACTCCTCGAACTCCGGCCCTTCGACCAGGTCCGACTGGGACAGGTTCTTTTCGAGATGGTCGGCGGTCACCACCGCCTGCGCCATGGAAAAGCCCAGCACAAAAGAGGGACGGCGGAACGCCACGCCGCGCGAGATCAGCAGCAAACCCTCGTTCTTGGCATCGACGTCAGCCAAAAACGACAGCACCACGGAACTGGCGATAGGGCTTTCGGTCCGCTGGCTCAGCGTCAGGTCGAAGCGACGCTCGGGGTTGACCACCCGCAGCGGCTGCACCCCTTTCAGATACCGCCAGGCAAACACCGACTGGTCGTAGATGCCGCCCGTCACCCGGGACCCCTGCGCCTTGCCGTTGTTGATGATGGTCATGGGTGCGTAGCGGCAGAAATGGAAAAGATGGTTCAGCGGTTCAGCCCGACGGGCCACTCGATTGTCGAACAGCCGGGTCCAGCCGCCCACCTGAGGATACTCAATCCTTACGGTGATGCCCATGGGGCCCATCGAGGCCGGATTCAGGGCGATGCTGCCTTCGCTGATCACCATCTCGCGGCAGGTGCGCGGCCCGACCAGGTGCAGTCTCAAAACCGGCTTTTCGGGCAGCGACATCGCTCCGTGCACCGCCAGAGCCAACTCGCGTAAATAGGCCGGAGCCGACGGCTCCAAAATGTAGGCGAACAGACGCTCGAGTTCGGGGTCGGAAAAATCGACGTTCGAGTCGTAGAAGAACGCGGTCTGCGACTCCCGCGTCTCGATGCGAAACTCGCGGGCTTCGGCGCAGACGGCGGCCGCCACCAGGTTCAGCACGAACAGCCCCGGATTCAGCAGGCGGTAAGCGGCCAGCTTCTCTCCGGCCTTCTCCAGACTCAGCGTGAAAACACCCGAGGACTCGACGTCCCCTTCCCCCGCCAGATCAGCCAGCATCATATTCAGCTCTTGCATCGCGCGTTCCCCATCCCATCGAGTCGATAAGAGGGAAGGTTTGAGCGAGGGCCGGCAGGTCCTCTGACCCCGCCAGACCCAGCCTCACCAGCACATGCCTATGTCAGATTCTGTCACACCCGGACATGGAATTTCCTTCAAAGAAATCTGTCTAAAATCGATACCGTGTTCGCAAGGCGCCTCGCTGATGACGGCGAAGGCGCCCGGATGAGTTCCGCGACCAACTTTTCCCAAATGGGCCAGGACGAGCAGAAGCGACTGCTCGATAAGCTGGCCAAACTCAAGGCGCTGTCCGAGTGCCCGACCGGCAACGTCAACGAGACCGCCACGGCGGCTGCGACCATGATGCGCCTCATGCTGGAGTACCAGATCGAGAGCGCCGACCTGGAAGGGGCAGCCTCTGGCGAGCCAGAGGAGCTGTTCGACGGGCCGGTGTTCGAGGAAGACTCGATGAACGGCTACCCGCTTTGGAAACAGCACCTCTTATCCACGCTGGCCAAGGTCAACCACTGCATGAGCTACAGCGCCTCACGCGTCGAGCACAGCTGGTTCACCCAGCGTACCCGAAGCCAGCTTTGCATCATTGGCGCTCAGAAAGACGTCGAGAACACCAAGCGTCTGTTTTTCTTCTGCGTCGACGAGATCGAGCGGCTTTGTAAAGTGTGGGGGCGCGGCCAACCGGTCAAGCGCAAGAACGACTTCCGCAAAGGCGCGGGTCGGGGTGTGGGCGATAAGGTCAAGGAAGAGCACGACCGCGTGCTTCGAGAAGAGCAAGAACGCGCCGCCGCGCTTCAGCAAAGCTCTAGCGCTTTAGAGCTGTTCGGGCGCAAGCTGCAAGCCGTGCGTCAGCGCGCCGCCGAGATCGGCATTCATACGACCACGACCCGCAGCCGGGGTGTCCAACACGACGCCTACGCCTCGGGCTACACGGCCGGATCGAATCTGGACCTGGGGGGAGGCCGCCGGGCGGCCCTTCCGCCGGGGCGCGGTTAGCGCTTCCGCGGTCCTTGGCGCGGCGTCCCTTTCGAGGGCGCCGCGCCGAACATGTCGCGCAGCAGATCCTGGTCTGCGTTGCGGCTCTCGTTCAAGTCGCCCATCAGCGACGATAGAGAAGAGTTGCCCTTCCGAGCCGCCTCCCGCTCGTTGGCAAAAAGGTCCGGGGCCGGCTCTTCCGGGTTCAGGTCCGGCGGCAACTCGAGCAGACTTCTCAGCTGCTCCTTCCCCTTCTTCACCGAGCGGGTGTCCGGGTTCAAGCCCGCCTTGAGCTGGGCGTCGCGTTTAGCCTGCTGAGCCAGACTGTCGCTGAACCAGTCGTTGGCGCCGGACGCCTCGAGCTCTTCGTCGCTGGGGTCGTCATAAGGGTCTCTCGCCATGCTGGAACCTCCACCTGGAATCTTCTCCGGAAGAGTTGGCTCGTCACCTCCCGACCCCCTGCCTTCCCACCAGGCCGGGACGGATACCCTCCAGAGGATAGCCTCGAGTGTTACCCAAGCGGTCGGTCCATGCGGATATTCGAGGCTCATAACCATGCATAATGGCCGTGGAGACCGGGGCCGCTAGATTGGGACGTAGAGAGACGCCGGACCAACCGGTGCAACCAAGACGAGTTAGGAGAACAACACCGCCATGAACATCAAACACATCCTCGCTACCGCCCTGACCGCCTCCGTGATCCTTGCCGCCCCCGCCTTTGCCGGGGACCACAAGGAAGGCCACCGCGACGGCTACGCGCCTCAGCATCGCGAGTACAGCAATCATACCAAGTATGAATGGAGCCTGGAGCCCGGCCAGAAGATCATCTTCAAGAACCCCGTGTCGTTCGAAGGGAAAGTCACCGGCGTCAACGCTTCGCACACCCTGATCAAAGCCGACAACGGAATGCTCATCGAGGTCCCCAACCAGGCGCTGATCTGGAACGGCGACACCCAGGTGTTTGCCCAGAACGCCAACCTGAACACCGACGTCGTCGTGCATCTGCGGGCCGAAGAGCCCTACCAGGTGATGTCCGAGCGCTCTGACGAACTGGCCATCGGCAGCTACGAAGGCGTCTTCTGGGTCTCGAAGGCGTTCATCCGCGACATCGCTCTCGATGAACTTGACGGCGACATCTATCGCGACACCGCTGACGTCCCGCTTTACGACAACGACCTGAAGTCGGCCGAAGACCGCGACTAAAGCTTGACCACCCAAAGCCCCGGGGCCCTCAGCCCCGGGGCTTTCTTCGTTTGACGACAAGCTTTTTTGGGCTACTGATAGGTGCCTAAGGCTGGGCGAAGAAACGCCGGGGACAACTTTCCCTGGAGGTATCCCCGTGGCACTACTTGTGAAAAATGGCGAGATCATTACCGCCGACTCGCGTTATGTCGCCGACATCTACGTCGAGAACGAAACCATCACTCGCATCGGACAGAACCTGGACGTGCCCGAAGGCGCCGAAGTCGTCGACGCCAGCGGCAAATACGTTTTCCCCGGCTTCATCGATCCGCACGTGCACATCTACCTGCCGTTCATGGGCACCTTCGCTAAAGACACTCACGAGACGGCCAGCAAGGCCGCCCTGGTCGGCGGAACGACCTGTTACATCGAGATGTGCTGTCCCAATCGGACCGAGGACGCCTTGAAAGACGGCTACGAACTGTGGAAGTCCAAGGCCGAAGGGAGCAGCGCCTGCGACTACACTTTCCACATGGGGATCTCGAAATTCGACGAGACCACCAAGCAGCAGCTACGCGAAATCGTAGCCGACGGCATCTCGTCGTTCAAGATCTTCCTCTCCTACAAGAACTTCTTCGGCGTGACCGACGACGAGATGTACCAGACCATGCTCCTGGCCAAAGAACTGGGAGTGATCGTGACCGCCCACTGCGAGAACGCCGAACTGGTCGGTCGCCTGCAAGAGAAACTGCTGGCCGAAGGCAAGACGGGCGCCGAATGGCACGAGCCCAGCCGCCCCGAGTCGGTCGAGGCCGAAGGCACCAACCGCTTTGCTAGCTTCCTGGAAAACACCGGCGCCACCGGATACGTGGTGCACCTGTCCTGCGCGCCTGCTTTGCAGGCCGCGGTCGCTGCCAAGCAGCGCGGCATTCCGCTTTACGTCGAGTCGGTGATCCCGCACTTCATGCTCGACAAGACCTACGCCGAACGCGGCGGGGTAGAGGGCGCTAAACACGTGATGTCGCCGCCGCTGCGCGACAAGAGCAACCAGAAAGCCCTTTGGGACGGCCTGGCTCAGGGTCTGGTCGACACCGTCGGCACCGACCACTGCCCCTTCGATGTGGCTCAGAAAGAGATGGGCAAAGACGCTTTTACCGCCATCCCTAACGGCATCCCGGCCATCGAAGACCGCGTGAATCTGCTCTACACCTATGGCGTGAGCCGGGGCAATCTCGATATCCATCGCTTCGTCGATTCGGCCAGCACCAAATCGGCCAAACTGTTCGGCCTGTTCCCTAAGAAGGGTTCCATTGCTGTGGGCAGCGACGCCGACCTGGTGATTTACGACCCGAACTACCGGGGCACGATCACGGCCGCCGAGCACAGCGTGAACAACGACTACAGCGGGTTCGAGGGCATGGAGATCGACGGTAAGCCGACCCACGTGACCGTGCGTGGGCAACTCGCGGTCAAGGACGGCAAGTACGTTGGCGACAAGACGCGCGGCAAGCTGCTGCGTCGCAAGCCTCAGCACTTCTAAGCTTCAGACGCTGTACCCAAGGGCCTCGCCTCGAGTCGGACACTCGAAGCGGGGCCTTTTTTATAGAGCGGGTCGTAGCTCGCGGTCGATCTGTTGCAGCCGTTGAGCCTGTTTTTGCGACGCTTCGACTCGGGCGGCCGTTGCATTCAAAGCCTCGACCGAGGTGGTGGCGTTGGCGTCCTGTACCTCACGCAGCAGGTCTAAAGCGACGTCGAGCTGCTCGACGACCAGGGCGTGATGCTCCTGGCAGTCGGCCGGCGGAACGATGGCGGCTACGGCGGCTCGCGCCTGCTCGGTGCGGTCGAGAACCTGGCGCAGTTCGTCCTTGCCTCCCGCCATGGCCTGTGGCATCAACTTCGCCGCGAACGGCTCGGGGCTGGCGAAGGCGCTGCGTCCCAGGACGGCATCGAGTTGCTCGAAGTAAGCCTTGCGAGACGGGTCCGAGGGGACAGGAGCTGAGGTGGAGGTCGAGGCGGCGGGCGCGGACGTCTGGCCCAACTGCTGCTGATGGGCCCCGACCCGCTTGTCGAGCGCATCGAGACGATCCTCGAGACTGCGCTGGGCTGGGGTGGCTTCGGTGATCATCGCCGGAGGTGACGCGGTTGGAGTGGCCGGCGCGGGGCCGGCGTTCCGCTGCCCCATCAGGTACGCCACAGCGAGCAGGCTGAGAAGGAGCAGAGCGCCCAGGGCAGCGAGCAGCGGTTTGGGGACGGACACGGGTTTTGACACGCGGGCTCCTTCGAATCCGCTCGCGCCTCCTCCCCTGTCTTCCGAGGAATGGACCGTCGAGCCGAGTAAGGAAAGCCGCATGAACTCGGATTTTCTCGATACGGTGCAGTACACCCCGGCCTCGATTGGCGATTACGAAGCGGTCTGGGGTGAGGGGTTTATCAGCCCCGGTGGGGCCGACAAGGCTCGCGAGATGCTGAACAGTCTTCGGCTACCCGGCGAAGCGCGAGTGCTTGACGTCTGTTGCGGCGTGGGCGGCAGCGCCTTCCTGATGGCCCAGGAGTTCGGTTGGAGGGCGGTCGGGGTCGACCTTTCGCGCAATATGATCGAGGTCGCACAGCGGCGCTGCGTCGAGCGAGGGTTGGAAGATCGCGTGAGCATCGTCCAGGGCGACGCTGCGGCGTTAGAGTTCGAAGCCGAGTTCGACGCTGTCTACAGCCGCGACGCGTTTCTACACATTCATGACAAGCCACGCTTGCTCGAAGGCCTACGACGATCGCTGCGGCCGGGAGGCCAACTGGTTTTTACCGACTACTGCTGCGGCGAGCGCCCCTGGTCGGATTCATTCCAGCAGTACGTCGACGAGCGCGAATACTGCCTGCATACGGTGTACGACTACGTGGCGCTGCTGCGGGAGGCCGGGTTCGAAGACGTGGTGGGAGAGGACCTCACGGCGGAGTTTATTGGAACCCTGAAAGCCGACCTCACCCAGATCGCAGCGTCCTCAACGCAGCAAGCGCTGAAGGGCCCGTGGGAGGCCAAGCTTCAGCGCTCGCTGGCAGGGGAACAGCGCTGGGCGATCTTCACCGCCCGCCGGCCCGGGTAGAGGCGCGGTCTAGCCGGTCTAGCTCGAAAAACGGCGGGCTCTAGCTCGCCGATTCGTGAGCTAGCCAGGCCGGGCCACCCTCGCGCTTAGTGGTGATGATGCGCTTCGGCTTCCATCGCCTCTTCGGCCGTCTTGTGAACCGTGCCGTGCGGATGCTCGGGCGCGGCGTAGATCGAGTACAACTTCAGCGGTTCGTCGCCGCTGTTGACGACGTTGTGCCAGGTTCCCGCGGGGACCAGGATGGCGAAGTCGTCCTCGGCGTCCCAGGTCTGATCCAGGTTGTCCTTTTCGGCGCCCATCAGAACCTTGGCGGTTCCGGCTTCGATACGTAGGAACTGGTCGATGTCGTCGTGCTTCTCCAGCCCGACTTCTCCACCAACGGGGATTGCCATCACGGTCATCTGCAGGTGAGTTCCGGTCCATTTGGCCACCCGGAAGTTGTCGTTGCCTTTGGTCAGCTTCTCGATATCGACGACGTAAGGCTCTTTACCGTGATCTTTGGTGTCCATGAAATCTCCTCGGGGTCTGGTATAGCCAGCTCTTTTGACCCGAGCGGGGGGAGACACCTTCCGTAGGGAAACTCTCTCCCCATGTGCGCTTTTGCAGAATTTCGCTGTTGGAAGCTTTCGCTCACCTGGCCGCTGTTGCCCGAGGTTGCCGAGAGGTTCACTGTCGAGATCGACCGCGATGGCGACAAGGCGACCGTGTTCGTCCCCTACTTCGACGGCGGCTGCATGTGCGAACCGACCGACGAGATGCGCCTTGGCCTTCGCGCGTTGGCCGAGGACCTGTGCCTGCAGTCGCTGGCCGTGCAGTATAGCCCCAACGACTACAGCGACAGACTGTCGGAGTGCGAACTGCTAGAGATCACCACCGCCCAGGCGTTCAGCGAATACTTCCCCAGCCTCGGCACGGGCCCGACGAGAATCAATCTACGGGTCTAGCTACGGAGTGCGATTGGAACGGCGTCTTGCAAAGACGCGGAGGGCGCCCGCGACGGCGCTCTTGTCTTACGCCCACTCTCCAGTCAGATCGGACGACAACCTCAGAGTCGAGTTGTAGCAGCGGCGGCGCTGACGGGCAGGAAGGTTGCCGGGGGAGTTTCTCGACTACTCCAGATCATGTCTGCTGAACCTGTGAGCACCTCGACGCGAGATGTCGTCATCTCCGTCGACAACGTGACCAAACTTTATGCCAGCGGAGGGCGCAAGGCGCTCGACGGAGTGAGCCTGGAGATCCGGCGGGGCGAGATCTTCGCACTGCTGGGTAGCAACGGCGCGGGGAAAACCACCCTGATCAGCATCATCTGCGGGATCGTCAACGCGAGCTCTGGCAAAATCCAGGCTGACGGTCACGACATCATCTCAGACTATCGAGCGGCGCGCTCAAAGATCGGGCTGGTCCCCCAAGAGTTGACCAGCGACGTTTTCGAGAAAGTCTGGGCCACGGTGCGGTTCAGCCGCGAACTGTTCGGGAAGCCGCGGGACGACGCTTATCTCGAGAAGGTGCTGCGCGACCTGTCGCTGTGGGACCGCAAAGATAGCAAAATCATCACTCTCTCGGGCGGCATGAAGCGTCGCGTGATGATCGCCAAAGCGCTCGCTCACCAGCCCGAGATCCTGTTTCTGGACGAGCCGACCGCCGGCGTCGACGTCGAACTTCGGCGCGACATGTGGGAAATGGTGCGCCGCCTGAGAGAAGACGGGGTGACCATCATTCTCACCACCCACTACATCGAGGAAGCCGAGCAGATGGCCGATCGCATCGGCGTGATCGACCAGGGCAAGATCGTGATCGTCGATGACAAGTCGACCCTCATGAAGAAGATGGGCAAGAAGCAGTTGATGCTGATGCTGGCAGAGCCGCTGAAATCTCTGCCACCCGATCTCGAGAAGGAGAAGCTGGAACTGTCCGAGGACGGCTGCCAGTTGATCTACACCTTCGACCCCCACGCCGCTCACACCAGCATCGCCGACCTGCTTTCCAAACTGTCGGCCGCCGGCATATCTTTCACCGACCTCAAGACTCAGGAAAGCTCGCTTGAGGATATCTTCGTAGGACTGGTCAGTCGCAAAGCATGAATTTCCGCGGTATCAAAGCCATCTATAAGTTCGAGATGGCGCGCTTCTTCCGAACCCTTTTTCAGAGTATCGCCTCGCCGGTGCTTTCGACCTCGCTCTACTTCATCGTCTTCGGCTCGGCCATCGGCTCCCGCATGGAGTCGATCGAAGGGATCAGCTACGGCGCCTTCATCGTGCCCGGCCTGGTGATGCTGTCGATCCTGACCGAGAGCGTCTCGAACTCATCGTTCGGCATCTACATGCCCAAGTATTCGGGAACGATCTACGAAATTCTTTCTGCCCCGATCTCGGCCTTCGAGATCGTGGCAGGCTACGTGGGGGCGGCGGCCAGCAAGTCGCTGCTGCTCGGTTGCACGATTTTGCTCACCGCGCGCCTGTTCGTGGACTACTCGATCGCCCATCCCCTGGTGATGCTGGCGTTCCTGGTGCTGACCTGTGTGACGTTTAGCCTGTTCGGCTTCCTGATCGGCATCTGGGCCGACGGCTTCGAGAAGCTCCAGATCATCCCGCTGCTGGTGGTCACGCCTCTGACCTTCCTGGGCGGCAGTTTCTACTCGATCCGCATGCTGCCGCCGCTGTGGCAGAAAATCAGCATGTTCAACCCGGTGGTCTACCTGGTCAGCGGGTTCCGCTGGAGCTTCTTCGGGGTCTCCGACGTCGGTGTCGCGATGAGCCTGGCGATGACCGGCGTGTTCCTCGGCTTATGCCTGCTGGCCGTCTGGTGGGTCTTCAAAACGGGCTACAAGCTCAAAGCCTGATTCGCCATCCCAGGATTTCTCGACCAGGCAAGGTAAGCGATCCGGATGAAATCGTTCCTGCTCTCTGCCCTGCTCGCCCTATCCCTCAGCCCTCTGGCGGCCTCCGCCGACACGACCTACTTCCTTGGAAGCGACCGCGGCGTGTACTTCGACGCCGGGCAAGGGCTGAAGCGAGTTGGCCTGGGCACGGGCAGTAGCCTCACCGTGCGTGGGAGTACGCTATACCTTGCTGGCGATGACGGCCAGGTGTGGAGCGCCGACCAGAAAGGGCGGTGGGCGCCCGTGCCGGGCGCTCGCGACGTCAAGAAAATAGTCCTCGACCCGAGTGGGACCCTGTTTGTTCTGGGTGGAGACGGCGGGGTCTACCGTCTCGACAAAGGGCTGACGCGCCGTGGCCTTGCCGTAGCTCGCGACCTGGCCGTGGCTGGCAACGGCGACCTCTATGTCGTCGGGACCGACGGAAAAGTTTGGGTCAGCCGAGCGTTGCTGGGCGGTACGGACACCTGGTCGCCCTACAACTCCCTGGCCGTGGGCAAGAAGCTTGCCGTCGCACCTGACGGAACTGTTTACCTGATCGGGAACGATGACGGAATCTACAAAGTCAATGGACAGGCTATCAGCCGGCTAGGACTGGCGACAGGACAAGAGATTTCCGTTAGTTCCGATGGCCAGGTCGGCATCGTGGGGATGGACGGCGGCATCTATCTGCTGGAGGGCGCCTCCAAGTGGAGGCGACTGGGCACCGGTCAAGCCCGACAGGTGGTCTGGCCCCGCTAGACCTCCACGTGCGGGCACTCCACAAGCCCGCACGCGGGTCCACCGAGAGCCCGCGCACCCGAGAAATCCGATGCTGGCTCTCGGTGCTGGGTTCGATGGAGTGTTTGTCCCCGATGGGGACTCTCGCGCCAGGCGCTAAAACGGAGCGTTGTAGAAACGCGGGTCGGTCTTTTTGAACTCGTCGAGCGAGCGGGCGCTGGCGACCATCAGTTCGATCGGCTCGTCGCCGTAAGACGCTTCGAGTTCTTCGACCTTGGCCTGGGCCATGGACAGCCGGGTGTCGCGGTCGAACATCATACTGTCCAGACTCATGTGGATACGCGCCTCGGCGGTGCGCTCGTCCCAACTGGCAACGATGGTGACCACGACGGCTACTCCTTAGCCTTGAGGCATTCCAGGAACATGATCCGGTCGGCCGCCGAAGAGAGCTCTTTCGAGGTCTCGGGGGTCACCGGGAACTCGGCTTTGTAGACCGTGTCGTGGGTGGCCAGGTCGGCTGTGCGCAGGCTCTGCGTCGAGGTCTGGATCTCGGCCATTCGCCCACCGATATCGATGATATAATGGATAGCGCGGTAGCCGTTGTCGCCCGGTTTAGAGACATAGTCCGACTTGGCAATGATCTTGCCTTCGTACTCTTTCTCCAACCGTTTGGCGACTTCACCCATCGACTTCAGGTCAGGCGCGTCGATACGAGCCCCCACCGTGTCGGTCAGATGACCCATGGTGAAGTTCTGGTCGTAGCCCAACATCTTGTCCATCTTGTTGCTGAGACTCTTGGGCGTCTTGGCCCGAGTGCTCATCGCCAGTTCGCCAAGGTCGTTGCCGAACAGCCCGTCGAGCTTCTCCATCAACTTGTCAGAGTCGCTGGCGGCTTTCTTGAAATCGTAGGTCGAAGCGTCGTTGGTGTTCAGATGCGGGTGCGTCTGATGAAGCTCTTTGGCCTTGGCGCCGATATTGGTCCGAGGGTCGCCAAACTCGGTCGTCGGCCAGGGCGGCGACTCGAGAACCGAAGCCTCGACGCCTTTAGAGCCCTCGGGGCAGTAGCCTTTCTCGAGAGCTTTGATCTCCATCCCTTTGAGCTTGTCGGCCACGCCAGGATAACGCGACTCCAGCACCCGAATCTCGTCGATGTAGACCGGTTCCAGCGCACTCGCCGCAGAGGACATATCGAACGTCCCGTTGGCCTGCCCAGAATAGGAGCCCACTACCGACTTGAAGCGCACCGAGCCCGGCATATCGAGACCCATCGAGAGCGGTCCGTTACTGTAGGTAACCTGCGGCTCGAACTTGGGCACCGGCGTGGTGAAGGTCTGTGCTCCAGGCGCCTCCGCCTTCGGCTCGACCGGCGTCTGAGAGTAGCTCAGGCCCGGAGTCGACAGCGTGACCGACTCTCCAAGAGGGATGGTGCCACCGGTGGCGGGCTTGCCGCTGTCAGCAGGCTTGAGCTCTGCTTTCGCAGTGTCCTTTTTGAAGCCGGCCGGAGCCGACCAGGCGAGGGGAGAGCTGTACGATTTCTGACGAATTTCCACGACACGCCAGTCTAGCATTTTCCATCGGGTTAGGATAGTCTATCCAGGTGAAAGTCGAATCGGCGCAGAGAGGTATCGTCCACCGTGGCTCGCTCTCCCCTGCCCCCTCCGACCCTCCCCTCCCCCGAGACACCTTTGTGCGCAACGAACTCCCTCCCATCGTCCCGTCCGCCGACCGTATGGCTATGGTCCGCGCCGGACTTCCCCTGGCGCCGGAGGCCCTGGGACTTCAAGAGCTACAGGGAGTAGCCAAACAAGCGGGGTTAGAAAAAGCCTGGCCAGAGCTAGAGAAGGCTTACCGCTTCGCCGAGACCGCCCATCAGGGGCAACTCCGTGACGATGGCTCTCCCTACATCTTCCACGCCTCCCGCACGGCTCGCAACGCTATCGAACAGTTCGGCATCAAGGACCCTGAAGTGCTGACTGCCGCCCTGCTGCACGACGTGGTCGAGGACACCGACATCACGCCGCAGCAGCTAGAGAAGCTCTTCGGTGCCCGGACCGCCAGCATGGTCTCCTTGCTCTCGAAGCCGGACAAGCGTCCCGACGAAAGCTATGACCAGCGCAACGCTCGCTACATCGAGCAGCTCGAGAGCTTCGGCTCCCCCGACCTCGTCGCCCTGAAGCTGGCCGACCGGTTCGACAATATCGACGACACGCACTTGATGCCCGACCGGAGCAAGGTGCAACGCTATCTGCAAGACACCAGAGATCACTATGTGACCCTGGCCGACCGACACTTCCCGGACGCCGCTCGGCAGCTCGAAGGCAAGGTTCAGCGCATCGAGAACTGGCTCCGCTCCACCCCTGGCTAAAAAGGCCCGGCCTCGAGGGAGACCGGGCCTCTTGCTCAAGTGTGCAGCAGCGGTTGGTCCAGGATGAACTCCTGTTGGAACTTCGGATGGTCCGGGAACCGACCGTTCTGGTCAGGCCAGAGAAGCTGCAGCGCTCGGAACTGAGCGCCCCCGTGGAACCAGCAGGCGGTCAGCATGATGTCTTCCCGGTGGTAGTCCAGGACCGTCCCGATCTTCACCTCGAAGCCCAGACCCATCTCGTCGGTCGAGCAGATCTCGCCGGGCCGGAGTCGCTTTCCCATCTGGATGGCGTCGGCCAGGCCGTTGAGCAGTATTCCCGAGATGTCGGGCGGTAGACCCAACACTAACAGTTCAGGGTGTTCAAATAGGAACTCCAGACCGACGGTGTAGGCAAACGGCGGGTCCTCCCCCTCCGGGTCGAAGACGGACATCAGCGTCCATCCTCCGACTTCCAGGCGGCGTAGAACGCTGCTCTCTAACGAGTTACGACAGTCCGCCTCGGACTTAAAGGCACGTGTATTCATAGCAAAGGTTTCCCTTCGATAATCTGATATCTCCAATGCTTCCTGGGATATATGAGTCCAGCCTAACTCGCCCACCCCGGGACGTTCAGTGACAACCCTCACCCAAATTTGCGACATGTGCTAAACTAACGCGGCATGGAAAAGGTTAGCCGGTTCTGGCGATTCGTAAAATCCAAAGACGAGGCGCTGGACTGGCGGGAAGAGTGCTACGGCAAACGCCTGGACTGCCTGACGGTGGAGAAGACAGCGGCGGTCTGGAAGATAAGATGCCAGGTCCACCCCAGCCACCAGTTGAGCGAGTTGGCCTATCACGAGGTGTGGGAACTGATGGAGTCCTTAGGTCCTGTGGGTGGCTCGCTCGGGTCCAACCCACTCGAGAATCCCTCGGAGTTCGAGATCGACTTGCCGAAGGAAGAGCCTCTAGAGCCGTTCTTGGAAGAGATACGCGAACTATTGCGCCGCGACCGAAGCTCGCAGCGTATGACCGAACGGATGAAGTCCAGAGCACCCTTTGAAGGGTGGGCCATCGCTCTCGACAGCACGGGCCTGTGGGAGGGACATGGGCCCGACGATCGTCTCTACGTACAAGAGATAGAAGGCGCCCCGCGGCGCTGCATCGCTCTCAAACACCTGCACCTTCCTCTGGTCGATCTCCCCATCTCGCAATTCCGAATTCTCGCCCCACAGGATTGCTGATCTTTGACTCCCGAAGAACTCGAAAGAAGTCGCCAACTAGGCTACCTGCTGAATATTGGGTCGGAGGAAAGCAAGCCGAAAAAAGAAGCCCGGTGACGGCGTGACTGTTGGAGCCGAAAAACGCCGGTGGTGGTCGCCTCACGTTACTACCTGTACGAACCGCGGAAGTTGAGGGGGTCGATCCACGTCGAGATGTCTTCTGGCTGGTGGGTCTCAACCCGCCTCCTCCGAGCCCTCCAGCGGGCTCTGCCTGAGATCTACGTCAAACAGTTCGGCAATAGACTGCGTATCGGCGACGTCCTCCCCGCCGACATCCAGACCACGGCCGGAATTGTTGTCTCGGTCCTGAACGACCACCCCCCTAATAGCGGGCCGCCCTTCGACCTCCCGCCACCTCTAGCCCGAGGTTTAGCAACCTGCCACTACGTCGACGGATTCGAGAAGCACCTGACCCTCGATGAGATCTACCTGATCCGAGAGATTCCGAACGTCCCCGGCCACATCGTCGTCTTCCGCCCAGGCCGAACGCCCCTGGTCGGCATCCACCTGGATCGCTTCGAACTGCTCCAGCCCAAGATCTAGCCGCTACTTCTCAGCCGGGACGACCTCGACCAGGACCGTCGTCGGTCCGCTGACCCGGGGTAACACGACAGCGGTGTAAACGCCCCAGCCGAAGGGGAACGCCTCCGGGGTGGGAGCGGGAAGGGTGAAGAACACGTCACGGCTGCCGTCCTCGTACTCGTCGAACCCCTGATACTCCGGGTGGCGCGAGATCCGATTGGCGCCGATAGCTACGATCAAGACATCGCGCTGGAAGTCTACCGTGGCGCCGCGTCGCAGCAGGTCCTGATTAGGAGGCGCCGGCAGTTTCTTATAAGGCGTGACGGCGGGAATGCTGTCCACGAACGCCTTCAGTTCGATCGCGTTCCGGATCACGTAAAACTTCGGGGTGATGCCGGTGAGGTGGACGAAGCCCTGGGTGCGGGAAGGCAGGGGGGAGGTCACGGGCTCAGGAGCGGAAGGCAAGCTGTTGGGGATCGGCTGAAGCTTGCTCTCCTTGACGGACTGGCTGAAACCCGAGGGGTTGGACGGTTGAGCGGAGGCGGGGACGAGCAGACACGCCGCCAGCAGACACGAGACTCCGAGAGAGCGTACGAAAGGCATGGGGGGTCAAGTTCTAGTGAACTCCGGGAAGGCCCCCCCGGGGAGGGAAAACTTCGCCAAAGCGGTCGGAACTAAGCCGCGCCCAGTCGCTCAATCTCTTCCAGCAGGACCATCGCGTCCGAAGGGCGTTGCCCCGGCTCTTTGCTCAACATCCGAGCGATCAGGAGCGCCGTCCCCTCCGGAGTCTCCGGGGCCAGACCGCGAACGTCAGGCGCTTCCTTCTGCAGGTGGGCCATCGCCAGGTCCATCAGCGTCTCTGCATCGTGGAACGGACCAAGCCCGGTCAGCAGCATGAACCAGGTCACTCCCAGCGCGTAGATGTCCGACTGAGGCTGCAACTCTTTCTCCGCGAACACCTCCGGACTCATGAACTCTGGGGTGCCCATCAGCATATGGGTCTGGGTCAGCCGGTCCTTCAAAGGGTCGCGCGGCTTGGCCAGCCCAAAGTCGGCCAGCTTGGCCGTGTCGTCGGAAAGTAAGATGTTCGAAGGCTTGATATCGCGGTGGATGATGCCGTGCGAATGCGCCGCCGCTAAACCCAGCGCGGTCTCCCGAACGATTCGATAAGCCTCGTTGACTGGCAAGGGGCCCTCCCTATCCAACCGGTCGGCCAGGCTCTCGCCCCGCACCAGCTGCATAGCCAGGAAATGGCGCCCCTGCCATTTCCCGACCTCATAGATCCCCACCACGTTGGGATGTTCGATCTTGGCCGCCAGCTTCGCCTCGCGCTGAAAGCGGGCCAGCGCCTGAGGATTCTCCTCGAAATTCGCAGCCAGCACCTTCAAGGCGACCGGACGCTCGAGGGTCTCGTTCTCGGCCAGATAGACGACGCCCATCGCTCCCCTGCCCAGAACTTCTTCCAGCCGATAGGCTCCCAGCATCGTCCCGAGTTCCAGCTCGCCGGCCTCGAGTCGCTCGCTCTCCCCCTCCACCGCTCCCACCCCGGACAGTTCCGGCACCGGGACGGCCTGAGAGGCGGCGAAGCGGACCAGGAGCTGTGCCCGCACTCGCGCCTCGGTGATGGCAAGCTCTATCGGTTTGGTCACGTAGTCGTTGGCACCGGCGGCAAACGCCGCCACCACATCGGGGCTTTCATCTCGAGCCGAGATCATGATGACCGGCAGCTGGGCCTGGGTGAACTGGGCGCGCACCTCGCGCAGCACCTCGAGTCCGTTCATCTCTGGCATCTCGATGTCCAGCAGAAGCAGATCGAAGTCCCCGGCTCGAGCCATCTCCAGCGCCATCTTGCCGTCGCTGGCCTGCTCGATCTCGTACCCACAGGTGGTCAGATGAAGGGTCAGCAAGGCCCGCCCGGTGGCGTAATCGTCGGCGATCAGGATGCGGGCAGCCGCTTGCGGGTTCACTTCGATGTTAATCGACGCGCGACCGGGAAGTTTCCTGCCCCTCCCCACTCGGTCGAGTTGTAACATGATGATAATAATCATGACCGGGCCAGGGGCTAAAGTAGAAAAAAATCGTTCGAGGAAGAATTATGCAGCCCGTACCCAGCAGAAGCTACAGCATCACCCTGCCTTACTCCAGCGCCACCCCGGCCGCCAGAGAGCACCGCCGTGAAGCCGAACGGGTGCGCGCCGAACTTCAGGACGCCTCGATCACCGCGCGCCAGACCCTGGAGCGCGCCGACCGCTGGGAATCGAACTGGACGGAAGACCTCGACCCCAGCCCCAACCGTGTCTACCGCACCAGCGAAGCCTACGGCGAGAAGCAGAGCATCGCGGTCGAGACTCCCGATGCCGAGGGCCCTTACCAGCGCCCCTCCAAACTGGTTCAGGAAAAGGAAGGCAAGCATACCTCGACCGTGCTGTTCCAGGACGGAGAAGTGATCCGCATCGACCAACTGCTGCACGGCAGCGACGGCGGAACCGAGAAGATGACCATCGAGGTCAACCGCGACAACAACACCGTTCAGTACACCATTCACGAAACCGGCCAGTTCGCGCTAGAACCGCTGGGCTTCCCCACCTCGCCTTCGGTCAACGGCGGCTCTGGCAGCCCTGACGGTGTAGGCTACCCCACCGGTCGCGGCTACGGCGACGGCCCCGACGATGTCCCCGACGAGTTCGACAACCGTCGCGGCTATGACGGTCCCGACGCCGTGTACAACGAATGGGACAACGGTCGCGGCTCCAGCTACGACGGCCCGGACGGTAGCTTCGGCTACGATCCTTACCACTAAGGAAGGCCTGAGCGGAAAGGTTTCTTCGACCTTTCCTGAAGTCTCCCGGCGTGTCCATCGCTCAGAGTGAGACTCTGCATCTGCAGCCGTTCCAGGGCTTCCGCTGCACGTCGTGCGGCCTTTGCTGCACGCGCCCCTGGGGCGTTCCGGTCGACGCTGCGGTGGAGCCCGGCATCCGCGCCTCGGCGGTTTACGCGGAAAAGCAGCGTCAGGGCTACGTCCCGATCCATCTCGACGACGACGGCTTCACCCGGGTCGCCCGCAGTCCAAAAGGCGACTGCCTGTTCCTGGAAGACGACCTGCGCTGCAGCCTGCACGCCGAACTCGGTCCGCTGGGCAAGCCGTCGGGCTGCCAACTGTTCCCCTACCGGGCCGTGCGCACCCCGGACGGCGTGTTCTTTTCGCAGTCCTGGGTCTGCCCGCCGGTGGTGGCCGGGACGGACGACAACGTCGAGGAAAACCGCGAACAGTTGGCTCAACTCGTCCGCCTGTTTCCCGAGGCGGCGGGAAGCTTGTCCGACGAGGAGTTTCCCGTCGCCTTGAGCCGAGAGCAAAGGATCTCCTGGAACGACTACCGAGATCTGGAAGAGCGCCTGCTGCGTGGCTTCGATCCCAACCGGCCGGCCCTTTCGCTGCTGGCCCTGACAGTGGATGTGATGGCCGAAGCCGCCGGTCCCCTGGGAGCGATCCCGGAGGACACCTCGTTGGAGGAAGCGCTGCTGACGATGTATCTGCAGGGCCTGCTGATGGCCGTGGAGACTCAAGACCACCTGGAGCGGCAGCAGCAGGTGGGAGAGGCGCTCCAGGGCGGCCCCTCCGTCCGATCGATTCATGGCGATGTAGTTCTACCGGAGTTCGGACTGGAGGCCTGTCGCAGCCCCCGGTTGCTCGCGGCGTTCGAGCGGTACGTCTTGAACATGGTGCTGGGCAAGAACTTGCTGCGCCCGTCGGTGGTGCGTCAACTGCTGGCGCTGGCGTGCACCTACCCCTTGCTCTCGTTCTACGGCGAGGCCTTTCGGAGGGATCGGGGGGAGGCCGAACTGACGCTGGAGGCCATGACGCTGGCCTTCGAGGTGGTCGAGAGCGAGCTTTACCACAGCGCCAATATGGCTCCGTTCTTTATCGACTTCGAGGCCACCTTAGAGAAGCTGAGCGCGGCCTGATCTCTGGCCGGGGCCGCCGGTGCGTGACGAACCGTTCATCTGAGGTTCACATTCTGGGGCTAGACCGATTCCGATCCGAAGGGATACTGGCGTCAAGAGACGCGAAATTTTCGCGCCTTTTTGGGTCTCGCCCGCCAGAGTCAGTAGCTAAAGACTGACGCCCAACTGCCGCAGCCAATCGGGCAGAGTTGCCGAAAAGTAGCGGGCCTGAGTCTCCACCTCTTCCACGACCTTCTTCCATTCCTCGTCGACCACCACGGAGAGCCCCACCGAATCGGTGCGGACGTTGGGGCAGGCCACCACCGCCGTGAACGGCAGCGGGCGGCGCCAGCAAAGGGGCGCTGTTCACCCGGATCCTGGTGGGAGAGAAGCGGCAGGCCTGCTCAAGAAGCGGGAGTTCAGGATGGGCGAAAATCGAGGTCGCAAACAGCGGTCGGTCGCGACCTAAACTCAGGCGATAGGTCCACTTGGAAGCCGTCGGCGCCCCCCACTCTAAGTGGGCTTCGGGCAAACTCAAGGCGCAAGCTTGCTGCTCGGCTTCGGCGAAAAAAATCGCCGACGCCCTCCCGCGCAGCAGGCGGATCAAGAGCGAGGGCGTGCGCGTTGCGCCCAGCAGTGCGTAGCTGAGGTGGCTGGGAGACAGAGTGCCGGAAGGCTGCTGGGTAAAGCCGTCGAGTTGAGCCTCGATCTCGGCACGGCTGACCTTGGCGCCGTCGTAGCGAAAAGCCAGCCCCGGTGTTCCATCGGCGCCTTCCCCTTCGTCGTCCACCTGCAGTTCGGCCGAGTCCATACCAACCGCGTGCTGCACCAGCCTGAGCACCCACTGTTCAGGCCTGGGGAAGGCGAAGCTTCTCAGCTTGGCCAGAACGGCGGTGCGCGGTATCGAGGGCTCGTCCATGCGTAGGCCATTGTCGCCCTGCGGTCATGTCACTTTCGATCTCTCGAAATTCTATTGGCAGAAGTAGCAGAGGTCCTGACTCGGCGCATCCTCTCGGGGCGAGCCGCACTGCTCGCAGAGCGGGCCCGGCCAGGCCACCTGCAGCCCTTTCAACCGCTGCAAAACCGGACGCCAGTCCATCGGAGTGAGGGCTATATCGCCCTCCTGAACCCCGTCGGCCACCGCTTCCAGCAAGTGGGACAGAACGGGCTCTGGGGCCGTCGTCAGCGCCTGGAGAATTTCGATCTGCGTGGCCAGCGAGGCTTGGATTCGTCGAATCTCTTGCTGCCAATCCATAGCCGAAGATTCGTCCGCGGGTCGCGCCTCTCCCTGTCAGGGCTCGGGTGGGAGCGGGTGGACGGCCTCGCCCAGCCACGGCGCGGGCGTTTGCCTCGCCAGCGGCTTTTTCACCTGAGCCTTCCAGGTAGCGTCGTCCCAGGGCGGGGCCGAGTCGGGCTGAGAGAACTCGTAGTAGCTAGAGACGGCGCCGTTCGCCAGGTACAGCTTGCCCTGATACGGCACCACTACCCAGAGAGAGAACGGACGTCCCGTGCCGACGTAATAGCGGGTGGCTCGAGCGCTGTCCCGCCACGAGGTGGTGATGGTGCCCGCCGGCTCCAGCGGTTCCGGGACGTTGCTGGTGTTCAGGCTCAGGTCCTTGAGGATCTCTCCAAACCCGTTCAGAAGCGCGATGTCAGCCGAGGTAAAACTCTGGTCTTGCAATTCCCGCCGGGACAGGTCAGCCAGTTGCTGGCAAAGGTCCTGTAGTGCGCCATAGTGGGCATCGGTCGCCACGGCCGGCGGCGAGATCAGGTCCCACACGCTGTCCAGCTTCATGTTGGTCTCTCGCAGCAAGCGCGCCCTCTGCTCCTCGAACGCGGTCTCGATCGAACCGAGTCGGTTCTCGTGCTGCAGCGCCACGTCGTCGAAGACCCCGCTCTCGGAGAAGATCTGTCGCGTCTCCCCTACCAGGACCGCGAGGCGTTCGAAAAACTCTGGTCGCGGCTCGACGTAGCCGTGGAACTTCACCTCGTTGGTGTAGCCGCCCAGATACGAGTGGTTGTCCTTCACGAACAGGTCGAAGTCGTGCTCGACCTGGGCCCAGGCCGCCATCTGGGTGTTCAGCGTTTTCAGCGCCCATAAGGGGCTGTTCATGAAGCTGGGGTAGCCTTCGCCCGCCGGCAGGTTTAGCGCCGCGATGGTGTGCAGCGCCTGAGCGTGCAGGCCGCCCGCGCTCTCCACCTCCAACCTCAACCTCTCCACCCTGTCCTGCCAGGGCCCTGCCTCGAGCGGGGCCCCCAGCAGAGCCGAGACGTGTCGACCGGTGGGGTTCACGGTCGCCGCCGGAGACGGCTCGAGAAGGTCGTCGAACAGCCGGGCTTTCAGGGTCGCTCCGGGAGGGAAGAGTCTCAGGCCGGGCTGCGGTTGGTCGCCCGGGCGGTCCAGGATGGTAGGGTGAGAAAACGGCTCGAGCCCGCTCTGCACCCGGTCCAGAAAGGTGCGGTCCGACCCTTTCAGACGCATGTCGAAATCCCATCCTGCCAGCGCCACGACCGTCTCTGGACCGGGATCTTCGGCCGGTCCAGCCAGAGTCAACTGCAGGCCGCGAAGCTTACGATAGCGCTCCCATTCGCCTGAGGCGGTCAGTGCCCGGCTCAGGTAGAGGCAGGTGCGAAGCTCCTGGTCGTTGCTGAACGGCAGCGGATGGGTCGAGAGAAACTCCCAGGCAGCCCGGAAGGCAGGGCGAGAGCGCTCGGCCGGTTCGAGCCCCAACTCTTCGAAGGCCGAGGCGGGGCTGTCGCTGCGAAGGTCGGGCGTCCGTACCTTGGCCATCAGCCCTTGATAGCGCCCTTCCAGCGCGCGCGGCAGAGAGACTTTCAGACCGTCCAGGCGGGCGGCCACGGTCAGATAGATCAGCGCCTCCTCGGCCGACTTTTTCTGGTCGGCCGGAGCAAAGCGCAGCAGTTCGCGCATACTTTTGTGCGAGGCGGTGAGCAGGCGATCCAGAGCCGGTTTCAGGGTCGAGGTTTCGGCCGCCACCAGGGTGTCATTGAGCAGCGTATGATAGGTATGAAAGAGGCTGTCGGTGGTGATGAAAGGGTGCGGATTCAGCAGGTAGGCCTGATAGAACTCCTGGGCCGGCGACTCGGTGATCAGGCAGGCGTTGGCGGCCAGCGTGGCCAGGTCTTTCGAGCCGAACTGGGGCCGCTCTCCCTCGACGTTACTCCCGTCGGGGCTGACCTGATAGGCCGGCAGATGGGCGGCGACCGGGACGGCGGGTAGGCTGGTTCGCCCGTTGCCGTACGGCACGATGGGGCGGTCGGGAGCCGCGCGACAGCCAGCGGCGAGCAAGAGCGCGCCGCTCAAAAGGAGAGACTGTGCCAGCGTCCTGACCATCGACATAGTATATCGTACCATTGTCTAGCCAGGCGCGTCGCTCCTACATGCGCGGAAGCAGATCCGGTGAGACTTGACCCCATGAGCGATGAGAGATCCATTAAGGCTCACACGTTCTTTCCGGAAGGGGTTGGAGGGGCCAGGTGCAGGCTGAGTTGGCGGGGGGAGCCGCGTGGTGGAGAGCCGCGTGGTGGAGCCAAGTTTGACCCGGTCCGGGTCCGATTCTAGCTCACCCGACGCGGCCAAGCCAACCAGCGCGGCGTCACGCCGCGCTGTTTGGCTTGATGCTTCAGACGCGGTGCAAGCCCTTCGAGTCGATGACCAGGTCGTCGGGGTCGACGCCCAGGAACCCCTCTAGATAGCTTCCCGCCGCAGCCTTCAGCGCGCTCTGCGTTGCAGCGTTGGGCTGCTGCTGGAGGGCGACCCGGGTGGCCGCCATCAGAGTTCCCAGAATGGCGAAGCTCTCGTGTAGCTCTTGCTTCTGCTGCAGAGTGGCCTTGGCGAAGCCCGGGGTCGCAGAGAGCACGCCGCGCATCTGGTCCACCAGAACGGGAAAATCTTTATCCGCGACATCTTTGTCGTGGTACGCCATCCAGCTGCCGGCAACGAAGGCTGCGACCGAACCAGCGACGTCGTTCTCCTTGACCCCGAGGGTCGTCGCCAACTGCCCGTAGGTCCCGAGCATCTGTTTGAACATCGCCTGCGCTTTGGGACGCTGAGCTTCGGGATAGGCGGTCGCCAGGCGGGCGGCTGCGGTGGGAGTCTTCGCCAACTCGATGGTCGTCGAGACGGCCTTGGCGGGAGTAGAAGTCTTGGAAGCTCTGGGTTTGGACGGCCTCGAATCGTCCTCGTCGGGAATGTAGTTTTCTCCGAATAGCGTCTGGTTCAGCGACATCTGATTCAGCGATCCGATGGTCGTCCAGACGGGGATGGAAAAGCTGTCGACCTGTGCCAACGCGACGGTCGTTCCGCCCAGGGCCAGGCTCAGGGTCAAAAGAGCACGGACAAACTTCTGTTTCCACGCGAGGTTGCGCGATATCTTTATCTTCATACGATGCGCTTCTGTAGTCCAAATGGCCTATCCTTTACCCGAAAGGATGCTGGAGGGGGTAGAGATCCGCAGCGAGGCGAAGTTCGGGCTTGGGCAAAAACGCTTCGAAGAGGTCGGCGATACCTAGACGTTCCGCCACGTCGCGAGCGGCCTTGTCGCCCGCCCGGCTCCACAGGAACAGGCGGTCGCCGTTGGCCGCGCGCTCCCGGATTCTCTCGATGATCAGAGTGCGCGGGATACACTTCGGTCCGGCCCAGCGGACCAGCGCGTCGTCAACATCGACGTAGACAATTATCGGGTCGCCTCCTCAGTTCGGGGGCAGTAAAGCCCTGTCGTGGAATGGTACAACGGCGCGCTGTCTCCCAACACGCCAGCGTCCTCGTGGTGGCTACCTTCACAGGCCACGAGAAACCCCGTCCCGTCCGCGGTGGAATATTTGCGATAGCTTGCCGAGTAAGTATCGCGACCCGCCATGGGACACTCCGGAATAAAATTCAGATACACGGGCACCAGTTGCTGAAGGTTCTCGGGAAGCTGACCGTCGTGGTCTTGGGCATATATTTCCAACGCTGAGGCGACACCCTTCACCAGCGAACTCATGCAGTAGTCCAGTCGCCCTTTCTGAGACGTCCGATGCTGTTGATGACAGAGCAGACTCAGAAACAAGGCGCAGCCCCCGGCCGCCAACAGGGTGAGCGGAGGGACGCCCTTCTCCTTCCAGACGTAGGTTCGCCAGGACCCCACTACCATCCAGCAACTGCCGAAGATCAGAAGCAGCGCAGCGAACTCATCGAGCAGCGGTAGAAGAAGACGCATCGCATCTCCCTTCGACAGGCGCAACTCCCCGCCTTTAGCGAGTCTAAATTGTCCAGACGATGAGATCTTTGTCTTTTTGGAACCAGGGATGGGGGCCATAGAGGCTCGGGCCGTCGTTAGGCTCAAACCCTTTGGCCTGCGGCAGACTGATGGTAGCTTTACCACCTTCGGCCTTATAGGTGAGACCAAGTTCGGTCAGAATTGCATCTGCTGGGATGGTGGCAACCGCCCGGACCGCCTTCAGATCGGGCGGAAGAGCCTTTTTCTCGGCCAGGTAGGCGGCGACTCCGCTGGTGACCGCCAAGCCCGCAAGGGTCTTTCGGTTTTCCCCTATCAGGCCCGACTGGTGTGCCACTGTCGGCAGGGGCGCCTCAGCGCTGAATCCGACCTTCCCCGCAAGCAGGTCGACGGGTCTTGCTTCAGCCTCGTAGTCGTAAACCACAGGCCGACCCGCTTGCAGATTCTCCAGAACCTCGCCCAGGACATTGTTATAGATGCGTCGCTCTCGACCAAGCATACCCGGCACCTTTCTGAACTCTTCCAACTCCGCAGAAACCGGCTTGCCTGCAGCGGCCTCCTGGAACGTCGCGTTCATGGCGGCGACCTCGATCTGCGTTGACACCAGCAACTGGTCCTCGGCGGGGACCGCTTCGGTAAAGCTCGAAGCCGCCTTCTTCCAGTCTGCGGCTCCCAAGCCCGAGCGCGGATTAAAGAAGGCGATGAAGGCGTCGGCCACCTTTTTACTCGTCGATAACCCGAGGGCCCCGCCGTGAAGGCCATTCTGCTGTCGCAGAGTCTTGGAAAAATTCAGCGGCGGCAGCAGAAGTGATAAAGCTTCCGCCGGTTTACCCTGAACCATCCGCACCTCAGCCAGGCCTACCAGACCCAGGGCCAGAGAACGCGCCGACAGGTAGTTCGTCGTCACCGTCTGGGCGTTCAACAGCTTTTGCGGTGCGAGAAAGCGCGGAGTACTCATCGCCCTCTGTAGATCCGGAGCGATCTGCTCGAAAGCCGCCAGAGCAGCGAGATACCCAGGGTCTTTCTCGTTTAGCAGCTTTTGGTGATGGATCCGAGTGCCTTCCAGAGCAGAGGTATAAGCTCCCCACTCCTTCCGGGCGTTAGCCACCGGCGTATCCGGGGCGGACTGCTGACTGGGCGAGCCCCAGTACGGAAAAAACGTCGGGTTGAGCCAGCCGTTCTGAGCGGGGTCATCCGCACCTTTCTGGGCCTGTGCAAAAGCTTCCGAGCCTTTGGCTATCGCGCGCGCGATCGCTTCCTCGTGACGAGGTCGCGGCATTACCATAAAAAGAGCATAGCCCGATAGACACAGGAACCCCAGAGCAACCAGACCGAGAACAAAACCCTTACGCATCCGCGATGGTTTGATACTCAAGAGTTCAGACCTCTGTCACACGTCGGCAATTCCCCATCAGGGCTCCAACAAAAAGGCCCCCGGCCTCACCCGTGGCGGTACTTCCAAGCCGGGCGAGTCGGGGGCCTTTCAAGGCGGAAGCCGCTAGTTGGCCATCGTGGCAGTGTCGATGACGAAGCGGAAGCGCACGTCCGAAGCGAGCACGCGTTCCCACGCCTCGTTGATCTTGTCCGCACCGATCAGTTCGATGTCGGCCGTGATGCCGTGCTCGGCGCAGAAGTCCAGCATCTCCTGGGTCTCCTTGATCCCGCCGATGGCCGAACCAGCCAGCGAGCGGCGTCCCAGCAGCAGCGGGAAAGCGTTGACCTGCAGCGGGTCCGCCGGCGCGCCGACGTTGACCAGCGTGCCGTCGACCTTCAGGGTGGACAGGTAGGCTCCCATATCCATCGACGAGCTCACCGTATTGATGATGATATCGAAAGTGCTGGCCAGGGTTTCAAACGTAGCGGGGTCGCTGGACGCGTAGTAGTGGTCAGCGCCCATGCGCAGCCCCTCATCCTTCTTGCTCAGCGACTGCGAGATCACGGTGACTTCGGCTCCCATCGCCTTGGCCAGCTTTACACCCACGTGTCCGAGCCCACCCAGACCAACCACGGCGACCTTTTTACCAGGGCCAGCCTGCCAGTGACGCAGCGGAGAGTAGGTGGTGATACCGGCGCAAAGCAGCGGTGCGGCGGCCTTCAGGTCCAGGCTGTCGGGAACGCGCACCACAAAGCTTTCCGGCACCACGATACGGGTCGAATAGCCGCCCATGGTCTGCTGACCGTATTTGTCCACGGCGCCGTAGGTGCCGATCTGGCCCTTCACGCAGTACTGCTCCAGGTCGTGCTGGCAGTGCTCGCACTCGCGGCACGAGTCGACCATACAGCCCACTCCAACCCGGTCCCCGGGGGCGTATTTGGTCACTTCCGAACCGACCTCGGAGACGATGCCGACGATCTCGTGACCGGGCACGGCGGGATAGGGGATCTGGCCCCAGTCGCCCCGCGAGAAGTGGATATCGGAATGGCAAATACCGCAGTATTTGATATCGATAAGAACGTCCTCGGGCGAAATCTCCCGGCGTTCGATGGTGAGCGCCTCGACGGGAGCGGTCGCTCCCTGCACTCCTCTAGCTTGTGCTTGTGGCATATCTTCTATCCTTTCTGATACTCAACGGTTGACGAGTTTGCCGATCTCTTCGGGGTAGCGCTCGCCAAAAGCCTCTATACGCGACGCGCCGTGCTCGATCTCGGCCAGGTCCGCCGCGCTCAGTTCGACGCTGGTCGCGCCGTTGTTTTCGACCAAGCGCTGCGGGTTCGTGGTGCCCGGAATCGGAACGATCCAGGGCTTCTGAGCCAGCAGCCAGGCCAGCGCGATCTGGCCCGGGGTGACCCCCTTGCGGTGGGCGATGGCGTTCAGCAGTTCGACGAACTCGTGGTTGGCCTGCAGCGCTTCGGGAGTGAAGCGCGGCAGTTTGGAACGGAAGTCGTCGGCCTTGAAGGTCGCCGTCGTGTCGATCCGACCGGTCAGGAACCCTTTGCCCAACGGGCTGTACGGCACAAAACCGATCCCCAACTCTTCCAAGGTTGGGATGATCGCCTCTTCGGGGCTTCTCCACCAGAGCGAGTATTCGCTTTGCAGAGCGGCCACCGGCTGCACTGCGTGAGCCCGGCGGACAGTCTGCACACTCGCCTCGGACAGGCCAAAGTGCTTGACTTTGCCTTCGGCGATCAGCTCTTTCACCGTACCGGCGACATCCTCGATCGGGACCTCCAGGTCGACCCGATGCTGGTAGAACAGGTCGATGTAGTCCGTGCGCAGGCGCTTGAGCGAAGCCTCGGCCACCGCCCGGATCTGCTCGGGGCGGCTGTTCAGCGGAGCTCCCCCGGCCTTGCCGATGGGGTTTTCGCCGTTCTGGATGTTGAAGCCGAACTTGGTGGCGATCACCACCTGGTCGCGACGCCCTTCAAACGCCTCTCCCAGCAGCTCTTCGTTCAAGTAAGGTCCGTAAACCTCGGCCGTATCGAAGAAGGTCACGCCCTGGTCCAGAGCCGAGTGCAGCAGAGCCGTCATCTCGCCTTTGTCCCTGGGAGGACCGTACGAGAAGCTCATTCCCATACAGCCCAATCCCAGTTCGGACACCTCGAGACCGCTTTTTCCTAAAACGCGTTTTTTCATCGTTGTGCTCCTTTCGGTTGCTCTTTCAGGCTTCATCTTTCCACCAGCGGCGCTCCGGGCGGTAGACCGATCTTCCGCCATTCTTGCACGATAGTCCGAACCTTCGGAATCGAGTTGTCACGGCGCCGGGCAACCAGTAGCATAGGAGGCGTGGAAATCCGTGACAAAGCGAGGAATGACGGGATGCGAAGTCGACAGGCGATGGATTTTGCCCTGACCGAACTCAAGGAAAGGATTGCCCGATGGACCGGTGGCAGCGAAAGCTACGCCTCGCCCGCGACCGGGCTATCGCTGTTCCAGCTGAACTGTCCCACTGACCCCAAGACCGTGGTTTCCGAACCGAGTCTCTGCCTGATCGCCCAGGGCTCGAAGCGACTGCTGGTGGGCGACGAAAGCTACGTCTACAACACCGACCGCTACCTGCTGACCTCGGTCCACCTGCCGACCGTCGTTTGCGTAGCCGAGGCGTCGCCGGAGAAACCGTACTTCGGGATCCGAATCCGGCTCGACCAGCAACAGCTGTCCCAACTGATGGCCGACAGCCAGCTGCCTCCCCCCAGAAACCAGCAGCCCAGCCGAGGTATCGCTACCGCCGCCGTCGCTCCCCCGCTGCTCAGCGCGGTATTGCGCCTGGTCGAACTGCTCGACGACGAGCGGGACATCCCGATCCTGGCGCCGACCATCCAGAAAGAGATCATCTACCGCCTTTTGGTCGGAGAGCTGGGCACCCGACTGCGTCAGATCGCCACGGTGGGCAGCCTGACCAACGAGGTGTCTCGGGCCATCGACTGGATCAAAGAGAACTACCACAACACGCTCGACGTCGACGATCTGGCCTCTCGAGCACGAATGAGTCGGTCGACCTTCTACCAGCACTTCCGCTCGGTCACGGCCATGAGTCCGCTGCAGTACCAGAAGCTGATCCGCCTGCAAGAGGCTCGTCGTTTGATGCTGACCGAGCACCTTGACGCAGCGTCGGCAGGGCACCGGGTCGGATACGGCAGTCCTTCCCAGTTCAGCCGCGAGTACAGTCGCGAGTTCGGCGCTTCGCCTCTTCGGGATGTCGCCGGGCTGCGGGAAGCCGTCCGATGAGCGGCCTGAGCGAGGCGTTCGCCGCAGCGCTTCCCAGCGCACAGACCTCGGCAGAAGCGGCGGTCGACCACTTCCCCGGCCAGGTCCATCACGTGGCCAGAGGTCCGGCCTGGCAAGACCTCCTCGTCGAGATCCGCACGCCACCGCCGTGCCAGAAGGCGATTCTGATCCCGGCCGTACCGGAGCCCCAAATCGTCTGGATCCTGGAGGGCAGCCAGCTCTTTGAAGAGCGCGAAATCGGAGGCTCCTGGCAGCAATCGCAGGTGTCGTCGGGCGACATGTTCCTGACCGCTTCCCCTTCACCTTACGAGGCGCGCTGGTGCGTGCAGGGCGAGGTGCCGATGAAGGTGATGACGGTGTATGTAGGGCTGCCTTTACTGGTAGAGGCGGCCCGGGATCTTTACGGGGCCGAGGCCGAGGTACCGGCGCTGCGGGAGTTCTCGGCCGAGCCGGACGAAGCGATGCGAGGGCTGCTGGAGCAGCTGCGGCGGGAGCTGTTAGAGCAGGCGACGGCCAGCACTCTGCTGGTGCAAGGGCTGGCCCGGAGTCTGGCGGTGCACCTGCTGCGCACCTACGGTCAGGTGTCCGAGGCCAGATCGCGCCGAAGGTCGGGGCTAAGCGCCTTTCAGCTAGCGCAGGTGGACCAGCTGTTGGAGAGCCGGATGGACCGGAACGTGTCGCTGGTAGAACTGGCCGACGAGGTAGGGATGAGCCCGTTTCACTTCTCTCGCGTGTTCAAGAAGTCGACCGGCGTGACGCCTTCGAAGTATATGGTCCGAGCCAGAAACGTGCGGGCTCGACGCCTATTGAGGGAGAGCGAGCTGAGCGTGATGCAGGTCTCGCTAGAGGTGGGCTATTCCAGCGCGAGCCACTTCACCGACGTGTTCCGGAGGGAGACGGGAGTGACCCCGTCGGAATATCGGAACTCGCTGTGATGCGAGGGTTCGAGCGGGCGGCGGGGAAGTTCTTCAGGTGCGCCTGATTCGACTCGTTCCGCTGCTGCTGATGGTCCTGGCTTTATTGGAGCCGGCAGCGGCTGTGCCGCCTTTTCCAGCGGACTATGAGTGGATAGATGAGGATGCCGGCTGCGGGATGGCAGGGTTGGCAGAGATGGTCTGGTTTTTCTTCATCTTGCCTTTCGTGGTCGTCCCGATGGTCGTTCTCTGGCACCGTCTGCTCGACAACCTTTTCCGAGGGGTGGCGGTCGGAAAAATAGCCTCACAATCCTCGATGGGGAGAAGTCGTGAGAAGCAAGCCTATATCCTGACCGGCCTGGCGCTCTGCGTTGCCATTGTCTTAGCCACGGTGCCGGTCCAAGCCAATTCTGTAGTGAGCTTCGGGCTGCCCGCCTTTCCCCTCATCTGGGCCGCCATCTTCGCTCCCTGGTTCCTCCTGCGCCACTGGGCGCCCGGATGCCGAGGCCGCCTCTGCCCCACCCGCGCCATGCTCGTCGGCCTGTGCGGCTTCGGCCTGGTCGGCTGGGTCTATCTGGTGTCGCCGTGGCTCTAGCGGGCCCGACGCTCTGGGCTGAGGTCGAGGAGCTAGGATTTACCCTGGTTCGAGAGGCGATTACGGCCGAGCCCCTTGCTGCGCTGGTGCAAGAGACCGAGCGGCTGTCATCCTCGCATCCGGCTCAGTCTCACGGGCTGAGAGGGCTGCTGAACCTCTCCCCGATTATCTGCAACGAAGCCGAGCGGTTCTTTGGACTCTCCTTAGAGTGGGACGCGCGGCCTCTTCGAGCCATCCTCTTCGATAAGCGCTCCGACGCCAACTGGCGTATCGGTTGGCACCAGGACACCAACCTCAAGGAGAATGGAGCGAGTCTGGTCTCGAACGACGACCTGGAGAAAGTGTTCACCTTACGCCTGCACCTGGACCCCACTCCTTCAACTAACGGCGCCCTGCGTTGCCTACCTGGCTCGCACAAGTGGGGGCGTCAAGCCGACTTTCGACGAAGCCAGAGCGAGGCGGCCGAGCACGTTATCGAGGCGATGCCCGGAGATATTCTGATCATGAGACCCCTCCTCTTCCACGCCAGTTCGCCCGCCACCCAGCCTGCCCGCCGCCGAGTCATCCACGTGGATTACCTCGTTTCGTGAGCTCGACCTCAGGATGGCTGTAGCCCGAGTCACCGGGTAGCGGGCGCCTCGGCGACCTGCTACCATGGCAATATGGCGCTTCCTCAGTACATCCCCCGCTACACCGTGGCCGACTATTCGTCGTGGCCGGGGGATTGGGAACTGTGGGACGGCGTGGCCGTCGCGATGAGCCCTTCGGCGGGCGCCGAGCATCAGAGTCTGGTCGGAGCTCTGTACCGCAAGTTCGATGATGCCGTGCGGACTGGCGATTGTCGTCACTGCCTGGTCTATTTCGAACTCGACTGGATTGTGGACGATTCTACCGTTCTTCGGCCCGATCTGCTCATCGTCTGCAACTACCGACCCCAAAAGTTCGTGGAGAAGACCCCCGCCCTGGTGGTCGAGGTGCTTTCAGAGTCGACCAGGCAACGCGACCTTCTGTATAAGCGCGCGCTCTATCAAGACTACGGCGTAGGCCACTACTTGCTGGTCGACCCTAAACATCGCACCTGCGAACTGCTGTCCCTTGAAGACGGCGAATTTCGGGCTCATCCTGGCGGACCCATCCACCTTTCTGACGGATGCGAGTTGGTCCTCAATCTGTCCGACCTGTTTGACTGAGCGATTACTTCGAGCGGCTCTCGATGTAGGTGCAGAGGAGCCGTATGTCCGCGTCGCTCAGGTACGCCTTCCAGGCGATCATTGCGGTGCCAGGCGCTCCCTCGGCGATGGTGCGATGCATAGAGTCCTTGTCGCTGCCGTGCTTGTAGGTTGCTCGAATTGTCAGGTTCGCCGGCAGCGGGTCCAAGGCGGCAGCCGCCTGCCCGTCACCCTTCAGCGAATCGCCGTGGCAGACAGCGCAGTTCTCCTTGAACAGCTTTCCCGCGCGCTCCAGAGTCTCGGGGGTAGGAAGAGGGTAAGAAACCCCGGCTCGGGCCAGGGGCGCCGAGCCCGCTGCCAACAGGACCGCAGTGAGAACCAGCAAGCGAATTCTCACAAGGGGGGCACCGCGATATCAAAGTGCAGCACGTCCTCTCGCACGCCGAGTTTCGTATAGAGAGCGACGGCAGGTTCATCGACAAGGTCGGCCTGCACCATCACGACGTAGGCTCCGAGTCGAGCGGAGATCTGCTGGAGCGTCCCGATGAGATCTGTTGCGATGCCCTGGCGGCGATGGGCCTCCGCGACCGCGAGGTCGTAGATGTACACCTCGCTTCGCTCTTGCTCGAACTTCTCTAGAACGTAGGCCGCCAGGCCTCCAACCACCCTGTCCCCCTCAACGGCCACCAGAGCGATAAAGGTGTCCTTCCCCAGGAGCCGTCGCAGGTAGTCCTGGCCCGGCCGCTTGGTGCTGTAGCTATCGGCGTCATCGAACTCGACGGCAAACAGGTCGAGGAGCCCGTCCATAAGCTCGACGTTGTCTTGAGAGATTCGGAGGATCGTAGTAGGCATCAGGCCTGCCCACTTGGCCACGGCCCGACGGCGGCCCTGCGACTTCAGCCGGGAGCCCCACGCGTCGAATCTCCTTTACGAGCTTCAGAGCATCGGAAGCTCGCATGGACCCAGCCCTGTGGACTTCGGGCGGCTACACACCTTGCAGCTACGACTGGATCCGAGGACAGCTCGAGGCGCGCCTGGCAGGATATAGCGGAGGATACCCCTGGTGGTGCTACTGCAAAAAGCCAGACCTACGCAGCCATCGTCACGGATCCCTCTCTGGCGGCAAAGACCAGGTCAGGCTCGAACTTGAAATTGCTCCCACCAGAGTTTGCGTTTTCCGAATCTGGGCCTGGAATACCGTCTTCTGCAGGCGGTACCTCGGCAGTCATCGCCAGACACGCGAATGGACGGGGCGCCGCTACCGCTCGGGCATCTCTACGGAGTTGCACGATTCAGAGCTTGGCGAGCCGTGGCGAACCGAAGTCGAGCAGAGCTGGGAGCGGGTTTTCACAGCGCTACCGGACCGGCACGCCGACCCTTTGATGCCGCCTGGTCGGGAGGCTGTGGTCGAGGTCATCCGCGAGCGAGACGTTCGTCGGGTCGACCATTTCCAAATGACCTACGATTCCTGGGAGGGCTTCGGGAGCCGCGCTACAACCTTCCGGAGGAGAAAATCTCAGCTGTCCTCCGAAGGCGGCACTGGCGAAACTATAGGAGCAAACCTATGAATAATGACATCGAGCGGGTTAGGACCGAGGTGGCGGCAGGGCGGTTGGGGCCGGAGCGGTGGGCCGAGGTCAAGAAGAAGGCTAAGGGAGGCGACCCCGAAGCGCTCTACCTGCTGGCCCTCGACCCCAGACTGAAGCGCAAAGGTCGGCAGGCAAGACTCTGGGAGGCTAGCTACAGCGGCCACAAAGACGCTTACTTCGAACTGCATGGCCGACATCTCGACGAGCTTCACGAACAGGCAGAAGCCGGCGACGCCGACGCGCAATACTCCCTTGGAATCTATTATGGAACCCTGAAATCGCCAGACCACCGCAAAATGCGCCACTGGTATATGCAATCTGCCTTACAGGGTTGTGAAACGAGTATGTACGAGATCGCCCTGACTTTATTTCTGGGCGAGGGCGGTCCCGCCGAGCCCGTGGAAGGTCTGGCTTGGATGGAGAAAGCCGCTATGCACCGGTCCTGGGCCTCAGAGGCCCGCAAAATCCTGGTCGACGTTCTCGAGACTGGTCTACATGACGTCCCCATCGACCTCGAACGAGCCGAATACTGGCGCGCCCTCCCCGACCTCGAGGGCGACTGGGACGATTGAAGCGGGAAACAGAAGACGAAGCTCAAAGCTTCGCGGATGAAAATCCAGAGTTTGTTGGTCGGAGCCGTCCTCTCTGCCCTCTCCGTCAGCGCCCTCGCCGAGCCCGCCTCCGTGGCCATTACAGGCAAAGTCAGAGAGCCGCTGGAGATTAGCCTGAAGTCGGTCCAGGAGCGGTGGCCTGATAAGGTCAAGCTGACAAGCTTCAAGATCAAGGACCGGGAAGAGAAGGGCTAACCGTCGATCTCCTCCCCTGTCTCGAAGCTAGCCAGGTCGACTACGACCCGCAGGAAAAGAACGGCAAGCTGCGCTTCGTACTGGCCGCCCAGGGCAGGGACGAATATATCGCCGCGATGAGCCTGGCCGAGATCTCTCCCGAGTTGGGCAACCGCAAAGCCGTGCTGCTGTGGTCGGAAGACGGCGAAAAAGTCCGCCTGGTCTTGCCGGAAGACGGCAAACCCAGCCGCTCGGTCTACGCTCTCCAAACTATCCGCGTGATCGAACTCGAAGCTCAGGTCCCCTAGTGATGCGCCTGTTCACCCTCCTGGTTTGCGTTGGACTCGTCACGGGCTGCGGCTCGGACGCTTCCCTCTCCACCGCCGCCGTAGCTCAACCTCTCCCCTCCCCCTCCCTGCCCCAGGCCTGGAAGATGTCTCGCCTCATCAGGTCCGCTTTGTCGAGGTCGAGCCCGGCGTCCGCCTGGAGGTACTGGACTGGGGAGGCAGCGGTGAGGCGCTGGTGCTGCTGACCGGGCTGGGAGATAACGCCCACGTCTTCGACGACTTCGCCAACCAGTTCACCGAAAAATTCCGTGTGATCGGTATTACCCGGCGCGGCTACGGCCGATCGAGCCAGCCCGAATCGGGCTACGACGTGCCGACCCGAGCGCTTGACGACCTTCGCGTACTCGACGCTCTCGGCGTCGATAAGGCCACTTTCGTCGGCCACTCGATGGCCGGAGACGAACTCAGCCAGCTGGGCGCCGAACACCCCGAGCGGGTCGAGAAGTTGGTCTACCTCGACGCGTATGACTACGGCGAACACGCGACCCTTCCCCAGCCTCCCGCCCCCGACTACAGCGACTTCGACCTGCAGTCGCTGGCCAACTTCACCGCCGCTAACGTGCGTTTCTATGGCACCCGCTCGCCTCGTTCTTCGCTACCCGGCGTTTATCGGTTCGATGCCTCGGGCAAGGTTGTCGGCCCGGTCACCGGGCCGGAGATCTCTAAAAAAATCGTAGAGGGGTCCCAGCAGGCGAACTTCAGCAAGATCCAGGCCCCGGCGCTGGCCATCTTCGTCCCTTTCAGCGACAGTGAGCCTCTGCTGTTCTACCACTACCTCTCGGACGAGGAGAAGGCAGAGTACGACCGCGTGTTCCCCGCTCTCATCACCTGGCAAAGAGATGCGATCTCCCGCTTCCGATCCGGCGTGAGAGACGCCCAGGTGCTCGAACTTCCCGGCGCTCCCCACTACCTTTACATCTCCCACGAGGGATGGGTGGTATGGCAGATGCGGAAGTTTCTGCTACCCTAGCCTAGCGCGGCTTGCCTCAGGCGGGTCGAGGAGTAGCCGTGGGAAAGAGTGGGAAAACTCGTCGCATGCGAAACGTTCGAGCTATCATCGGTTCTCTTGCTCTCCTTTGGATGACGGCGCCGGCCTGGGCCGGGCCCATGACCTTCACCCCTCCCGGCGCCGAGCTTCCCAAGGGCTCTCATACCTTCACCATCAACGTCAGCGGAGACTGGCAGCAGACCTATCCGGAGAGGTATCAGAAGATCGTCAAAGAGGCGACCGGCGGTGGGCCAACCCGAAGTCTGGCCGGCTACACCGAGGACATGATGCTGAACGCGACCTGGGACGAGATGGTCGAGATGTCGGTCAAGCAGGCCCAGAGCAAAGGGATCGACGCCTCGCGTATCGTTCTCGATGGGCACCCCGGGGTGCTCAAGAAGACCAGGACCAGCTTCTCGATCTGGACCGGCATGGGCAAGACTCAGGCCTCTCTGAACTACCAGGACGGCCGACAAGGCGACGAAGGCGGCGACGAACTCGAGCAGACAATCAAAGAGGTCATCTCGACCTTCCGCTTCGAGTAGGCGCCGAGGCGGGGCCGTGGTACAGTATGGGTGGCGGGCTTTGTCCGCCGACCCGAAGGCCGAGCCGAGGATTGACCCGGATGAGCGACAACGACGAGCTGGGAAGTCTGGTAGAGACCAATTTCAAATTCCTCGCTATCACTATGCGAGACATCGCTGGCCGTGCCGGCCAGACAGAAGCCAGGTTGCTCGGAGTTCAGAGCGACTTCAAGGAGATCGAGTCCAGACTTCGCGGGGCCGAGTCCGGCCTGGCCGAAACCGCCGACTTGACCCGTCAAAATCGCGAAGACTTCGAGCGGATGGCCGACCGCCTTGACCAGACCGTCGCAGCGCTAGGCTCTTTGGCCCAAAGCGGCACGGAGCACCGGAAACGCTTCGAAGCCATCGAGCGTCGGCTAGAGATTCTGGAAGGCAAAGCCGCTGACGAAGCCAGTTAAGGCCTGTCGGCCAGGGAGGTCGCGATCGCGGTCGCTACCCACTGGTAGCCAATGAGCTCTTGCTCTAGGCGAACGCTGGCACCAAGGCGGTCGCTGAGCAGGTCATGATAGAGAGCGCCTTCTGGCGGGGTCAGGTTGCTCAATGTTCGGCGAGTCGGCTTGGGCTCGGTGACCCAGCGAGATCGGTGCTCTAGCAGTGTCTCGTGGTCCATCATCAACGAGGTCACGTTGGGGTGTTGCGCCCTCAGCGTGTCGAGAATGGCAAAGCCGTGGGTGTCGATGTCACCCCAATAATAGACGGGCAGTTTTTGCATCCATGAAATCTGGCCGAGACGGTGAACCTCGTACCCGCTGCCGAACACTACCAGACTCTCGGGTGTGTCGGGGAAGGCCAGAAAGTTGATCTCGTTCTCCGTAATGAAGATCCGCTTGACGGTGATGGGATGCTGGTCAAGCTCACCGCAGGTGAAGGTCAGGTCTCTGAGCCCGGTCGCGAACTCAGGACAGGCGTCGAGCAGCCTCAAGCGGATGCGCGGCGGTCGTTCGCGGAAGCCAAGCTTTTGCTCGAAGGTCGTGCCCTCGGCCTGATAAGCCGTCGATGGTAGGGTCAACTCGCATAACTCAAGCAGAACCGAGCGGTGCAGCTCCAGGAACTTGGTATGAACCCCCGGTAGATCAAGTTCGCGATGATAGATCGAGGGCAGTGGATGAGTCTGCATCCACTGCACCACCCGTAACAACGCCGGCCAGTCAACCGCCAACTGCATGGCCCGAACGGGTCGGCGTGCGAGCCAGGGCAGCAGCACCGGCTGGGTCTCTCGGGTTAGCTCTAGCACCCGGCGAAAGCTGGCCAGTTCCCCTCCCACTCCCAGCAGGGCGGTCAGCTGCTCCAGGCTGTCGACCCAGACCGCCACCGGAACCTGGTTGGAGCCAAGAACGCGATGCTGGACCGTTTTCATCTCGACCCGGCAGCGCGTCAGGCGCATCAGCGACGCGATCCAATCTCGCACCTCCTCGAACCGAGACGCCAGCTCGGACGAACTCGGTTTCTTCAGGGAGACTCGGTACGGAAAGCTGTCGACCCCGTCAACGAGTGCGGTCAGAAACTTACCACGCTCCCACTGCTGGCGCAGCTGAGCGCGGATCTCGTTCGGACCCGTCCAACTCACGAGATGGCGGCGAGCTTACGCAGTTGGTATTCCTCGATGGTGAGGTTCTGAAGCTGAGACCGCGCCGTATCGGGATCGGTAAAGCAGAAGCCGACGCTAGACAGGAACGGCTCGATGATGTGAATCTTCTGTAGAGGGGTCACGATCATCAACTGCAGATCCAGCTTATCGAAAAGCTCCAGGCCGAACTGGGTCGACTCATCCGACGAACGGCCGAAGGCCTCATCGATGACCACGAAATGAAAAGTACGTTTGCGCTCGGCGGTATTCTCCAGACCGTACTGATAAGAGAGGCTGGCCGCCAGAACTGTGTAAGCCAGCTTCTCCTTTTGACCGCCCGACTTGCCACCCGAATCCGAATAGTGCTCGTGCTCGCTGTCGTCCGAGCGCCAACGCTCGGAGGCCGAAAAGACGAACCAGTGACGCACGTCGGTGACCCGTCGGGTCCATCGGCGGTCGAGCTCGGTCGTGCCCTCTCGACCGCGAAACCGCTCGATGATAGCGCGAACCCGAAGGAATTTGTTCTCCGAATACTGTTCGTCGTCCGAGCCGGTCAAGCTGCCTTCCGTGCAGGCTCGCAGCTCCGCCTGGAAGTCGCGAATGTCGGCGTCGGTCGTCGGCTGCACCTCGAGCACGATGTAGCGACCAGGGTTATAGTCTATCTGGCGTAACGAGCCGTTGATCGAATCCACTCGCTCCTTGATCGATTCCCGCTCTCGCCAGAGCTGCGATTGAAAGTTCGCGATCTCGCGAATGGTGTTCTCGTTGAGCAGCTTCTTGAAACGCTCCTGGAATCGAGGCAGGTCGTCTCCGTCCAGCCGACCGAGCAGTTTCTCGTACTCGCCTCCGGCGTCCACCGAAGCGTCCATCTCCTGGCTCTCCAGAGGATAAGCGTGGCGAAACTCGTGCATAGCGGAAAGGATCTTGTCTCTCGAACGATCGATCTTCTTCGCCTCGGCGTCGATTCGTGAGCTCAGCGTCTCCCTGAGTTCACGCTCTTTCCCCTCGGCGGATTCCAGGGTCAGAACGTGGCCCGGCTGAACCTCGACTCTGAGTTCCTCGAGTCTGGGGAACCGCTCTTGCTCATCCTCCGGCGGCGGATCGGCGACCAGGCCTTGGAGCAGGTTCTCCGCCTCGGCCTGACGGAAGCCTGTGACCGCCATCTCTTTGGCTAATGCCTCGGAGGCGTCCCGTTCTTCCCTCAAGGCGACCTCCGTGGCGGTGAGGCGAAGGGTGAGCTCTTGAAGAATGTTCGAGGCCGACTCTAGCTCTGCCCGCTCTTTCTCGAGAGCGGCGACCTCCCGAACCATCGGCTCCCAATCGACCTCTTCGAAGTCGCGATACTCGGCGAGCTTCTCCAGTGCGATGCGGCGTTGCCCCAGCAGATCCTGAGCCTTGCGGGTCGCCTCGAGCTCTCCCGCTACCTGCTGGGCTTGCTGACCCAGCGTGCGCAGGTTGCCCTCGAGCAACGCGATCTTGGCTTCATTACTCCAACCCAGAACAAAGCGACGACGGTCATCGACAGCGTGGCGGTCGTCCTTTTCGTGCCGCCCTCCCGGCATCTTGACCTGCCCGTTGCGAGTTATGGCGCGCTCTTCCTTGCGGAACTGCTCCATACTGGCGCAGCAGGCGACATCAAAGCGCATTCGCAGTTCGCGATTGACCCAGCCGTGAAGCGGGGTGTCAGGCTTGATCTCTACCTTGTCGACCAGGGAACTCACGGCCCGAATCGGTTTAGGGGCGGTGTTGTCAGCTACCACTTTAAAATACACCAGTCGTCCCCGCAGCCGGGTACGGTCGACCCAGTCCGAGACCTTGCCGTAGTGGCGCTCGGGTACCAGCAAGGACAGAGCGAAGTTGTGTAGCAACCGCTCGATCGCCCCTTCCCAGTCCCGTTCAGGCTCCTTGACGGTGAGAAGTTCGCCGACATACGGCAGTTCTGAGGGCGGTACGCCCAACTGGGAGCAAAGCTCGGTGCGCAGCTCGACTTGATTCTGAGGCAGGTTGCTGCGACGCCGACGCAGCCCTTCCAACTCTTTCTCGAGCTCGGAATAAGCATCGCGTTTGGCGCGGAGCTCGACCACGAGTTCGGTGTACAGATTCTCCAGGCGTGCCCGCTCTCCAGACTCCTCGGCGAGGAGCTTTTCCCGCACCAGCCGCTGCTCCCCGAACTCTTCGGCCGAGACGGCCACTCCAAGACCCAACGTTTCGGTTAGAAGTCGATAGTGCTGGTGCTTTTGACGTCGCCGATCCCGTTCGGCTCGGGCTTTATCAGCCTCGGCGGCAAGACGCTCTAAGCGGTCTCCCCCGTTGTCTGCACGGGCCTGACGCAACTCTGCGCACGCCACCTCCAGCTCTGCGATGGAACGCTGGATCGTTTGCTGCCTGGCTCCCTGGCGGGCTGCCTCGACCGCCAGTCGCTCTAAGCGGCGCTTGAGAAGGTCGACCTTCAGATGTGAAAAGTAACCGCGCAGAGCGTCGCGGTCCTTTCGGAGTCCGGCCATCATTTCGTGAAGCGCAGCGTGCCGATACCATTCGGCCACCAGAGGACGCAGCGCTTCGATCTGAGCCCGGGCCACGAGAATCGACTCATGGGCTCGGTTCAGATCCTCGTAATGCCCGATCAAAGCGTCGATGCGAGACGACATATCGAACTCTTCTAGCATCTGCTCACGCACAAAAGAGGTAAGATTGCCGACCGACTTCATCGAAATCGTCTGATGGAAGAGCTCCAGCGCCTGCTCGTTGTTCAGGCCAAAGCGCCGACGAAAGGCGGCTGAATAAGGTGGAAAGCTGTCGAAGAGATCAGCCTCCTGAGCGCGTAAACGCTTCTTGAGTTTTCCGATATCGGCCTGGAAATCCGCGAAATGGTTAGCGATGCGCAGCTCTTGCTCGGCGACGACATAAAAGCGGTCCGGCGGCGCGTTGGGAACTCGGATCCAGAACACCTGAGCGATGGTCACGGTCTGCTTCAACTCGCGATTGCGAAAGTTCGCTAGCAGGACGGAATAGTTGTTGTCCCTGCGGTGGGCCACCGCTTTCGTTGTGGGCCCCAACTCGGAGCGGGCCGACTTGTAGTGACCGTAAAAGTAGGTGCGCAAATTGCGCTCCTGCTTCTCGGCTCCGGCCGCGCGATTGTACTGCACGCGCTGGGACGGAACCAGTAAGGTGGTGATGGCGTCCACCAGAGTCGACTTTCCGGAGCCGATATCGCCGGTCAAGAGCGAGTTTCGTCCGTCCAGCTCGTAGCTCCAGACCCGGCCATCGAAGGTCCCCCAGTTATAGACCTCCAGGCGGTCCAGGCGGAAGCCGCGCAGCTGGCTCATCTCTTGTGCTCCTGATAAGCCGTCAGGCGCGCCTCGAACTCGCTGAGCCACTGAGCGTCGACAAAGGATTTGAGAATACGCCGCACCTCGTAATGGTGGTCCTGTCCCTTGAGGGTGCGCAGAAACCCGAGGTCGACGATCTTGGCCAGGTCCTGCTCCACCTTGTCGACCTGCCGGGTCTGGTTACTGCCCTCCGGAAGGAAGAGCCGAACCATCTCGACGATCTCTTCGCGGGAAAGGATCAGCCTGGTCGAGCCTCCCGAGGCGTCCACCTCGGCCAGCTTACGGCGGAGCAAGGCCAGGAGCAGACTGACTCCGTAAGGCAGCTGACGCCGCGAGACAAGCTTGGGCGGCGCTGTCTCGCCCTCTTCCACGGCTCGGGTGCGCAAGAAAGCGTAGCCTTCGCTCTCGTCGAGAATCAGCTCCAGGCCGAGGACTTTCAGGTACTCGCGCAGGCGGGCTTGAAGCTGAAGAAGGCTCTGCCAGAGCAAAGGGTCGCTGTCCTGGTAAAGAACGCCCTTGAGAAGATGGATGAGCGGCTGAGAGAGCTGGTGGTCTGTCATCGAACGAAGGTCAATCTAGGGAGTCGAGCTTTTCGCCCGCGCTCTTCGTCCTCCCAGACGATCTCCTCCGTATTCTGGTCATCAAAGACCAGGTCGAAATCCTCCCCGCGCAGCGTGAGGTAGGTGACCAGCTCGGCCAAGCCTTGCTGGAGCGGATGGCGGTCGAGCAGCTGGCCCAGGCTGATCTGACTCTGGCCCGACAGCGCCTCTCGAACGTGACCGAACAATCGTGCTTTGTCGACGTAGACCTGACTGAAGAGACGCTGCGTGTCCAGGTCGGCCTCTCCCACCGTCAACACCTCGTCGGTGAGTTCGACGCGGTGAGGAGGGGTGAAAAGAGGCCGCTCCATAGGAAGCGACAGGGAGGCGTGGGCCTCGTCGATCTCCATAAAGTCGCCCTCGGGTGGAGCGTCGCGCAGAGCGACGGCGTGAGCTTCGATACCGCGAAGGACCTCCATGATCCGGCGGTTCTCTAACCACGCTCTGTCGTCGAGAAACCTCCGCAGCTGCTGGGAGAGCGACGAGACCGTCCGCTGAGCGTGCTCACCAGCGGTCAGCCAGTCATAGTGAACGCGGCGAATAGCGCGGTCGGGCTGGGTCGAGGCGATGGCGGGAATCTCGAGGGCTTTCTCCAGGAGAGCGGTCAGCTGCTCCTGGCGTTCGCTCGATAGGAGAAAATCCCAAAAGGCTCGGAAGCTGCGCCCCTGATCCGAGTCGGTGATCGAGTCGCGTTGACCAAAGATGTCGTCGAGCAGATCTCCGCGACTGCTCTCCCAGAGGGCGATGCGTTCTCGGGTTGCGCGGTCGAGCTTGCGGAAATTCTCCTCGACCTCGCGGAAGTCTCCCAGCAGCTCTCGGGCCGTGCTGGACATCTGATGGAACCGTTCGCGCAGTGCAGTGTCGTCAAGCTGGTCGATCTGCCCACGCTGGATGCGCTCGATCTCGTCCTTGAGCTTACGTCTTTGCCTCTGCAGCTCGGCGATGCGGACCTTCGGATCGGTTTCGGCGCCTTCGACGATCTGTTGGAGCAGGTTAAAGACGGTGAGCAGTCGCGACTCCGTCCCGATGAAGCCTCGCTGGATCAGGCTGTCGGCCCAGAGAATCGCTTTCTCGCTGGCCGGAGTCAGATCGAAGTGGGGCTCATCCTCATTCGGAGGGTAATACTTGCGTAGCCAACCGCGCTCGTCGCCGGCCCACTCGTCGAGATAATCCGGCGCCCGGCGCTTGAACTTCTCCTCCCCGTGGGTCGCGCGAAGGCGATAGAGCTCGTCCTCGAGCTTCTCTGAAAGCTCGGACAGCGGCAGGGTGCGAAGATTCGGAGCGACGTAGGTCTTGTGCAGAAAGCTCAGGATCAACGGGGCCAGATCGGCCCGCAGCAGCTTCCAGGCGGGATGTCCCAGCCGAAGCTCCTCGAGCGTGGCGTAGTCCATGCCCAGAGTCATCGCGACCTGCCCTTTTCCACCCAGCTGTCCGTCACGCCGTCGGCTTCGAGAGCCAGGATAGGAAGCCCCTCCCGGACCTTGATTGGGTGCAATGCCCAAGGTGAGGAGTTACGGCTACTTATGCAGGTTACTCGGCGGGGGGCTTTCTTGTTGGAGGGTCTCTAGAAACGAAAAAACCCCGCCTAAGCGAGGTTTCTGTTGGAGCCGGGAAGCGGATTTGAACCGCCGACCTACTCATTACGAGTGAGTTGCTCTACCCCTGAGCTATCCCGGCAACGCCGAGAGGTTACTACAAATCCCCGATTCGGTCAACATTCTGACGCCAGGTTCTCGGCAAGGGATGGTGCGAGAATCCAAGAAGGTCAGATAAGGAGGACGTTCCATGCCCACCTTGCTGCCAATGCTGCTCGTCGCGATGTTGGCTCTGTTCAGCTCCATTGGTTTGGTCGTGGTCAGAGCTCTGGCGTACCGCAGGAGATTCGGCTTCGTCCTGTTTGCGATCGGTTCACTACCGGGTGTTTTCATAGCGCTGTTCGGCGCCGGCATCGCCTGCGAGGCTCTGCCCTGGTTTCACCTTTGGATGGTTGGAATGTCAGGTCTCGCGGGCGGTACCCTGAGCGGTATCGCTACACTGAAATGTTTCCCGAAACGGCTCGCTAGCCTCACGAGACACCTTTGTCCCCGCGACTCCCCTGGGGGAGCGAAACTCCGTTCGAGGGATGAACAGGATTCTGTGGGAGTGGCGAGGCATGATGGAAGGAGATGGCGGGGAATCGCGCAGAGCAGATGAGATGGCTGTTTAGCCTGGTGATCATCGCATGCATCTTTGCCCTGGGCGTTCGAGGGACCTCGACAATCCGTCGCATCGGACCACCCCTGAAGTCGGTTAAAACCTTTGGGTTCACTTTGCGAAGCGGGAGACTTAACAGCACCCACGCGCGCGTCGACCTGGTCAAGCCACGTTCCTCAATCTGCTTCACCGCTATTTGCCTGGGCAAGGAGCCGCTCGAGCTAGAAGCTAGTCTCTCAGAAGATGACGTGGCCAAGTTTTACGCGCTATTAGCGTCCGACCTGGGCGATCCCAGTCGTTGGGAGCAGCAGCCGCTTTGCCAGTGGGGCGACCTGGGAGAGATCGAGACTCTCCACGCTGGCGTTGTCGACTTCGAGCTCAGCTCACTGTCCAGGCTCTGGCTCGAGTCCAAGTTTCAGAACGAACTCGCCAGCCTGAAGGCCGAACGAGACCTTCGCGACTCGAGGGAAGTACTTCGTCGGACGCAAGCCGAAAAGTCCACCACTCACCTTGCCGAGAAACTGCTCGAGATGGCCGAACAACGCTCCAAAAAGCCCCCCTGGCCCCCGCGCCCGACCAACGCAGGCGGAAATTCAGCGTGGAACTGAAACTGGTCGACCTCCCCGAACCCAGTGGACTTGGCCTGGCCTGCGAGCACCTTGACCTACCGCCGGAAGGGGAAGCTTGGGAAGGCTACGGGCGCTACTACACCGGAGACGGCACCCACTACGCTCTGGTCTGTCCCGACTGCATCTCGACCTTCCGGCTAAGCGGTCAGGTGCCTCGCCTGCTCCCACGGTCTGACGAAGACCTCGCCATCATCGAGGACGAACTCTGCGACGACGTCATTGGAGCACCCGCCTTCGGAAAGCGCCTATCGAATCTCGCCTTCAGCGACGTCCACTTTCCTTGCGATTTCGAAGTCGCGGCAGTAGCCCACGATGGCCTACGGTGGCTTGGACTTAGCAGCCAGGGCGAACTGATCGATCTGTGCGGCAACGCGCTGCTCTGCCGTCTTGACCTCGGCTCAATCTCTTCCGACCTTCCTCTCGACCTTTACGCCCGTTCCGGATATGTCGTCGTCGTCAACCGCTTGGGACGGTGCGGGAGAGCCTACTCGCAGACCGACGGGCGGCGAGTCCTGAACCTTGATCGGGGCGGTTACCGCCCCACGGTGTCGAGGTTCCCTGTCGCCCTGGTTCAGCAGAACGACCGATGTCTCCTGATTCACGCGAGCTCCTGGAACCAGCTTCATATCACGGACCTGGAGACCGGCAAGGCTGTGAACAATCGACAGGTGGGAGACCGTTTCGATTACTTCCACGCAAGCTTGTCCGCCTCGCCGGGCGGCGAATGGGTCATTAGCAACGGCTGGGTCTGGCACCCGATGGGATGGCTTCGTTCCTGGAGTCTGAAAGATTGGCTGGACAGCAACCCCTTTGAGGCCGAAGACGGCACTTCCGTGAGGGACCTCTGCCAACGTAACTACTACTGGGACGGACCCACGTGCTGGCTCGACGAGACCACCCTGGCAGTATGGGGTCACGGCGATGACTCTCTATGGCTGACGCCTGCCGTGCTGTTCTTTGATGTCCGGTCTGGGACTCAAGTCGGCTGGTTCCCTGGCCCCCAGATCCGGGGTGGAGAACTCCCCGGAGCCACCACCTCTCCGAAGGGCCAACCGGGCCCCTGGCCTGGCTTTCTCGCGTTCGATAAACATCTCTTCGCCGTCTCCCCCGACGACGGCACCACGGTTTGGGACATTTCGACGGGAGAGCAACTGCTCCACTCCCCGGCCCTGAAACCCATCGCCTCTCACGCCGGCGAGTTTCTCAGCCTGGGAGACGGCTCCATCACGCTGTCACGCCTCATTGAACGGACGGAACCAACATGAATCGACCTTGTCCCTGTGGGGAACGAAACTCTGTTCGTACAGCGAGGGACGCGGAAGGTATCAGCCAAGGAAGCTTGCGATGTAGGCGCTGTAGTCGTCGCGCATGGGAAGTTGATCGTCGGTCCTGAGGCGCCGACGCGTCGTGGTGACCGTTTGGCCGGTCACCGGGTTGAGCCCCTGCTTCTCGTAGGTCTCCCAGTGCACTCCGGTGCCTCGGCGCTGCCAGCACGGCAGGTCGTTGAAGTTGATGCCGTGCTGGAAAAGGAGTTCGTTCTTCTCCGCTTTGGACGCCTTCTTCAGAGCCGCCGTCGCCTGGGACGCACTGAGGCCTGTCTTTCGCAGTGTCCAATAAGCCCACCCGTTCAAGGCGCATCGCGTGGCGTCGCCCTGCCTCCACCGAAAGTAGTCGACGACGGTCGCGTCCGAACCGCCAATCCAGATGCGGCTGTCGAAGTGGCCCGCCTCTCCCAGGCCCAGGCTGAAGTGAACGCTGGCCACCGAGGCTGAAAGCGAGACGATCTTCTCCACCTCCCGGTCGAACAGGTCCCATCCCCTGGGGAGAAGCAGCGAGATCTCGTCGCTTTCGGTGTAGGCGTAGAGCGCCTTGAACTCGTCAGCGAGCTTCCGGGTCGTCTCTACCATCAAGTCGTGGAATCGCTGGTCGAACGGCTTCTCGAACCGCTCGCCGGTGAATCTCGAAAAGCTGCGGCCGTCGAGGCGAAGGACCGTCCAGGTCTCATCGGGGACGCGCAGGGCGTGGAAATACTCTCCCCGCCTCATTCGGGCTTCAAAGGAGTTCGTCTTCATCTTGCCTCCAATCCTGGACCTGGAATTTCCCGTCGGCCTGGCTGACGTAGTACAGGGCGTCGAACCCTTCCTCGTAGCGCGGCAACTGCAACTGTTTGACGATAGCGTAGAACCCGACGTCAGGCACCTTATCGTCACCCGTTCGCAGAGCGTTGCGCTCGTAACAGTCGGCGGCGACGGACGAGAGGTAGTAGCCGGTCACCCTCCAACCCCGATCCCTCCCCCATCCGATCCAGAGCCTCCTGGACTCGACTGACGGGTGGGTGTTGTCCAGTACGACTGACCGGCCCGCCGCCTCGGCCTGCTCTAACAGGACCCTCTGCTTATGGTCCCGATTGCGCTTCCCTCGCATGGCGTCCTTGCTGACCAGCAGGTGCGACGAACTCAGATGGCTGTGGTAGAGCGTGCTCTTCCCACTACCCGGCAGCCCTATCATCAGTACCAGTTCCATGCGACCGTCTCGCTTCGAGGTCGACCGTAGGAATCTTTCCCCTCTATCCACGTTTGCGCTTCGCTAAAGAAGATTTGGCTGATTCGCGAGGACCTCCTCGACGGTCCAATAGTCGCCTAGCCTCTGATAGATCGCCCTGGTCTCTTCCAGGAAGGCTCGAGGGCAGTCTGGGAGGGCTAGCAGGCGCTCGAGGAGCGCGAAAAACTCGTCACGCCTCCCCAGTCTCCAAAGAGAAAGGGCACGCTGGACGGTGCCCAGGTACGCGACCTCGGAACTTGGCCTCATCTTCTGGAGCAGCCTCAGGGCTTCCGCCGAGTCCCCTTCGGCCAGGGCGACGTCGAACAGCGTCTCGAGGGCGTAAAGCTCGTGGCCCGGCGGGGATTGCTCTCCGACGTCCTCTAACATCGAAGAAGCGTATCGCTTCTGATCTTCTTTGAGCTCTGCGGAACTGGCGACGGCCAGTCCTAAGAAAAGAAGGTTCGAGCGGCCTGCCTGGCTTCTGCTGCTCCGGACAGCGCCGTCCAGGTCCTCGAGGATCCGCCGAGCTATCGCGCGTTTCCTGACGTAAGACCAACGGCGAAAGATATCGCTCGGCACGTAGGCGAAGCCAGTGGGAAAGAGCTTCCTGGAAAAACTGCCGACAGCTGCAGCAGCTTCGCCATGCCGATGACCGACCAAATTTAAAACGCTCTTGATGCCAGCCCGTGGAAAGGAAGGACTCAGGATATCTCGCCACTCGAGTATAGCTGCGGCGCTTTCCTCGGAACTCAAAGCTCGAGGGCTGGTCAATTCGAGCTCCGTCGCATTATGCACCAGCCAGATGTAGGACTCGAAATTGCCCTCGTCCATACGGACGAGGATGTCCAGGTACTGCGTAGGATACCGCTGCCGTAATCGGGTAAGTACTTCACGATTCTGGTTAGGGGAGCTATAGTCCACCGCAAGGGTCAGCCCACTGAATCCGCTTAGCGCCGCTGATGAGGCGGCTTTATCAGCGAATCTCAAGCCAACCAGAAGGTCGTCAAGCCCGATCCGTGGGGGACCAAAGCCGACGAGGGAATTCCAACCAGCGACATTGAGAATTTGAGCCATCGCACCAGCCTGGTCTATCCCTGGGTCTTGTCGGGCTTTGTCTGCCCTGACGAGAAGCTCGGCTGTCTCATCGTCGTCAAGGCCCCAGGTCCCCATTTCGTCGACCACAGCGCTGAGCAAGGAGACGCTATCTACGTCAGAAAGAGTGCCGACTTTGGCGAGCTCCATTGCTTGGAGAACGACACGACGGCAGCGTTCCTCCAGTCGTGCCTCCAGGGTGGAGAGTCGAGCGAAGGTCATTCGGGGGCCGCCTGCCCTGCTCAGGTTTGACCCGGGAGTCTGCCGCTCGCCTAGTCGGCCGAAGATCTGCCGGACTCGCGAAAGACGTCGGATGCGCGGATCCGTCTTAGGGATTCGACCTTCGCCGACAGCGAAGAGCAGGTCCTCATCATCTAGAACCTCCTTGCAGGATCCACAGAGCGCGAGAATCCGCTCGCCCTGAGTCCGGTAGAGCAGCGCGGCTGGCTCCTGCTCACAGACCTGACATCGCCGCATAAAAGTCAGAAAGACGGCACACCACCGCGCAGGGTGGCTATCGCGACTGACATCACGGACGCTGAAGTCGTGATACTGTTCAAAATGACGCCAGGCACGCTCCTGTTCTCCGGTCCTCCAAGCGTTAAGGCCAAGGGGATAGTGCCAAAACCAATCCTCGTCGACGGTGGAATGATAGAACCTGAGTGCTTCTTGAGTGGGAGGCCCTTGCTGCATCAGCGTCAGGAGGGATGAATACATCTCTCCCTCTTTCTCGTCTAACCTTGGGCCCTCCCAGGCTAGAGCGGCCTTTACCGCAGGTGGCTCGAAATGCAGGAAGTAGAGCCGAACAATAGCGCTGGTCACCGCCTGGTGGTTCGGATGGTCCGTCTGGTACTGTCGCAGTAGCTCGATACCGCCATCCCGGTCTCCGCCTGCCGCCAGTTCACCAGCGGCAGCCACGGTCAGCGCCAGTTTGAGTGCCGCAAGCTCCGATTCCACAAAGCTAGATTCACGAGATTCTCCGGCTTGTCTATCCTCTGTCCCACCCTCTTTCTGGCCTAAGACGAGGCCTGTCGCACGCCGTGTCTCCTAGGAAACGAAAAGGGCCAATCGCCGAGAATCATCTCCTGGCTCGAAGAAAGGTAACGCCATCGACCTCGTCCGCGCAGGGAACGAAGCTTTGTCCGCCTGCCGCTTCGGCTCCTCGAAGCCACTCGGCGATCAGTCCGATGTGCGGACAGATATCAGTTCCCCCAGCGGACTGATCCCGGAGTGGTTGGAGCGGGAGCTCGCCGAGCGCTCGCCATAGCTCCAGAATTCGCGATCTACCTTTAGGGATTCGAGTGGATCGCACGACTCCTCTCTCGCCCCTTCAAGGAGCAGCAGATGTTGCTCGATCTCAGCCAGCAGTCTGCTGACGAATCGCCGGTCGATGCCCAAATGTCCCCTCCTTCAACCGCTGGCGCATAGCCCGGTCGTGAATCTCGTCGTAGTACTGGTCGTCCAGGTACTCGGCCATGAGCCGAGCTTCAAAGTGAACCCGGAAGTGGTTGTCAGCCTCCCAATGGATCCGGCCAGGCTTGATAGCTCGGTAGCAAAATGCGGGAGGGGCTTGATGAAGGAAGACGACGTCGAGGCGGTCGGATTCGATGTCCAGGTCCTGGGACAACCTGAGCTCCAGCTCCGCCCGAAGGTCCTCCAACTGCTGCCAGCCCTCAGGCTCGTGGCGCAGGAGAACTGCGACATCGAGGTCGCTCTCCTCGCCTGCCCGGCCCTCGACTCGGGAGCCATGCAAGTAGATCGCCGAGATTCCGTGCTGCTCTGCCCAAAGGTTGTCCACTTAGAGGACTTTCGGGCAAAACGGCTCCTGGCCCTACGAGGTCGCGGACCTACTCATTACGAGTGAGTTGCCCGGGTATCATTCTCGCCCAGAACGCTCTCCATTTTGCCTTCTGGAACTCGAGCCGTCAATGGCTTCGCCAGTCCTATCTAGCGAGCAGCAGCCTGGAGGAAGTCGCGGAAGAGGTGGAGCCAGCGGGGGTTCTGGCGGCAGAGGTCCTCGGGGTGGAACTGAACGGCGTGGAGCCAGCCCGGACCATCAGCCTCCAACGCCTCCACCTCCCCGTCCGGGGCCCAGGCCGTGGCGACCAGGCCCTCGCCCAGCACGGCCGGCCCTCCCTTGTGAATCGAATTGACCTCGATCGTGTCGCTCCCGAAGACGTTCCAGAGCTTTGAGCCGGGCTTGACCCGTAGCGGGTGAGCCCCGACTTCTCTGAGCTTCGACTCGCTGGCGGCGACCTCGCTGAAGTGGTCATCCGCGTTCGGAAGGCGCGGTGTCAGCGTCCCACCCGCGGCAACGTTAACGATTTGCAGACCGCGGCACAGGCCTAAGACCGGAACTCGCTTCTGCATCGCCTGACGAGCCAGGTCGACCTCGAAGCGATCGTGGTCGGAATCTGTATCGATCACTCGATCAAAGAGGTCCGGCCGGTCATAGAGGCCCGGGTGGATGTCGGCTCCTCCAGGAAAAACCAGACCGTCGACATAGGGAAGAGGCTCTTCCCGAGCCAGATGCAGGACATCGAGGTCGTCCGCCCAGGCCTCTCGCAGAGCCCGAGTCGAACTCAGGATTGTAGAGGGATCGCCGGCAAGCTCTCTGGCGAGAGCCTCGGGCTTGACCGAAATCGCGACCTTTAGTTTCTTCACGGGCCCTATCCTAGACGCTCCGCCACCCCGAGCGCAGGACCAGGCGGATAGCTCTCCCCTATCCGGCCGGAAAACTCACTCGGACGTTGCGACCCAGCGAATCCTTCGCGTCGGTCGTCCCCTCGTCGACCTCGCCCAGGTTGTCGATGCGGGCGGCTACCAGGTCCAGCACCTCGGCCAGCAGGCGGAAGTGGTCGGCTCCCCCCCTACCC
>JAEXNA010000243.1 GCA_023447635.1 Vulcanimicrobiota bacterium | reverse complement strand
AGCTTGCCGTTCTCGTACAGCAAGGACACGGCCAGGCCGTCAAGTTTCAGCTCGCAGACGCAGTCCAAACCGGCCTCGATGAAGCGCTCCATCCGTTTGGACCAGGCGGAGAGTTCGTCGGCCGAGGTGGCGTTGTCCAGCGACATCATGGGGCTGATATGCTCGACCGAGCCGAACAGTGGGGACGGCGCGGAACCGACGGTCGCGGTAGGGGAGTCGACCGTTTTGAGATCAGGGTGAAGCTCTTCGAGCGTGAGCAGTTCGCGCACCAGGGCATCGTACTGAGCGTCCGAGATTTCGGGGTCGTCGAGTTCGTGATAGCGCTGGTTATGGTGGGCTATCTGCTGGCGCAGTTCGTCGATCCGCTGGGCGGGGTTGATATCGGCCTCGTTCATTCTGGCTGCTTCCTCGGGGGCGCTGGTCTTACTTCTCGAGACTGACGATCATTTTGCCGAGGTTGTCGCCGGAGAACAGTCCGAGGAACGCTTCCGGCGCCTTCTCCAGGCCATGGATGATGGTCTCCTCGAGAACGACGTCGCCATCTTTTTTCCATTTTGCTAGCCTTTGCAGAAGCTCGTCCTCGAGGTGCCAGAGGTCCATGGACATCAGCCCTTCCAGGCGGAGGCGTTTGCCGATCACGGCCATCAGTTTCTTTGGACCGGGAGCGGCTTCGGTGTCGTTGTAGCCGCTGATCTGACCGCACATGGCGATCGTGCCGCGCAGGTTCATGTGGCCCAGTGCGGCTTCCAGGAACGGGCCACCGACGTTGTCCCAGTAGAGGTCGATCCCTTCGGGGGCGAGATCTTTGAGGGTGGAGGGGAGGTCGTTGGTCTCTCTATAGTTGAACGCCTCAATTCTGGCCTTGTTCTTGAGCCAGGCGACTTTCTCTTTGCTGCCGGCCGCTCCGATCACGCGGCAGCCGTTGATTCGAGCGAACTGAGCGACCAGCGAGCCGACGGCGCCGCTGGCGGCAGAGACCAGGACGGTGTCGCCTGCTCTGGGTCTGCCAACCTCGAATAGCCCTCCGTAGGCGGTGATGCCTGGCATACCTGCGGCTCCAAGATAGTCGGTGGGGCTGAAGTTTTTGCTGTCGATAAGGCGGGCGTCCCTGGCGGGGACGATGGCGTGGCGGCGCCAGCCTCCGCTCATGTCGCTGGCGATCAGGGCGCCTTCGGGGATTTTGGGAGAGTGGGATTCGAGCACTCGTCCTACCATGCCGCCGTCCAGAGGTTGGCTCAGGGGGAAGGGCGGGATGTAAGAGTCGCGGTCGGACATCCGGCCACGCATATACGGGTCGACGCTGAAGGCGGTGACCTCGACCAGGAGTTCGCCTTTCGCGGGGTCTGCGACGTCGATGGCCTGGAGTTCGAAGTTGTCAGCGGTCGGGGTGCCTTCGGGGCGGCTCTTGAGGACGATGGCTTCACTTTTCATCCTCCTGTCATAAGCCGGGCCGGGGGCGGCGGGCTACCTTATCGGGGGTGGAGGGGAGGCATTCCGGAGGGGAGGATGCGCTGCTGGAGAGTGGGGGGGGAGGGATCGCGAACTCGCCTGGGTTACAGACGGTGGCGGCTGAGCAGGGAAAGAGCCGAGCCGTCGGTGCCGGTGCCGACGCCATCGGTGGCGACGTCATAATGGAAGGCGGCGTTGACCACGTTGACCGTCTTACCTACCAGGGCGCCGAAGAAGCGCGTGGGATCAGAGCCAGCCAGGCCTTCTAGCTTGACCTCGGCTTTGGGAGCGATCAGGGTCAGGTAAGACTTCGAGCCTCCGGCGAGATTCACGGCTTTGTTGCCTGTGTAGTAGATTTTCAAATTCGTGGGAAGCTTGCTGTCGTTGAGCAGGGCGTTCTCGCCCTCGGCGCTCAGGGTGTGAGTCACGTAGATGGTGGCCTTTTTCCCGGGGGGCAGCGCCAGCTGCCCGCCATCGGTGATGATCAGGTCTTTGATGATGTAGGTCCCTTCGGCGAGTTCGGTCGGCGTGGAGCCGTCGATGGTCACGCTGTCGTAGGTGCCGTCGCCGATCTTATCGGGGTTGCGGGTCTCGACCCCCTTGGGATGGATAGCGTCCGAGAGGATCTTGGGGATCGGGGTCGTGCCTTTGGCGACCGAACCGACGCTGGCCGCAGCGTCGTTGTAGGTGATGGTTCCGGCTCCGAAATCGAACTGGACGTGCCGTCCGACGTTGTCCTTGAAGTCGAGAATTTTTGACCCGCCGGACTCGCCTGCCTGCAGTTGGCCTACGGTAGCGCTGGCGATCAGGGTGTCGGGGACGGTTCCGGTATCATAAAAGTCGAACTTGTGGCTGCCCTGGTTCCAGCGCACGGACAGGTCTGTCTGAGCGCCGCCGTTCAACTGCCAGTCGGTCGGTTTATAGGAAGACTCATCGAAGCTACCCTCTTTGGTGTCGCCGCCCTCGGCCTTGCCGGCCTTGGAAATCTTAGGGAGTTCGACCTCTTCGAGCGTGACCGGGTTGGCCAGCGTCCCTTCGCGCGAGACGACCGTCGTTCCGGACTTCTTGATCTGTTGGGCCGGCGTGGTACCGGGAGCAGTGAACACTCCACCCTTGACCGTGGTATCGGTCAGGGAGAACTGAGGCGCAGCGGCCATCGGATCGATGCGGTTGCTGGCCATGATACCTCGGTCCGGCTGCTGGGAAGAAGACGGTTCAGGGCTGGCAGCAGAGTCATAGGCGTCGAAGGTCGACTTGTCGGCGTTCAGGCTGTCGGCGACCACGCCGGCCTGAAACGCTCCCAGTCCGGTGCGGAAGAGCGCTCCCGCTTTCTCGCGAGTCCCGTTCGGGCTGACCCCCTCGGAGAGCAGGTACATGGTGGAAGGAGGGATGCTTGGCCCCCCCGTTATCTGCATCGGGTCCGTCCCGTCGTTCTGATAGGTCGTGACGGTGAAGGTAGCCTGGCTGGCTTTCAGTTCGCCCTTGTAGGTGGTGGGAAGTTTGCCTTCTCTGCGATACTGCTCCACGGCCCTGGCCAGTCCCGACTCGGCCGCGTAGGTCGCAACGTCGGACTGTTGCCCCAGGGTGCTGGTCCTAAGGCTCTGCGTTCCTGTCGAGACCAGAAGAGAGACCAGCAAGAGCAAGACCATGGAGATGAGGATCAGAGCCGGTAGGACGACTCCTCTTTTGGGCTTTTTCCCGAGATTCATACGCATCGACTATAGCACGCCTTTTCTAGTTGATCAGGGTCACCTGGGAAGCCAGGCTACATTCGATCAAACGCTGTTCCGCGGTGGTGTTGGTCAAGGGCGCTTCCCCGTGCGTGGTCAAAGCCACGTTGACGCCTCGGGTGGTCGGACTGACCCGAAATAAGGCGACTTTACGTCCTACCGCCTGTCGGATCACGTCGGGAGAGGTTTGGAAGTAGGTCAGCGAGGGGGTCGGAGTTGGAGGGGTCAGCAGTTCCGAGTCGGGAGAGTCCAGCGCCCTTTCGGCGCGAAACAGCTTTCCGGACGAGGCTTCAAAGTAGTAGCAGACCCATTTTCTCCAGACGATCTTGCCCGTTTCGGCGCGAAATTCGACAAACGGTTGGCCGGGCTCGGAGCTTCGGGAAGAGAGGAACCAGACGGCGTCCTGGTCATCAGAGAACCCGAGCTCTTTGGTTGTCGAGGCGTAGAGGTCGCTGGTCACTTTGCGCAGCACCACCGTCGCGTCCCGCTGGACAGAGGCATAGGCCTCGGTATCGGTGGCGTAGCGCTGAGCTCGCACGAAGTACATGGTGACCAGAACCATCACGACGGCCATCAGGGAGAGAACGATGGAGGCTTCCAGCAGGGTGAAGCCGCCACGGCGCGGCTTCCGTAGGAAGGCGACTTCAAAGAGACGGGGCCTCACCACATCTGTCCTTTGCTGGCCTGCATCACCACGCTATCTTCGCGCGCTTCTTCCGAACCGCGCGGCCAACTGACGTAAACCACGATCTCCTTGATTTCGTGGGTCGGTTCGGGCCGGGTGACCTCGATCCGATAGTGAAAGGTGGTGGAAAGCTCTTGTCCGTGCCGCTTGGTATGAACCAGCGGAATGTCACCTTCCTCGTAGCTTGCCGGGTCGGTGGACAGAGCCGAGTAGTCTAACTCCAGGCGCTGCTCGAGCAGCGTGCGCGCTATGGAGTTTGCCTGAGTCGTGCGGTCCGCCATTGCTACCGATCGGTCGGCGGTAGGGAAGACGCTAAACACCGCCATAATCGTCATGCTGACCAGGGCAAGCCCGAGCAGCAGTTCGATCATGAGCGAGACCCCCCGCATGAGCGAGCGTTTACGAGACACCATTCCGCTTGTAAATTAGCACAGCTCGAGGCTGCTGCCTCCAGAGAGCCGACCCGTTTTTGCGACTTCCGGTAGGGTATATTCTTCCCATAGGTCGAGAACAGAACAGCGCTCCGGGAGACCGGAGCGCTGTCAAAGGGTCGAAGAGTCGCTGCTAGGCTAGCGGATCTCGAGAACCTCTCCGTCGGCTTTGTTGAAGGTGATGCCGCCCGGCGAGGCGCCGCTGGGCGTCTCTGGCGCCTCGGGGAAGGTGACGGTGTCTTTGCCTACCTGAGGCAGTTCGAAGGCGTTGAAACGGTAAGTCGTGCTCTCATTGAGGCGATTCAGATTGGTCTTTCTCCAGTCCCACTGGCCCGAATCCAGGTTGACCTTCATGGCCGTCGCGCGTGCGCTCAGGTAGACCGACCTGCCTTCGATCACGGCGGGCCCGACGTTGAGCGAAGGGATACCGCAGTTCCACTTGGGCTTCAGGGTCTTCTCGGCGAAGCGCACGAGTTTGCCAGCCGAGGACTCTTCGTCGGTTTCTTCGACCAGCACCAGCAGGTCGCCGTTGTAGGTGGCGTAGCGCAGGTGCGCGGTCAATCGAGTGCTGTTGAGCGGGACCTGGAAGTCGCGGTTGCCCAGACGACCTTTGCCGTCAGAACCGATCTCGACATCTTTGCCGTCCCACTTGAAGGTCCAGTGCAGTGAGGATCCGGGGGCGTCGTCGCCGTGGCGATTCGCGTCTTGGAAGGCGACAGTCTTATCGGCCTGGGCGGTGGCGCTCAGCAGGAGCAAGAGCGAGCCTAGCAGCAGGCCACGGAGGCTAAAATTCTTAGGCATGGGGTGATTCCACTTTCTCACGGGGGTTACGAGGCCCGAGCAAAGGCGACCTCGCTGCGCCCTTCGCTTCTAGTGGGTCGGGATCTTGCGAGATTTCGGAGCGGGAAGGGGCGCTTGTTTGTTGCCACCCGCCACCCCCTCGCTCAGCGAGTTCTCAGGCAAGGAGACCGTTCTCGGTTTCTCGGAGCAGCCCGTCACGACCAGCAGTACCAGCCACAGCGTTAGAAAGTAAAAAGAGATACGCACGACCCTCGTTTTGGCGAGAGCGCCTCGTCATTCCTATGTCAGTTTTGAGGTGGAGTGGTCGAGTCGTCGGTGAGGGGGCGAACAAGTGCGCGCATGGCGGGACTCAGGCAAGAGACGGCGCAACCCGGTCGACCCGCCACTCGAGAGCACCAGCGGATCTGGTCGCCTTCGACCTGGACGAATTCGGTCTGCTCATGCTCGGGACACACTACGGGGAGAAATTCGGGTTCGTTGTTCATACCCGAATTGTAGCCGGGTCGATGGACTCTCCGTCTGATCTGGATCAGGTCGGGGCATCTCGGGCAAGGGGATAGGGCGGGCAAGGGGCGAACCGGGGGAGATGATCCACCCCTTCGTTCGCCACTTCAGTTTGACCGCCGTGTTCGGGCTGTCTCTGCTCTGTCATCCCGCCTTCGCTGACCCCAACGCTCACCCCAGGCTACGGCTCCAGCCGCCGGCCGGTCCGATGTGGACCCAGACCAGCGCTGAGTATCGGGCCTGCGCGATGCAGACCTACCGCATGGCCGAGATGCAGCTAGAGCAGTGGGTGCGAGATTCGGCTCTGGGCAAGGACGGTAAGGCCAGGCGTCCGGGCCAGGAGAAGCCGATGGCGATCATTCTGGACCTGGACGAGACGGTGATCGACAACATCGGTTTTCAGGTTTACGGGGCGACTCAGCCGTCGTTTCGCTCGGCCGATTTCAACGCCTGGGTCGAGTTTCAGGCGGACCACGATCCGGCCATCCTGGCCGTGCCCGGAGCGGTGAGGTTCCTGCAGAAGGCCGAAGCTGCTGGCGTCACTCCGTTCTATATCTCTAACCGGCTCGAGTCCGGAACCGCCGCCACCGCCAAGGTTGTCGGCAAGCTTGGCCTGGGCGTCGCGGATATCGAGAGCCGTCTGCTCCTGAGCAAAGGCGACGGGGATCGTAAGGCAGCGGAAGAGTGGCTGAAGAACAAGCGGGTTACAGCTGAAGTTGCCAGTCAACTGCTCGATGGAGAGGGACGCAAAGAGCTTCGCCGTCGACAAGTCGCCCAGAACTACGAGGTCGTCGCCTATTTCGGAGATCAGTTGGGAGATTTCGAGCCCTATGTGCGAGGTCCCAACGATACCTACCTCAGTCGCCAGGTTAGAGCCGACGAGAACGATGCGCGCTGGGGCGTCGAGTGGTTCATGCTTCCCAATCCGATGTACGGCGGCTGGGGCGCCCGCGGCGAGGTCCCGGAAGAGATGCTGGTCAACATGCGGCCGGTGCTGACCGACTTCGGCTTCAGTCACTGGTTGAAAACGAAAGGCCGGCACTAGAGGTCGGGTAGTCCTCAGGCCGGCAACATCTTGGACACCTTTCGAGGGAGCCCAGCAGCTAAATTATAAGGCATGAACGTCATCGCCAACCTTCCGCGCTGGGCCCAGGCGCCCACGCAGCGCTTCCTCGAAAAAGCCGAAGTGCCGGGCACCCAGAGCCGCCCCCTGGATCAGGAAGGGTTCGAGGACTCGTTCAAACTGGCCTCCGGCGTGGTCTCGTTAGCCGCGCACGACGAAGTGCCGGGAGAGGACCTGGCGATGGGTCAGCCCGGCGTGGTCCAGCGAAATGGCGTCACCGTCTACTACCAGGGCGACTCCAGCAACTCCAGCGGCGAGGTCGAGGCGGTGCTGACCGGTAAGCGTCGCGGGATCGAATACGCCACCTACGTGCAGGCTCGTGACGGCGGATTTTCCGCGCTTCAGATGGTCAACGACGACGGTGGGGTTGAAGTCAAAGGCGGCGTGGTCGACCAGACCGCCGGTGGGATCGACGGCTATCTTCTCTCCGGCTACTTCAGCGTCTGAAAGGCCGCAGATAAAGGCCGCTAGTGGCCAAGAAAGCGCTTGACGCCCAACCCGGCCCGATGTCCGGTGGCAAAGCAGGCGGTCAACAGGTAGCCGCCGGTCGGCGCCTCCCAGTCCAGCATTTCTCCCGCGCAGAACACTCCCGGCAGGTCTTTGAGCATGAGGTCCCTGTCGAGCGCCTCGAAGGCCACCCCTCCAGCGGTAGAGATCGCTTCTTCGATAGGGCGCGCCCTCAGCAAGGGGAGGGGTAGCGACTTGAGGTCCTGAGCGGTCACCTCTTTCCCCCGTAAGAACTCGTTGACCAGCCCTAACTTGACGCCGTCAATGCCGGCCCGCTGACGAAGGTGCTTCGAAAGCGATCTCGAGCCGCGGTCCTTGGCCAGCGAAGTTTCAAGCTTCTCCAAGGGGGTGCCCGGCAACAGGTCCAGGGTGATCGAGCAGGGTAGATGGTCGCGAACGGAGGGACCAAACGGATAGAGTAAGCTTCCTTCGACCCCGTGGCGGGTGACCACGAACTCGCCGGGGACCTTTCTCTCGCCGAAGCTCAGGGCTACCGACTTAAGCGGCTGCCCGGCGTAGCGCTCGATGAAGTGAGGGCTCCAGGCCACATCGTACCCAACGTTGGCGGCGCTCAGGTCGCGCACCTCGACGCCTTTTTGCCGCAGTAGCGGGACCCATTCTCCGGTCGAGCCCATCTTTGGCCAGGAAGCGCCCCCTAGCGCCAGCACGGTCGCCTGAGCTTGGAACGTCATCGTCCCTTCCGGGGTCTCAAAAAGCAGGGCTCCGTGGTCGTTCCAGCCCAGCCAGCGGTGGCGGGTGCGCACCTCGACCCCCTGTTCACCCAGCCTGGTAAGCCAGGCCCGAAGTAGGGGCGCCGCCTTCATGCTACGGGGAAAAATCCGCCGAGAAGAGCCGACAAAGGTCTCGAACCCCAGCCCCTGGCACCACTGCTGAACCTGCTCGGGTCCGAACTCGTCCAGCATCGCTTCGAGTTCGGCTCGGCGAGGCCCGAAACGCTCGAGGAACTGCGGGTAAGGCTCGGAGTGGGTCAGATTCAAGCCGCCCCGGCCGGCCAGCAAAAACTTGCGACCCACCGTCGGCTTGGCTTCGAACACCACACCGCCGCCGAGCGCCTGGGCGGCGGCAAGCCCGGCCGGGCCTCCGCCGATGATAGCGACCTTCATCGCTCCTCCAAAAGATCAGGTTTGCCCGCCGCTTCGAACGAATCCGCGATTCGCCTTCGCGACGGGCAAACCGTCCTCGAACACTATCCTCTTTCGAGCGGGGCGCCTTTGGCCCAGGCTGCCAGGCGCTGGAACTGGCCCGCATCTGGAATCGAATTAGGCGACCAGCGTCCTCCCAGACTGGCCAACGCGCGAGCCCCGACCTTACGGTCCTGGTTGCCTGAGGCGACCAGGAGCACCATGCTCCAGGTGTCGGTGCTGGGGTAGCGCTCGGCTTTGGCCAGGATGCTGTCGAGGATCCGCGCTTTGACCTCGGGAGAAGTGACGTCGACGTCTTCCCTGGCTGACAGGACGGACTCGGCGAACGCTGATCGCCCTTGGGTCCTCTCGAGTCGGGGCTGTATAGGGCGCCGCCCATCGGTTATACTTTGAAGGTGAACTCGTTGGTCAGATGGGCGGAATGGATCGACTTCCACTATCTGAAAGTCATGGGCTTCGCCGCCATGGCGAGCCTGGCGCTTCTTACCCTGACTCTCACTCTTCGCGCGGTTCGGCTGCTGCCGCAGGTTTACGGGTCGGTCAAGGAGGGGGCGAGCTGGACGCGCGCCGTCTGGAGCCTCGGGCTCCCGGCTTTTTTCCGCGCAGCGTATCTTCCGCTTTACCTATTGTTCCTTTTTGGCGCTCTCTCTTCGTCAGAGATGACGGACGATATGCAACCTCTCTGGGCATATCTGTTGTTCACCGTCGTCTACACGGTTCCGTTCGCTCTTTTGACAGCTGTCCTAAGCTCGCTGGCTTTGCGCTGTTCTATCGTGGGCCGGCTGCAAGACGCGACTCGAAATGTCCAGGGCTGCGGTCTCTTTGCCGTAGCCTTCTGCCTTATCCTGACCATCGCAGAGCTGAACCGTTAGCCCATGACTCGACAGTGGTATCGAAAGAGGCAGCGAAAGCTGCCCGACCCGACCCGGCTTCGTCCCCGCCTGGAGAAGGCGGTAGGGGCGGCTCGCGATGAGGATCCGTGGCTGCGCCCGCGCGGGGTGACTTCGCTGCTGGTCAAAGAGTTCGGTCCGTGGATCGAGGGCTGGTGCTGGGGCGAGACCGACGGCGGGCCGGTGTCGCGCTGGTGCTGCGCCTCCCACTCCTTTCTGGGCGGTCCAGCCGAGCAAGAGCCCGGCCGCACGGTTGACCTGATCCTGGCCGGCATCGAGGACTGGGACGAAGTGCTGACCGAGTGCGAAGCGCTGTTCGACCGCCTGGTCATCAACGAACCGATCGACGTCGACCTCGCGATGATGGAACTGGTCAACTTTGCGGTCGATAAGACGCAGGCCAGCGACGCCTGGTACAACTTCTGCCAGGACGTGATCAGCTGGTTCCTCCAGCATCGCGGGGTGCCGGAGAACCGCGCCAGGAGCTACGCCAAAAAGGCCATCAAGGGGCAGTTCCAGAGCTGGGTCGCTCCCTCGTCCGACCAGATGGACCAGATCGCCGAGTCGTTTCGGGACCTGGCCTGGAGAGCGCTTGCTCCAACCTGACCACCGTCTTCTCCACCTTCAAGCCGACGGCCTCACGCCCTGGCTCGACCTGCCTTCCGCTGTTCCCTCCCATCCCGCCTCCGTACCCTCCAATCTCCTTCCGGCCTTCCTCCGGGCCGTGGACGGGCTGGACCGGCCCCGCGACCGGGAGCGGGCCAGGCGGATGAAGGCGGCTCATGCTCTGGTTCAGGATGAGGTGGGGGAGTCGCGGATAGGCCTGGATGCGCTGGCTCGTTGGCACGGGGTGGCCTGTCCAGGCGAGGGGTTACGCACTGGGGCCTGGGCCTTTGCCAAAGGAGGGGCCGAGCGGTACTCCGGGGACCCTCAGGGGCTGCAGAAGAGATTCCTCTGGTTGGGAGAGGCTCCGCCGCTGCCGAGGGCCCTTCGTACCTACCTGGACATCCTGTTCTTCCATCCGTTCACCGACGGCAACTCGCGCGCGGCTCGATTGGCCTTTCACTACCTTTCGGCCCTGGGTGGGTTAGAGTTCCGGACGGTGGACCCGCTGTTCCGCCTTTCCTTACCGGCGGGAAACGTTCGTGCCTACACGCTGTTCCAAGATCTGGCCGGCCGCCTTCTGGAAGGGCCCGCGCCCTCTTTATGATAAGATAGAACCTGTGCTGATTCCCGTTGCCAAACGCTTGCTCGATGTCGTGCCCGACGCGATCGGGTTCCCCGTGGTGAAAAAGCTGTCGGCCCGCACCCTGCGCTCGCCGGCCCACCCCACCGAGGCTGAGGCGATGCGGTCGGCGCGTCGCTTTCTGCTGGCCGGTCGCGCCGCCTGGTCCTGGGGTGAGGGGCCGACCGTACTGCTGATTCACGGCTGGTGGGGGAGGGCCGCCCAGATGGCGCCCCTGGCCTTCGCCCTGGCCGAGCAGGGCTTCCGAGCGGTGGCGTTCGACGTTTCGGGGCACGGAGAGTCGCCCGGCAAGACGGCCTCGTGGTACGATTTCGTGCGCGATATCGAACTGGTAGGACAGGCGTTGGAGCAGCCGATTTACGCCTGCGTGGGACATTCCGCTGGTGCCTTGACGCTGATGACGGTGCGCGGACATGGGCGGATCCGGGCCCAGCGGTATGTCACCTTGTGCAGCCCTTCCCACCCTTTCCCACCGTTGCGCTTCATCGAGCGCATCTTGGGACCCAGTCCCGGCGTGATGGCCCAGTATCAGGACTATCTGGGACGCCAGTTCGGTCACACCTGGCAGTCTATGGAAACGGGAGTTTGCTTTGCCGGGGCGGGCTCGGACCTGATGCTGGTCTACGACGTGGGCGACCGGGTGGTGCCGATGTCAGAAGGAGAGAAGCTTCGCGCACTTTGTCCCGGCTCGCGGGTGTTCCAGCTCGGGCCGTATGGGCACACCCGTATGCTTCGCGCCCCTGAACTGGGAGTCGCGATCGGAGAGTTTTTGACGGTATCTGATCCCATCCTCTGAAGGGAAACCTGCAGGGGGACGATGCGTTCCACCTCGAACCAGCGCCGCAGATGCCCCAGGGCAGGAGCGATAGGAGAGGTATGAGAAACACCGGGGTTATGGGATCCAGCTTTGAGTTTGTGTTGAACGGGCGTGTCGTCCGTGTGTCCGGAGAGTCGACCAACCAGTCGCTCTTGTCCTACCTGCGAGCCAACGGCCATACCGGCAGCAAGGAAGGGTGCGGAGAAGGCGACTGCGGCGCCTGCACGGTGGCGGTGGTCGAGCGCGATGCGGCGGGGAAGACCAGCTATCGCGCCATCAATAGCTGTATCGCGCTGCTGCCGTCGCTGGCCGGTCGCGAGGTGGTGACGGTCGAGGGGATCGGCACGCCTGACGCTCTGCATCCGGTCCAGTCCGCGATGGTGCGTCAGTACGGATCGCAGTGCGGCTTCTGTACGCCCGGCTTCGTGGCCTCGATGTTCGAAGGCTACTACCGTAAGGACATCTGCCAGCCGGCCCAGATCAACGATCAGCTGAACGGCAACCTCTGCCGCTGCACGGGCTACCGACCTATCCGCGACGCCTTCGTCGAGGCCTGCACCCAGCGGGTTCCGGAGGATAAGTTCCAGGTCCGCTTAGAGCAGGACGCGCCCACCCTGGGCGAGTTGGCTTACGACAACGGCGCTCAGCAGTTTTTGCGCCCCACCTCGCTGGAGCAGTTGCTGGCGCTGCGGTCCCAGCATCCCGACGCCGAACTGGTCTGCGGCGCCACCGAGCTGGGCGTCTACATCAATAAGGCGAATCGTCGCTACGGCAAGCTGATCTCGACCGAAGGGGTGGCCGAACTACGTCACATCGAGCGCACCTCGGAGGCGCTGGTGGTGGGCGCCTCGGCCTCGCTGACCGCCTTCGAAGAGTCGCTGAACGGCGAGTTCCCCTCGCTGCAGAAGATGATTTCTGTGTTCGCCTCGCGCCCCATCCGCAACCGGGCCAGCCTGGGCGGCAATCTGGTCACGGCCTCGCCGATCGGCGATATGGCCCCGGTGCTCTTGTCGCTCGACGCTTCGGTGGTGCTGGCCGGGCCAAACGGTCGACGCACCCTGGCGCTGGCCGACTTCTTCGTGGGCTACCGCAAGACGGTGCTGGCCCCGGACGAGGTGATGGTCGCGGTCTCTCTTCCTCGAGTGGCCGCTTCGGAGCGTCGCCTGGTGTCGTCGTACAAAGTTTCCAAGCGCCGCGAGTTGGACATCGCCATCGTGGCCGCCGGATTCTGTGTCGAGACCGACGAGTCGGGCGTCGTCGTGCACGCGCGTCTGGGCTACGGTGGGGTGGCAGCGATGCCGTCGCGGGCCAGGGCCACGGAAGAGTTCTTGCTGGGCAAACCCTGGAACCGGTCCACCGTGGACGGAGCCCAGGCGGTTCTGGCGGGAGAGTTTGCCCCCATCGACGATGTGCGCGCCGCCGCCGACTTCCGCAAGGGGCTGATCATCAGCCTGTTCGAGAAGTTCTGGCTGGGCGAACAGAGCGCGGCGCAGGACGCTCCGCTGGATTTCCGTGTGGGCACGATGTACGTCGAGGCCGACGCCAGTCATGGGCTAAAGCACGAGAGCGCTGTTGGTCACGTGACCGGAACCGCTCAGTACGTGGACGACCAGGCTAGCCGTCGCTCGATGCTCGAGATGTGGCCCGTCCTTTCGACTCAGGCCCACGCGCGCATCACCTCGCTCGACACGTCGGTCGCGCAAGAGATGCCGGGCGTGACCTGCGTGCTGACGGCGGCGGACATCCCCGGGATGAACGACATCGGGGCGATCCGGCAGGATGAGATGCTGCTGGCCGACGGTCTGGTGTCCTACCACGGCCAACTGATCGCGGTGGTGGTCGGGCGAACGCTGGAAGAGTGTAAACAGGCGGCGCGCGCCGTGCTGGTGAGCTATGAACCGCTGGAACCGGTGCGGAACGTGCGCGAGGCGATCGCCAAGGGGTCGTATCACACCGAGCCTCACCTGATCCAGCGGGGCGATGCTGAAGCGGGTTTCGCGGCCAGCGCGCATGTGTTGAGTGGCGAATTCGAAATCGGCGGACAGGAGCACTTTTATCTGGAGGCTCAGGCCGCCTGGGCCGAGCGAGGCGACGACGACGACATCTTTGTCTGCTCGTCGACCCAGCACCCGTCCGAGATTCAGGCCGTGGTGTCGCACGTGCTGCACATCCATCGCAATAAAGTGGTGATCGAGGCGCCCCGTATGGGCGGCGGCTTCGGCGGCAAGGAGACGCAGGGTAACGGCTGGGCAGCGCTGGTCGCGCTGGCCGCCTGGAAGACGGGCAAGCCGGTGCGCGTGCAGTTGGACCGGGACGTCGATATGACCGTGACCGGGAAGCGCCATCCGTTCTTCGGCACCTATCAGGTGGGCTTCGACGCGGAGGGCCGTCTGAAGGCGGTGCGGGCCGCCCTGGTCTCGGACGGCGGATGGGCGCTGGACCTGTCCGAGTCGATCACCGACCGCGCGCTGTTCCATCTGGACAACTCCTACTACATTCCCGCGGTCGATTTCTCTGGTCGGGTGGGCAAGACTAACAACTGTTCGCACACGGCCTATCGAGGCTTCGGCGGGCCGCAGGGGATGGTGTTCATCGAAGAGGTGATGGACCGGGTGGCGCGGCATCTGGGCCTGCCGCCCGAGGTGGTGCGCGAGCGCAACCTTTACCACGGCGAAGGCGAGACGAACACCACCCACTACGGTCAGCCGGTTGGCGACAACCGTATTCAGACCATCTGGCAGACCCTGCGAGACGAGGGCGATCTGGCAGGGCGCCGCGCGGCCGTCGAGGCGTTCAACGCCGGGCACACCCATCGCAAGCGCGGCCTGGCGGTGACTCCGGTGAAGTTCGGCATTTCGTTCACGGCCTCGTTCTTGAACCAGGCCGGCGCCCTGGTGCTGATCTATCGGGACGGCACGATTCAGGTGAACCACGGCGGGACCGAGATGGGACAGGGTCTCTACACCAAGATGCGCGGCGTGGCGATGCGGGAACTGGGCGTTCCGGCGGACCGCGTGCGGGTCATGAAGACTCGCACCGACAAGGTTCCCAATACCTCGGCGACGGCGGCCTCGAGCGGCGCCGACCTCAATGGGGCGGCGGTGAAGGCCGCCTGCGACACCCTTCGAGGGCGCCTGGCCGAAGTGGCCGCTTCGCTGCTGACTGATTCGGGCGTTCCGACGTCCCCCGAGACGGTGGTGTTCGCGGACGACCGGATCGGCGGCCTGCCTTTCCACGACGTGGTCGAAGCGGCCTATATGAAGCAGATTTCGCTTTCGGCCAACGGTTTCTATCGCACGCCGGGTCTGGCTTACGACAAGAAGAAGGGACACGGGATTCCGTTCTACTACTTCGCCTGCGGCGCGGCCATGGTCGAGGTCGAGGTCGATGGTTTGACCGGTATGAAGCGCGTCTTACGGGCGGATATTCTGCACGATGTGGGCGAGTCGCTGAACCCCAACGTCGACCGGGGCCAGATCGAGGGCGCCTTCGTGCAGGGGATGGGTTGGCTGACCGGCGAGGAGTTGAAGTGGGGCGCCGACGGCCGTCTGCTCTCTCACTCGGCCAGTACCTATCAGATTCCGTCGATCGGCGACGCGCCAGCGGAACTGAACGTGACTTTGCTCAAGAACGCAGCCCAGCCCGGCGTGATTCACGGCAGTAAGGCGGTGGGAGAACCGCCGTTTATGCTGGCGATCAGCGTGCGCGAGGCGATCCGCGACGCGGTGGCAGCCTTTGGGCCCGAGGGGCGGTCGCCCCAGGTGGTACCGCTGGCCTGCCCGGCGACCCATGAGGCGATCTACGCCTGCGTGAAGGCGGTCAAGGCGGCGCCCGGCCCGGACGGACTGGCCTCTCCCGAGCCGCTGGCGGCGGGAACCTAGGTCTGACTTACTGCCGAGTGGCTGCGTCGAAAAAGGGAGGCGATGGATCGCCTCCCTTTTTCCTCATGAAGAGTTGTTGTCGGTTCGCTCGGATGAGTTCGAGTCGACGGCGCGCTAGCGCATGCCGTCGGGTTTCTTCTCGACCTTACGCAGGTCGACTTTCAGTCCGCCGCTGCTAAGCTTACGAGGTCCTCGATCAAAGCTCAAGGTCCAGTAGGCGCGCTCGCCGCCGGACTTTTTCGCCTTTTCCAACAGCGGGCTGACCGCACGGAAGGGCGCCTGGTAAGCCTCAAACGATTCCGAATCGAGGCTGGAGGACAGGATGACCACGAAGTTGCGCGGTTCGCGACCCAGGTCGACGAAGGCGTCGACGGCTTCAACGAAGAGGCGAACGGAGGTCGTCCCGCGACCGGGGGCGGCCAGCGCAACGACATCCTGACCGCTGCGGATCTGGGCGAACAGGCCGGCTTGCAGTCCACCGGTCGAACCCATCTTGGGGCGACCGGCCTGGGGACGCGAGCCGCGAGGCTTCCCTTTGCCTGGGGTGGCGACGGCACGCCCGCTGCGCGATCCGACGCTCTTTCGGCCTGTGGGGCGCTCTGCTCCGTCTTCTCTGGACATAAACTGCTCAACTTTCCTGCACTTTTGCCCGTCGGTTTACTCCCGCTCCGCGAGGTCTCCTCCAAGGCCAGGGGGAGCGCCCGTGTGGTTGCGCACCTTGGTGTCGGGAGAGTAGATGCGGTAGGAGGGGATAAACCCGGCCTCCTGGGCGGCCCGACCGCCCTCACAGTAGAAAAGGTAGCGGTTTCCGTCGGCGGTGTAAGTGAACGGGCGGCGCGATTCGGGGCAGTAGGGCAGGCCGGCCAACTGGTCGGGAACCAGGCCGTCGAGCAGGGCGGGATAGACGCCCTCGTGAGATTTCTGATACTCATCGAGCGCCTGCCGGGTTTTTAACGCCACGTGCAGGCACTCGCTGTCGTAGGCAGCGTGGGGATGATCCGAGGTTCGATTTCCGTTGATGGTGGTGACGGCGCTGGCCACGGTGGCCAAGGCTAAAGACAGGAGGACCAGGGTGCGTCGAGTCACGTACGATGGCCCCCCCGCCCGGGGTGAACTGCGATGCGCATAGCAGTATTCTATCCCACCCTATCCCACCGAAAATGTGACCTATTTCACGGTGGTTCAATATTTATGAAATTTTCCTACAGGTCACGCGGCTCGAGGAGTCCTCGGGGGGAGGCCCATTTGGGGAAATCTGGCGCTACGTTCTCGCTTTCATGCGCTTCGCCGGTGCACTCTAACAGGTAGTACTCTTCATAACTTTCGTCGTTGAGGGGGGCGGCTCTTCCGACCGTCAGACGGTAGGTGGAGTAGCCTGCGGCCGGACATGGCGGCAGGCGTTTGAGGTACAGCGGAGTCAAGTCGTCAAGGCTGGCCGGGTAATACCCGTCGTGGTCGACAGCGTATATTTCTAGCGCGCAACCGATATTTTTGAAATTGGCCTTGCATCCCACGAGGTCTCCCCGGGCTTGAGATCTGGCTTCGATGTGCACAAAGGCTGTAGCCAGTGACAAGACCACAAAGGCCAAAACAAGGGTGGGAGCCCTCATTTTTCCTCCACCCGAGGTTGGACATAGCCTTGCTCGGGGGGCGCTCCGGCTTCGGGACGTTCGATCAATCCGATGACTCCGTTGTATTTGGGAAAGTCGGGGGGATAATCCACGTCATCGTGGTTTTCCCCGGTGCACTCGACCAGATAGTAATCCTCGTACCCGCCGTCGTTGCCGGGCACCTGACGTCCGTAGCTGGCCCGGTAGGTGGAGTGGTCGGCCTTCGGGCAGATCGGCTCGCGCCTGAGGTATTCGGGGTAGAGCTCGTCGAGCGAGCCGGGGTAGTTTCCGTCGTGATCCGTCGAGTACATCTCCAGAGCCGTGCCGATGTTCTTGAGATTCGACTTGCAGCCGGTCAATGTTCCTCGGCAGCTGCAACGGATGAAATTCGGAGCGACGACCATGATACCGAGAGCGACGAGGATCAGGATCAGGCTGATTCTTAGCCACTTCCGTTTGCGAGCTTTGGCTGCTATAGCCATGACCACTCCAACCTCAGCCCCCGCACGCTGTCATAGGCGGGGAAGTTAGGGGCGAGGAACAGGTTGCTATGAGTTGTCCCGCAGCACTCGACCCGGTAGCCTCGGCTTCCGTCCTGACGGGGAGCGGTGAACGAGGTTCGATAGGTCACCCGACCAGCCCGAGGACACTCGGGAAGCTTGTCGAGGTAGGTGGGCACCAGTTCGTACTGACTGACCGGGTAGTGCCCACGAGCCATCTTGTGATTCTCCATCGCGGTCGCGATGGCCAGGATCCGGGCGTTGCACTCGACCACCTGGGCATGCGTCGTCGAAGGGGTGAAAAAGACCGGGTAGCGGTCTTTCAGACAGAGGCCGGCGGTCAGCCCGACGGCTACCCCGGAAAGGCCGATCAGCAGGTTGAGTAGAGTCAGTCGCGGCGCGTTTCGGGGCCGCCGGTCGTCTAGCGGAATGGGTAACGGTTCATCGCTCATACTCAGGCTACGCCAGAGCGGCGAGTCCGGTTCAAGCGCGATTCAAAATTTCTCTCAGGACGCGATGACCCTACTCTGATTCATTTAGGAGTTGAAGGAAGGTTTGGTACAGTTTGTCCCGGAAGCCTCACGGGTGTTTGGTACATCTTTGCTATCCTTGGGGCGGCCGAACGGCCGCTGGTCCTGGCTCCCGGGACTGCTCTTTCTTCTACTGCTGACCGCAGGTTGCGGGTCGAGCCGCGAAGACTATGTCGCTATCGGAGGAGCGCCGAGCGGCGAACGAACCGGGTCGGTGGCGTTCCAATTCGCCAGGGCTCAGACGGCTCTACAGGTCCCGGAGAATTCCGCCAATATCCGCTTCCGGTTTTATAACTCTCCGGGCGGTTTGGGCAACTTGCTGTTCGACGAATCGCGGCCTTACGCTCCGACCATTACCTTCGACGCCGTCGACCCTACGGTCCGCTCGGCCGTAGTCACGGTTTCCTCTCAGGACGGTGCACCGCTACTGCAGGCCACCGTCAACTTCACTGTGGTGGTCGGTGACGAGGTCGTGGTGGACTTTGCCAACGCGATCGTCGTTCCCATCACCTCGCAACTTCAGGTCTCTCCTGCCAGCATCACGATCGGTCTGGGACAGACCCAGCAGTACAGCGCCGTGCTTCGCTACTCGAACGGGACGGTGCGGGCTGCGGATTCCGTCCTTTGGAGCGCTCAGGGCGGCGCTACCATCACGGCGAGCGGACTGGCGACCGGGACCGCCGAGGGGCAGGCTACCATCACGGCGACCCGAGGCGCTCTGACCGGGCAGGCCGTTCTGACCGTGTCGGCCCAGGATCCGGTTCTCACCACTCTGCGGGTTAGCCCTCAAGGCGCTTCGGTTGGGGTTGGCGGTACCGTCGAGTTCAGCGCGTCGGGTCAGGACCAATTTGGCCAGGCGATCGGACTCGGAGGGGGCAGCGTGACCTGGACCGTCTCCGGTTCGGCTGCCTCGATCGAGGCCAACAGCGGCGTCGCCCTGGCTCTGGCCCCCGGTCAGGTAACCGTCACGGCCAGCCTGGGTAACGTCCGCGGCGATTCGACTTTGCAGGTGGTGGCTGTCGACTCTGAACTGGTGGGGCTAGCCGTCTCTCCGAGCCCCCTGTCTTTGAACCTCGACGCCGGCGCTGACACTGCGGCGCTCAACGCGACCGGGACGTTTTCTGCCGGACCCAGCCGCCAACTTGATAGCGGGGACGGTCTGTTCTACCAGGTCACCGGTCCGTCGGGCGTGGTCAACGTCACGGCGGACGGTTGGGTGACGGCGCTGGCCCAGGGTAACACCTCTATCACCGCCTCGATCGGGGCGTTGAACACCACGGTTCAGGTGAGCGTCGCCTTCGGCAGCGGCGGTAACAGCGATCCGATGCTGGTCATCGATAGCTACCCTTTGCTTCTACCTCCGCAGCCGACCTCTCAGCGCCCTTTCTACAACGCCACAGTAAGCGATTTTCAACAGGCTTCCCTGCAAGGAGGTCGGCTGACCGTTCGTGTGGTCGGAGAAGAATGGAGCGTGAATCAGCCGTTTCTCTTCCCGCCGTCGAGCAGTATCGGACTGACGGAATTCTCCCCGACCGCTGACGGTTCGGAGTTTGTTATCAGCTTGAACGCCAGCGCGACCGTGACCGCAGTCCAAACGTTTCTTCGCTCTGTGGCGTTCGAAGGCGGATCCGCTAACGACTACGGGCATTTCGAGGTCCTGCTGACGGACGGGCAGGGAGGCGAGACCAACGTGACCCGGTCGTACAGCGTCGTGGCTGCTGGCGCAACTTACTCGGCCAACGGCTCGTTCGAGAACGTGACGGAAACCGTCGGGGTCGAAACCTATCTTCTTAGCGACGAAGGCGGCAGCACGCCGACCGTCGAGGGGGTCGCCATGGGCTTCGACTTCCGCCTGCTGACTCAGACGGTGACGGAACTTTCGATCAGTAACAACGGGGCTCTGTTCCTGGGTAGCGCTCCGGATTCTTTCCCTGAAGAGATCCCCTCCTATGGCAGACAGGGTCTTCTGGTCGCCCCGTATTGGTTTGATTTCTCGCCTACCAGCGCCGTCTACGTCGCCACTCTGGGCGGAGCGCCGTACCGGCGTCGAGTCTTCCAGTTCGAAAACTACGCTTACGGGAACGGCCCGGGGACGGCGACCTTCCAGGTCGTCTTCCACGAGACGATCAACGTGCTCGATTTCAACTACGGGCCCAACCCGGATAACGGGGAAGGCGCCTCTATCGGGGTCCAACATATCCCCACTGAGGGATCGCCCGTCGGGGCCCAGTGGCTCTACTGGAGTCACGACGGATATCGACAGGTCCCTGGCGGAACTCGACTGAGGATGTCTATCCCCGGGAGCTGGCCGCTCTAAGCTTGGATTTCGCAACGATGGGGCCGGCCTCGAAAAGGGGTCGGCCTTTTTTATGCGGTTCGACGTGTCTGCTCGGCTAGAAAGTCCAGGATCTCCGTGAGGATCTCGGCTAGGCGCGCGGCGGGAAGTTCGTGACCGACACCTTCGAGGCGGTGCAGGCGGGCGTTGGGCAGGCGCTCGGTCAGGCGCTCTCCGTTGGCGATCGCTACGATCGGATCGTCCTGACCGTGCAGCACCAGGGTGGGGGTTTGGATCTCGCTCATTCTCCCGACGTAGGCATCACCGCCCTTCAGGGTCGAGTGGTTGAAGGCGCTCTGGATATTGCTCGAGCGGTCGATTTCCCGTTCGGCTCGCCGGCGGGCTCCCTCCGGGGAAAACGGCTGGCCGCCTCCGGCGCTGAGTCGGGCTGATTCGACCATGAACTCAACCACGGCGTCACGGCTCTGCCAGTCGAGTTCGCCCAGCTTCGCAAAGTGCTCTAGGAACGCGGGCGAAATCGGCGGAACGTCGTGCTCGCAGCCATCCAACGGTTCGCTCGCGATAAGGGTCAAGGAGAGGACCCGGTCGGGTCTTTGCAGCGCGGCGATCTGGCCGAAAAAGCCGCCGAGCGACATGCCCAGCAGGTGGAACTTTTCGAAGCCGTGCCCATCGGCGACAGCCCAGAGGTCATCGACCATATCTTCAACGGTATAATCGGCCTGACCGGGGCTGACGGTGGTGCTGCGCCCCGTGTCGCGATGATCGTAGCGAACCACGCGACACCCCGTGGCCGCCAGGGTGGTGAACAGCGAGTCGGGCCACCAGGCCAGGGAGGCCGTTGCCCCCATGACCATCAGTACCGGGGGAGAGTCGAGGTCTCCCGCACTTTCGCTGGCTAGGGTCACACTCCCAGCGTGGATCATCTTCTCTCGAGTCATACCTCTTCGCGTTCGCGCGAGGGCTGCGGCTTCCTATGCGGGCCAACGGTGGCCGGCATCGCTGGGCAACCCGAGGTCGGCGGCCGAGGACGATATGGGAAGCGCTGAGCCGGAGTTTGGGGACTACGACTCGGGAATCGGGCTCCTTTGGTTGGGAGGTAGCGACCTTTGCCGATAGCTCTACTGGACTCTCAAGCCAACTTTGATTCCCTGGCAGGAGCCCTGCCTGCGAAATGGGAAGTCTCCCCGTGATTTTTCTTCAATACGAGGTTGTGCTTATGCTGAAGAAATTGCTCTTCTCCGCGTTACTCGCCGCGTCGCTTCCGTTGGCGCAGCCTGCTTTTGCCGAACCGCCGGTGCCCAAGGCGCACGCGGGCGGCGACTACTGGATCTACAACGAGCATTGCTGGATGGACTGGGAAGTGATCTGCCCCGAATTGGTTGGCCGCATCACGCCCACCTGGCCGGAGACCGACGACGACCCGGGCGCGCTGCTGAAGATCGACTGGCTCGTTCCGCAGTGGCCGGTTGTGGCCCGCTTCGCCAAAGGGGCCAGGCTTCGCGCGGTGCCCGATGAAGTCGGCGGGATCCTGATCAAAGACATCGACGGCGGTTCCTGGATGAAGGTCGAGACGCCCAACGGTCGCTTCTGCTTCGTCCGGGCCAACTCTAAATACATCCGTCCAATACGCGTGGCGGCCAAGGCCCCGGCCACTCCGCCGCCTGCTGCGGCGGCGGACACACCCGGAGCAGCGCCCACCGCTTCGCCGGCGACCGCTCCGATCACGCCCGCCGAGCATATCCCCGCTCCCGCTATCGGCTACTAGACAGCACGAAGTGGCTTCACGCGAAATGGGCGTCGACGCCCACATATCGCGACGCCAGCGCATCTGGCCCGAGTGGCTTCACGCGAAATGGGCATCGACGCCCACATATCGCGAAGCCAACGCGCCAGGCCGGGTGGCTTCACGGGAAATGGGCATCGACGCCCACATATCGTGAAGCCAGCGCATCTGGCCCGCTTGGCTTCACGGGAAATGGGCATCAACGCCCACATATTGCGACGCCAGCACATCTGGCCCGCTTGGCTCCACCGGGAAATGGGCATCGAAGCCCACATTTGGCGAAGCCGACACGCCCTTAGCCCGGAGTCGTGCCGACCTCTCCAACCTCGGCCGGCTCGTCCCCGTCCACCGGGATCAGGTCGTCCACGAACCACAGCGGGACGCCGCGCGAGGTGGTCGGATAGACCTTCGGCACGGGGCGCTCGCTGCCGGTGGGAAAATTCTCGTTGCAGTAGGCGAAGTGCACCACTGGCGGCATCCCGTCGCCCCGATGGAAGGCGTACACCACGCTCGCCACCTCGGTCTCGTGGGCGGTCACCCGGTCGTGCTGGCGCAGATGGCTACCCCAGTCTTCCTCCAGGTAGACTTCGCGATATTTGGTCGGGTCGGCAATGTCGACAAAGATGCCCCACTGCATCGCCCCGTTCTGATAGCGGAAGGTTCGCAATTTCTCGGCCGCCTCGCGAAACGCGTCCGCATCTTTGGGGTCGATCTGATACTCTACCGTGACCATCACTGGCCCGTGGTCGTTGGGCGGACCGATCGCCACTTCCGGCTGAGGCCAGGCGCGCGACGGTTCGAGATTAACGCTCTCCCCTGATTTCAACGGCGACCACAGCCCGCTCAAACTGCTCAAAAGCAGGCTGCCGGCCGCTCCCATCAGCGCCTGGCGCACTCCAAAATGCTGGGCCACCAGGCCCCACAAGGCGCTCCCCATGCCGGCCGCTCCAAAAAAGCAGAGCAGATAGACCGACATCGCGCGGGCTTGCACCCAGCGCGGCGCCGACGACTGCACCACCAGATGAAGCTGAGCCATGATGCTCAACCAGGCGGCGCCTCCCACAAACATGGCCAGGGCCGTCTCCCACCCCGCATGGCCCACGGCCATCCCCAGCAAGGCCAGAGCAAAGGTGATCCAGCCGCCCGTCACGATCGCGTTCACCGAGTAGCGCGCTTTCAGGCGGGGCAGGATCGCCACCGTCCCGGTCACCGCTCCGACTCCGAACGTCGCGACCATCAGGCCGTAGCCCTGCGGACCCAGGTCGTACACCTCTTTGCACAGGATCGGCAGTAAGGCCCACAGCGCCGTGCTAGATAGCAAGAACGTCGTCGAGCGACTGAGCGCCGCCCGCAGTCGAGGAGAGTGACGCACGTGGCGCACCCCGACCCTCAAGGCCGAGGCAAACCGCTCCGGCGGTAGATGAACTGGCAGGTTGCGCCGCTTCCAGACCAACAGAACCGAGATCACCGCGCAAAAGGACAGCGCGTTCATGAAAAACGCGGTCGCCGCCCCGAACCAGAGCAAGATCAGCCCGCCCAGAGCCGGCCCCACCGCCTTGGCTGCGTTGATCGACAGCCCGTTCAGCGCCACCGCCCCCGGCAGATCTTCACGCGAGACGATCTCGGGGGTGACCGAATGCCAGCCGGGCGAGTTCATCGCCACCCCCAGGCTCATCACGAAGGTGCCCAGCAGCAGACGGCCGGGCGTGATCTGATCGGTCAAGGTCAAGAGTCCCATGATCGCGGCCGACAGCATCATCCAGGCCTGGGTCGCGATCAGATAGCGCCGGCGGTCGACCACGTCGGCCAGCGCGCCCGCCGGCAGCGCCAGCATGAACATCGGAAGCGCGTTGCAAACTTCGACCATGGAGACCAGGAACGGCTCGGGCGCCAGCGAGGTCATCAGCCAGCCGTTGGCGACCTGTTGGACCCAGGTGCCCAGCGAAGAGACCATCGAGGCCGTCCAAAGCGCTCGAAAGAGGCGGTTCTTGAACGGGTCGAGAGCAGACGGCGGCGGCTTGAGCGGCGCCGGTCCCGTCAAGCCTTGACCACCTTGATCAACCGTTTCTCTTTGGCCAGATACAGTACCGCCTGACCCACGAAGCTGTCCGGCGTCTGACGACACAGGTAGGCCAGTTCGCCCACCAGGAACAGCTTGTAGCGAGCGCGAGAAAACGCCACGTTCATCAACTGCGCCCCGCCGCCACGCAGCAGCGAGCCGGGACCCAGGCTTTCCGCATCGACCAGGTCGATGATCACCATATCGCGCTCTTTGCCCTGATAGCGGTGCACCGTGTCGCATTCCACAAAGTCGGCCAGGTCCGGCGTGATCAGGTTACGCAAGGTGCGCACCTGCTGCCGATACGGAGTGATAATGGCGATTTCGGTGTAGCCAGCTGCGACCGCTTTGGTGGCGAGCTTGATACAGACCACCGCGCTCTCTTCATTGAACCGACTGCTGCCGCCTTGCTGCTTTTGGCAGACCGAAGCGCCCTTCAGGTCGAACCCGGCCAGCGCCACGCCCACCACCGGCTCGCGCTCGGTCCACTCGGCGAAGCTTTCGGCCGGGCGAGCGTGTTCGAGTTGACCGTCGTAGGCCAGGTGCGAGACCAGATTCCCGATCTCGGGATGCATGCGGTACTGGGCCGTCAGCATCGCCGTGGGCACTTCGCCCACCTCGAAGATGTTGCGCCCCAGGGTGCGCTGCACGTACGAATCGCGCGAGGTCAGGATACTGGGCAGCTGGCGCGGGTCGCCCACTGAGAGAGTGCGCAGCGTCGACCGGGTAGCGGCCAGGAATAGCGCGGGCAAAAGCGCCATCCCGGCCTCTTCCACGATCACGTTGTCGAAAAGTTCGCCTTCCATCTGCACGCTGGTAGTCAGGTTGGCCAGCGTGGCCAGCACGATCCGCCCCCGCGACACGGTCTGCTTCTGCCGGTCGGACAGGGCGTCGCGGCAGTCAGCGATGCGGTTCATGTGGGCCGTTCGCAGCGATTTCAGGCGGCCGTAGTGACGCTCCATCAGTTCGAACTGGGTGGCCAGCGACATCTGAGCCCAGCGATCGCCGCGCAAGATGCCAAACTGGGCCACCAGCCAGTCGCGCGGCAGCCCTTCGGCCTCGCGCTGCTCGAACAGCGACAGCTGCTGCTGAGGACCGGCGGCGATGCGCAGGTCGTGGCGTCGCGCCTTGAGCAGCCCCAGCCGCTCGTTGACCGCGGTCAAACGCTCCTCGGAACGCTCTCGCCGACGCCGGAGCCCTTCGTGCAGCCGATGGGTGACGTCGCGAACCGCGCAGCTGCGATGTTCGGGTTGGCACGGGCCAAGACGTAGCACCTGACCCTGCGTTATCAGCGGCTTCAGCGATTCGCGCTTGAGCAGGCCGCTCAACACCTGGTCGAGCGCGGCGTGCGTGTTAGACGTCAGCAGCACGCGTTCTCCGCGAGCGACCATCTCGGCCACCAGAACGGCCAGGGTCGTCGTCTTACCCGTACCGGGCGGGCCCCAGATGCGCGACGAACTGCGCGACAGCGCCAGATTGACCGCCCGCGCCTGTCCCTCGTTCAGCTCGGGCGCCTGCAGGTCCGACGACGCGATCTCCCGCGCTTCGACCACTCCAAAGGCCTCTAATCCAGCCTCGACCGGACGGAGCTCCTTCTGCAGTTCCAGCTGGGACAGCCCGTCTTGAAGGCGTTCAAAGAGAAACCAGGGGGAAAGCGAGAGACGATACTCCCCGGGAGGTAGCTGATCGGGGCTGCTGAGCACCATCTCGAGCCCTTCGAGTTGGGCGATCTTGACGTCGATTTCGGCCTCGCCGGACATCAGCTTGCCGATCGCCCCCAGGACCAGCCCCTCGGCCTGCTGTTCGGCTTTGAAGGCGGCGCGGTAGCGGCCCTCTTTGGATTCCAGCGGGGCCTTATACTCGACCCGCAGATCGCTGCGACGGGAGGCCTGCTTTTGCGCCTCGAGCTCCCGAGTCAGCCCTTCACGGAAGGCCGCCACGGTTCGGCGAAATCGGGGGTCTTCGTTGAGCGAGGGAGGGGTTTCCAACAGGTCGGCCACGTCCGCGCGTTCGCTCTCGCGCCGTTTCGGCCTTCATGATCCCTGGTGATCGAGCGCACGGTCAGAAGGCGGAAGCTGTGCTAGACTTTCTGGCACGGCAAGAGAACAGCCGGACCGGCCAGTTCCGCGTACTAGCGACTTTCGTTTAGGATCCCCGAGGAAAGGGGACGCTTGAGGAAATGTCATTTATGACGGGGCCCGCCGGGGGGCGGAGAAAGGTCCATAGCATGGCAGACGAGGAATCCGAACAGGCGTCGACGCCACCCCAAAAGGGCCTACGGGCGCTCGGGGTCAGTCTGGCGCTGCTGCTGGGAGTGATGGCGTTCAGCGCCTCGCTCGACCCGATCGTGCAGACGTTCGGCCTGGCCCACACCCGGATCATGACGGCTTCGGGTGGGCAGGTGCTGGTGGTCGACCACCTCCCTTCGGCCGACGCTCCCGCCGTCCAGAGCCTGTTTCAAGGCGAAATCTGGGGACGCCACGCCTTCACAGTTGGGCAGATCGTGCTTCCCTTTGCGGTTCTCCTGGCCGCGCTCGCCTCGCTCTCTTACGCTTTGGCCCACCTGCTTTGTGCCCCCGGCTCTCGCTTTTTCCATCTGCGCCGCGGCTGGGCTCCGCCTCCTCTGGGTCTATGGGGAGTGCTGTTTCTGGGCGGCTGCTTCGCCGCGCTGACCGTCGAGTCGCCCGGCCTGAATCCCAACCTGGCCCTGGTCCCGCTGGCCGTCACGCTGCTGACGGGCGTCGCTCTGGCGCTGACGCCTCACCCCTCAGCGCTGTGGGCCGGCCGAACCTTCACCGCGCTGACCGGCGCACGCTGGTTCTGGCTGGGCTTCCTGACGCTATCTCCGCTCGGCCTCTTCCATCAGACCGGCCCTGAACCCGGCGCGCCCACCCCTCTGCTGCCGCTCTCCTCGCTGCTGTCCTGCGTGGTCGCCCTGGCTGGACTGTCCTGGGCTACCCGGCCGCCGAAGTCCGCCGCCTATGATCGGTTCGAGGGCGACACGGCCCGCCTCCGCCAGGAGACGGAAGGTCTCTCGTTGCTTTGCATTCAGGAACTCTGGCTGATCCTGCCGGTCGTGCTGATGGCGGCCTCGGTCAGTTCGCTTCGTTTCGACTTCCTGGCCCCTTACCTGTTCGGTTCGGTGGCCTGCGCTCTGGTCATGCGTGCGGCCGTACGGGCCAGCGGTTCGGCGGCCGCCGCTGCCTGGCGCCCCTCGAAGACCGGCGCCGCGCTGGGGTTAGCGACCGCTGGAGCGCTGACGCTGGCGATGAGCGGCGGTGTTCCCAGCGCTGCCCCTTCGGCCGTCGCAACGGCTCAGGCCAAGCTCACTCAGAGCTTTGCCCACCAGGCCCGCTTACTGCAACTCAACGGCAAGGCGCTGCTGATCGGCTGCAACCTGGACGTTGCCCAGATGAGCAGCGCCGCCGAAATCGTCAGCGGACACCTTCCCGAGACCGAGACGAAAGTGGTCTCGGTGCGTACCCGACGCTGGGAGCGGGCCGCTCGTATCACTCTGGCTTTGACCGTAGCGCTCTTCCTGGTGCTCCCGACCTTTCTCTTGACGGTGGCTCAGCCGGGCCCGGCTGGACGTCTCTATAGCGTCTTCTGCGCCGTTCTCGGCGGCATCAACGGCGCTTTCGCTGTGGGGGCGGCGCTGGGCTGGTTCTGGCTCTACCCGCTGCCGCATGTGGCGGCTTTCCTGCTTTCTACGGCCCTTGGCTGGCTCGGGTTGGGCCACGCTCGCGCCTGGATCGACGGTCGCGTCGCTCGCCCGGCCGGCGAAACCGCGCCCGCCTTGCTGAACGCCACTCGTAACACCACCGCTTGATCGCGAGCCGATCGTGAGCCCCTCTCCTGGCCGGGCGCTGATCCTGCTGGCCTTCTACGCCTCGGGAGCCGCCGCGCTGATCGCCCAGGTCGTGTGGGCCCGCCAACTGGTGCCGGTGCTGGGCGCGACGCTGCCTGCCGTGGCTACGGTGCTGGCCGGGTTTATGGGAGGGCTGGCGCTGGGCGGATGGTCCGCCGGTCGTCGGGTCGACCTTGACCCACGTGCCGCCTTTCGCTGGTACGCCGGGCTAGAGCTAGGGACGGCGATCCTGACGCTGGCGTTGCCGCAGGCGTTCCCCTATCTGCAACGGCTGGGCCAACCCGGACTGGGCGCTTTCCTCCTGCTGTTGCTTCCCACGACCCTGATGGGCGCCACCTTACCGGTGCTGGCCCGAGGGCTGCAGGCCGACCTCGAGGGACTGGGTCGCGGTATGGCCGACCTGTACGCCGCTAACACCACCGGAGCCATGAGCGGCTGCATATTAGCGGGTTACGGGCTGATTCCGGCCCTGGGCCTGGCCGGGAGCCTGAAGGTGGCCGCGGCGGGCAACCTGTTCGCGGCGCTCGTCGCCTCCACCATGACCGGGCGCGTCAGCGCCCTCTCCACCCTGACTCCGGACCCTCCCAGGGAGGTCCCCTGGAGGGGCCCAGCCATGGCTCTGTTCGGCCTCTGCGGATTTCTGGGGCTGGCTCTGGAAGTGGCCTGGACGCGCGCCCTGATCGCTCTTCTGGGGAATTCCGTGTACGCTTTCTCGGCCGTCTTGTTTGTCTTTCTGGCTGGCCTCTCCTTAGGCGGTTTGGCCATCGGCGCGATCTGCGATCGGCTCTCCCAGCCGATGCGAGCCTTGTCCTGGGTGGTGGCGGGCGTCGGGCTGACCGGGCTGGCTTCGAGCGAACTGCTGGGTCATCTGATGCCGCTGCTCGAAATGGGAGCCCGCTGGCTGCCCGGTTTCGGCGGCTATCAGTTCATGCAGGTGGTTCTCGCGGCAGGCGTGCTGCTGCCCCAAACGCTACTGCTGGGCTGCACCTTTCCTCTGGTCTGTCGTCTGGTGACGGGACGGGTCGACGAGCTAGGCAGTGCCGTGGGCAAGGCCTACCTGGCCAACACCGTGGGCGGCCTGCTAGGGAGCTTGCTGGCCGGATTCTGGCTGGTCCCCGCCCTGGGCGCCCGGGGTAGTCTGCTGGCGCTTTCGCTGCTGGCCCTGCTGGCAGGGTCGGCCGGACTATGGCGCACGGCCGGTATCAGGTCGCTGGTGGCCCTGAGTTTACCGCTGCTGGTTCTGGCTGCTAGCTACACCCCCTGGGACCCTCGCCTGCTGCTGCGGGGGTTCGAGACCTCGGAGGGGCTGAGGAGGGGAGGTCCAGAGGGAGCGTGGCAGCCGATTTTTGTTCGGGAGGGGCGGTACGCCACGGTGGTGGTGGCCGAGACCGGCGGCCAACTGGCGCTCTCCGTCAACGGTCAGACCCAGGCCTCGAGCCTGGGCGGCGATCGGTTCACCCAGGAGGTGCTGGGCCATCTGCCGATGCTGTTGGCCCGAGGACGCGGGTCCACTCTGGTCATCGGGATGGGGACCGGGATGACGGCGGCGGCCGTGGCGCGTCATCAGCCCGAGCGACTGCACCTGGCCGAACTGGAGCCGACCGTGATGGAGGCGGCCAGGCTATTCGAGAAGTGGAACGCCCCGCTTTGGAAGGCGCCGGGGTTCCTCCCGCATCTGACCGACGGCCGCCTGTTTGTGTCGGGAGAGGGAGAGCTTTTCGACGTCATCACCTCGGACCCGATCCACCCCTTAGAAAGCGCCGCCTCCTCGCTGTACACCGAAGAGCACTACCGCAACTGTAAGATGCGGCTGGCCGAGGGGGGAGTGATGTGTCAGTGGCTGCCCCTTTACGGACTGTCGCTCGACGATGCGCGACGGGCCGTCGGGGCGTTCGTCGCGGTGTTCCCCGAAGCCAGCCTGTGGAGCTACTATCCCCGCCATGGCAAAGGCGACCTGTTTTTGCTGGCGACGAAAGACGGCAGTCCTCTACCCACGGCGGGGCTGGATCAACGGTTGGAGGGGCTGAGGCGGCAGGGGGTCGAGCTTTGGGGGAACCCCTCTCAACTGCTGGCCGGATTCGTGATGGGAGGGGAGCGACTGCGCGCCTTCGCGGCTGGTTTCAACCATACCGATGACCGGCCGGGGTTAGAGTTCAGCGCCCCGCGCAGCGCCTATCTGAGCACGCCGGAGCGGCACCTTGCCGACCTGCGGGAACTGATAGCGCTGGGAGGCGACGACCTGCCGACGGGACTGGCGCTGCAAGGGCGCTGGCTCGAGGCGCTGGCGACCGCTTTCGAGGTGCAGGGGCGTCAGGCCAAGGCGTGGCGCTTGCGCTCGCTGATTTCTGGGGCGAGTCGATAGCCTCGAGTTTGGCGCGCTTGGCGACTCTGGCAGGTTCCCGACTGTTCGCGACGGAAGTTGGACAGATGTTAGTCAGAGACATCATGCATCCGAACGTCTACTGCGCCACAGTGGACATGCCCGCGCGCGAGCTTTATCTCACGCTGGTGGGGAACGGTATCGCCGGCGCTCCGGTGGTGGACGATCGGGACTATCTGGTGGGCGTGGTGTCGTTGACCGACGTCGCTTCCTGCGTGGTAGGCGGCCTGGGGAACGGGCATAGCGACTACTACGGGCGCTCGGCCTTGATGTCGGAAGAGCACGCCCAGTCGATCGGCGATACGGTCACCGTGGGCGATATCATGAGCCCTCGTATCCACCAGGTGCACTATGATTCGACGGTGGTCGAGGCGCTGGACCTGATGATCGAGGAGAGCATCCACCGGGTGGTGGTGACCCATCGCGGGCACGTCATCGGGATTTTGACCTCGGGCGACCTGATGCGCGAGTTCCGTACCCTGTTGGTGGGCCCGGAAGAGGACGACGATCTGCTTTCCGATTTCGAGGAAGAAGAGCTCAACGAGGGCCTCTGAGGCTCCGGCTTAGCGGGCGAAACGCGCCACGGTTTTCGGATCGAGTTCCGGCGACCGGTCGCTGTAGCCGATCTGCTGCATGACTTGAGCGCTGTCGAGCTTCCCGTTTTTGTCCAGAAACAGCGCTTTGACTACGGCCTCGGCGGCTAACTGTTCGCCTCGATAGAACTGTTGGCCTATGTAGAACCAGGGGCCGTCCCAGCCCAGCAGACGGGTTTCCAGACGGAATTTTTGGAACGGGTTCAGTTCCCGACGGTAGGTGATGAAGGAGCCGCCCAGCACGGGCCGCCAGCCACGGGTCAGCATAGCTTTGCCCAGTCCGCAGCAGAACACCAGGTCCAGTCGGCCAAGATCCATCAGGGTCAGGTAGCGCCCGTTGTTCATATGCAGGTTGGTGTCCAGATCGTTGGGATAGACTCGAAACTCTAGCGAGGTCGTGTCGAGAGGGCTGGTACGAGGGCGCTGGCGCAGGCGGAGCAGGTAGAGGAACATTCGGAACCACAGATTCATAGACGGCCGACTTTAGCCCAGCGGAACCGTTCGAGCAAGCTCGAGGGAAGGGGAGTTCGATGCTTGTGAGAATCGATTATCATTATGGTGTCTTCAGCTCTCTCCCCCCGGCTCGGCGGATGTTCGACCGCGACTCTCTCGGAAGCTCAACTTTGGGAGCCTCCGCCGCTTCCTGACCGCGAGGTGCCGCTGCATCTGCACCGGGCTCTGGTGTTCTCTTTGGTGCTGAGCGGGCAGTTCCACTTTCGCGATGTCTTCACCCAGCGTAGCGAGGTGCTGAGAGCGGGCGAGGTCATGCTGGCCGAGCCAGGTTCGGTGCTGTCCGGGCGCCAGTCCGGTCGATTTCGCACCTTGATGATCCCGCTCGACCCATGGTCTTTGCAGGGCGGATCGTCACGAGGTACGTTCAAGCTGCAAGACCGAGCGACCCTGGAGTTGGTCCACGCGGCTTTGCAGCCCGGGGGCGACGCTCGCGACTTGGCGGCTCGTCTTTTGCGGCGCTGGCGCCTCCGCAACTCCCCTCTTTCTTGCCCCGAAGGGGACCTCCAACCGGATCAGCTGTCTCGGTTGGAAGAGGCCCGCCAGTGGCTGGAGGCCGACCCTGGCTCGCGAAGAGATCTCCAGACGGCGGCCCGCTTTGTGGGTTGGCACCCGCATCACTTCCAGCGTCTTTTTCGCCGTCGTTACGGGCTGTCGCCGGCCCAGTATCAACGCCAACTCAGGATCGAGCAGGCGCGGGACCGGCTAAAGCAGGGCGAGGCTCCGGCGGCGGTCGCCGTAGAGTTGGGGTTCACGGATCAGAGCCATCTGATCCGGACCTATCGCCAGTATTACGGTGTCACACCAGGATTCATCGCAAGAACTTCCTATAGCTAGCCGCCCGCTCGAACTAGGCTAAGCCCATGAAGATGAAACGACGGGCTTTTCTTGTAGGAGCGGCCGCCCTGACTCTGGGCGCGCGAGTCTTGCCGGGACCGGTCCGAGCGCAGGAGGCAGAAGCGATGGAGTTCGAGGTACTGGTGGTGGGTGGAGGCGTAGCGGGGATGGCCGCAGCGCTGGGTTTAGGGCGCAGTCGCCGCATGACGCTGGTCTGCTCGGGCGGACCGCCGCGCAACGCTCCGGCTTCGCATTCCCACAATTTCTTGACCCGGGACGGGACACCCCCGCTGGAGATTCTGGCCATCGCACGGCAGCAGTTGCGACCCTACGATAGCGTCACGGTCCGAGACGTCACGGTGGCCAGCCTGCAGCGTCAGGAGGACGGAACCTTCCGAGCGACGCTGTCCGACGGCGCTATGGTGACGGCGCGCAAGGTGGTGCTGGCGACCGGCATGCGGGACGATCTGCAGGTGCTGCCGGGGCTGCGGGAACACTGGGGGCACAGCGCCTTTGCCTGTCCGTTCTGTCACGGTTGGGAGGTGCGGGACCAGCCCTGGGCGGTGATGATGGACGATCCCGGGCAGTTCGCCATGGTAAAGATCGCGCTGGGTTGGAGTAAGGACCTTCTGCTCTGCAGCCGCTCCCAGTTGGAGTTGACCCCGGAGCAGTCGGCCGGGCTTCGACGGAACGGCATCAAGGTGGCCTCGTCCCCGGTGATGGCGCTGGTGGGGGAGGAGAGGTTGGAGGGGCTTCTGCTGGCCGACGGCCAACGGGTGGCCCGAAGCGCCCTGATGATCCGGCCTCCGCTGAGTCAACGCTCGCCTCTGGCGGCGGACCTGGGCTGCGAGTTGGACACTCTGGGCTACGTGAAGGTCGACATGTTCGGGATGACCACGGTGGCCGGCGTGTTCGCCGTGGGCGATATGACGACCATGATGCACGCGGTTGCGATGGCGGTGGCCTCGGGGAGCAAGGCCGCTGGCGGTGTCCATCATCTGCTGTCGGAAGAGGAGTTCGAGCGCGGCGACGAACCGGGCTTGGTATGATTAGAGATGAAGCGCTCGCGCTGTTGAGCGAGCATGTGCAGAGTGAATCGCTGCGAGGGCACTGTTTGGCGGTCGAGGCCAGCATGCGTCATTACGCCGAGTTAGCCGGAGCCGATGTCGAGGCCTGGGGCCTGGTGGGGCTGCTTCACGACTTCGACTACGAGCGGTTTCCCGGGGTGCCCGAGCACACAAGGGAAGGCGCGAAGATCTTACGCGAGCGCGGCGTCGACGAAGAGACGGTGACGGCGATTCTATCCCACGCGACCTGGAATCAAGAGGAGTATCCGCTGGACCGGCCGCTGCGCCAGACGCTGTTCGCGGTCGATGAGCTGAGTGGATTCCTGGTGGCCTGCGCTCTGGTGCGACCGGAGCGGTTGCGTGGGTTGGCGGCCAAAAGCGTGCGTAAGAAGCTGAAGACGGCGACCTTTGCGGCCGCCGTCAGTCGCGAGGATATCCAGCAAGGCGCGGACCTGCTGGGGCTGAGCCTGGACGAACACATCGAGCGCTGCATCGCTGCTCTGCAGAAGCGCGAAGAGGTGCTGGGGCTGGTGCCTGCCTCGGCGGCGGGCTAGCGATGCAGATTCCGTTCTTTTCCGAGCTAGAGGCGGCTCGCTCGGTTCTGCTGGTCGGCGCGGGCGGTGGGTTCGATATCTATGCGGGGCTGCCGCTGTACTTCTGGCTGAAGAAGGCCGGAAAGTCCGTGCATCTGGCCAATCTGTCGTTCACCCAGTTGACGGAGTGTCGCGGGAAGCGGCCGATCCCGGAAGTGATGACGGTGACCGGCGCCACCGACGGTCCGTCGTCGTATTTTCCCGAGCGGGCGCTGTGCCAGTGGTTGGCTGGTCGCGGCGATCCCGCGCCGGTTTACGCGATCGCGCGCTGCGGGGTCCAGCCCGTTTTGCGGGCTTACCGCTGGCTGGTCGACGAACTCGACGTCGACACGCTGATTTTAGTCGACGGCGGGACCGACATCCTGATGTGCGGCGACGAGTGCGGTTTGGGGACACCGCTGGAGGACATCTCGAGCCTGCTGGCCGGGGACGCGGTGCCCGGTGTCGAGCGCAAGTTCGTGACCTGCATCGGGTTTGGCGTGGACACCTACCACGGGGTGTGTCATTCGCTGGCTTTAGAGAACATGGCGGCGCTGATCGAGGACGGCGGATTCCTGGGCTCCTGGAGTCTGACTCACGGAACGGAGGAGGCGCGGCTCTACGGCGAGGCGGTGCGGCACGCCACGGAGTGCTTTCCCTCGATGCCCAGCATCGTCAACCACAGCGTGCTCGGTTCCGTCGAGGGGCGCTTCGGCGACTCTCACTTCACCCGGCGCACGGAAGGATCGACGCTGTTCCTGAACCCGCTGATGAGTCTGTTCTGGGCTTTTCGACTCGAGGCGCTGGCGGCCCGACTGCTCTACCGTGACCAGGTCGTGGCGACGGACAACCCTTTCCAGATGGATGTCGCCATCGGCCGCTTCCGCGCCGGCTTGCCCAAGGAGCGCCCCTGGCGAGACTTCCCACACTGAGGGTTTTGCTCGAAAATTTGACTTTAAAGTTTTACATGCTGTTCGTGAGCGAGGTTGCCATTTTGTCGTAGGATACCGGCACGGCAAGAGACGCCGTTTTACGCCTCGAAGAAGGAGAGGGCCGTCCCCAAAAATTGGCAGGACGAGCCCGAATTCACGATATGAAATGGGACAACAGCTACCGGAACACTCGCAACATCCTCGACTTCCCTACAAGGGCCTTCGGTCCGAGCGACCCCGGGATGAGAACCCCGCCAACGGGCGGAGCCGCCCAGCGGGCGGGCTCCTGGGAGCGCGCTTCGCTGGCCTGCGAAGAAGAGGAAGAATCGAGAGGAACGGTTCTGACGCTGGGCCCCAATCGTATCCGAGGACTGATCGCCCGGGTTGACCTTACGAGCGGCTACTCGGCTCGTTCCGGGTTTGGCAGGGCAGACGGGCTTCGGCTCGCTGCCTAGCTCGAGAGGCCCGAGTGGGACTTGGCTTCGCGGAATGTGGGCTTCGACGCCCATTTTCGGGTGAAGCCAGCGGGCTCGCGGGGGCTCGGCGGGCTAAGTAGAGCCCGAATAGCCCTTGGCTTCGCGGAATGTGGGCTTCGACGCCCATTTTTGGGTGAAGCCAGCGGGCTCGCGGGGGCTCGGCGGGCTAGATAGGGCCCGAATCGGTCTTGGCGTCACGAAATGTGGGCTTCGACGCCCATTTTGGGTGAAGCCAGCGGGCTAGCAGGGCTCGACGGGCCAAGTTGGTCCCAAATAGGGCTTGGCTTCGCGGAATGTGGGCTTCGACGCCCATTTTGGGTGAAGCCAGCGGGCTCGTGGGGGATCGGCGGGCTAGATAGGGCCCGAATAGGCTTTGGCTTCGCGGAATGTGGGCTTTGACGCCCATTTTGGGTGAAGCCAACACGCTCGGCGGGGCTCGACGGCCTAAGTAGGGCCCAAATAGGGCTTGGCTTCGCGGAATGTGGGCTTCGACGCCCATTATCGGGTGAAGCCAGCGGGCTAGATGGGCTCGGCGGGCTGAGCAGGGCTCAAATAGGGCTTGGCTTCGCGGAATGCGGGCTTCGACGCCCATTTTCGGGTGAAGCCAGCGGGCTAGATGGGCTCGGCGGGCTAAGTAGGGCCCAAATAGGCTTTGGCTTCGCGGAATGTGGGCTTCGACGCCCATTTTTGGGTGAAGCCAGCGGGCTCGCGGGGGCTCGGCGGGCCAAATAGGGCCGGGTTGGGCTTGGCGTCGCCGAATGTGGGCATCGATGCCGATAGACTCAGAAGCCAGCGCGATGCTCCAGGTGGCGAGCCTGGATGGCTCGGCTCAGTGGGGATGAGGTGGGTGAGCGGCGAACGGTTGGGGATGCGTGGTCTTCGTGTGCTGGTGCTTCCCTCGGTGCTCCTGGTGTCCGCTCTTCTGCTGATGGACACAAACCGAGCGGCACTTGAAGAGCCACAGCAGATGGAGTTGCGCCCTCTCGAGGTCCTCGCCAAGCCTCTCCCAAAAGCAGCGGCGACCCCATGGACTTTCGAGCATGAATCCAAAGCCAGGGTGACGCTGGACGGCGTGTCGCTCGACCACACTCGAAGTGACGCTTACACGGCTTTCCGGAAACATATGACCAGGAGCAGCGGGCACGGAAAAGCTCGACGGTTCGCTGTAACGGCAGACGACCGGATTGCGGACTTCGACGGCTGTTGCCTGCGAGTAGATGGACAGACCTTTCGGCCCGGCGACCGGACAACTGACGCAGCGAATGCTATCGGGAAACCTGTCCGTGTGCGGCCGGTGAATCTCTACTGCGACTACGGGTCAGACTTGGATTGGTGGTTTCGAGTCACGGACGGATACGTTGTGATACGCTCCTCGAGTGACCAGGAGTTTCTGCCCGAAGAGCTGAGAGGACGGATCACGGACTTCAAACTGACGAGGCGACTCCCGCGGTGACTTGGGACGCCATCGTGATAGGGTCGGGTTTCGGCGGAAGCGTCAGCGCGCTGCGCCTGGCCGAGCGCGGCCTCCGAGTGCTGGTGTTGGAAAAGGGGCGTCGCTTCGGGCCCGAGGACTTCCCTCAAAGCAATCGCCAGCTAAAGAGGTGGCTCTGGGCGCCCAGGTTGGGCTTTCGCGGTCCGTTCCGTATGACGTTCCTCCCTCACGTGACCGCCTTGAGCGGAGTCGGCGTGGGAGGCGGTTCGCTGGTTTACGCCAACACTTTGCCCGTGCCCGAGGACGGCTTCTTCCAGGCCTGCTCCTGGTCGCATCTGGCCGACTGGAAGGCCGAACTCGCTCCACACTACCTCACCGCCCAGCGGATGCTCGGAGCGACGCCCAACGAGCGTCCGGCCGCTGCCGACCACGCTTTGCAAAGGGTCGCTCAGAGCCGGAATCAGCTTGGCGACTACGCCATGAACCCCGTGGGCGTGTATTTCGGCCGTTCCGGCGTGACCGTCGACGATCCCTACTTCAACGGCCGCGGTCCAAGCCGAACGGGCTGCATCGGCTGCGGCGGCTGTATGCTTGGCTGCCGATACAACGCCAAAAACACGTTGGACAAGAACTACCTCTACCTGGCCGAAGCGGCGGGAGCCGAGATCTGGCCCGACTGCGAGGCCACCTGGGTCGAGCCGACCAACGACGGCTATATCGTCAGCACAGCTCGAGGGTCACTTCGCACCCGGCAACTCTTCCTGGCGGGAGGCGTGCTCGGTACCGTCCCGCTGCTGCTGAAACTTCAGCAGAGCGTTCGAGGCCTGCCTCGTCTGTCCCCCCGCCTGGGCGATTACGTCCGCACCAACTCGGAAGCGCTGATCGGTGTGGTGGCACGCGACGCCGCAACCGACTACTCGCGCGGGGTCGCTATCGGTTCGATTCTGCGCACCGATGAACATTCGCACCTCGAGCCGTGCCGCTATCCCGCAGGCTCCGACGTCTTCCGCTTCCTGACCGCACCGCACGTGACCGGACAGACCGTAGGACAACGCCTGATCAACCTGGCTCGGGCGCTGCTGGACTCCCCAGGTGACTACGCGAGGGCCTACCTGGGCGCAAATCAGGCCGAACGCACGACCATTCTGCTCTACATGCGCAGTCTCGAAGGGCACCTGCGTCTGCGTCTGGGCCGCAATCTCTGGACCGGCTATCGCACGGGCCTGACCACGGTGCCCGGTCAGGGACCGCTGCCCACCAGCGACATCCCCGAAGCCTCGGAACTGGCCCAACGCTACGCCGAGGAGGTGGGCGGCGTGCGCATGAGCCTGTTCAGCGAGACGCTGCTGGGGATCCCCTCGACCGCCCACATCCTGGGCGGCTGTTGTATGGGAGAGGGCCCCGACGAGGGTGTGATCGACCCCACCCACCAGGTCCATAACTACCCGGGACTCTACGTGGTCGACGGCTCCGCCGTCTCGGCCAACCCCGGAGTGAACCCCGCCCTCACCATCACCGCGCTGGCCGAACGAGCGCTAGCGCGCGTCTTAGCAGTACCCTAGCATGGAGAGCGCCATGGTGGCGCCTTCGTCCTCGATGGCGATCGACCAGCGCATGCGGCCGCCGGTCTGGCGGGGGAAGATGAAGGTTCCCTCGTCTTCGGGCAGGTTCAGGTTCCCGGCCATGGCCAGCATGGTCTGGGTTGGAGCGTAGAGCGATGGGGGGGGCTGTAGGATCTCCTCATACGACTCACCGCGTTTGAAGTAGACGGCGAATTCATTGCGGTACTTGTCGTACTGCAGCAGCACTTCGCTGGCCCGGTCGACCAGGCTTTGCTCTAAGATCATATGCAGCGCCTGCACATGAGGCGGCGCGTCATCGGCCATCCGAGCGATCTCGCCCGCCGTAGGGTCGAGCTCGATCGCCGGCTTCTTCTTTTTCGAAAAGAACCCGAACATCTTGGGCTTTACTTCCGCAGAAGCAAGAAGAACCCCCTCTTCGATGCGCCTATTGGCGTCCGAACCAGGGGAACGGTTCGGCCAGACCGTGCTGACGAAAGCCCGTCACCCGACCGCCGCCGTCGGTGGCGAACTGCACCTCGAAAGAGCTCAGGTCCTCGAACACCCCGGGTGCCGCCTGGGCCAGGAACACATCGCGGTCGCGATGCTTCAGGTCAAAGCTTTTCCCGTTGAGCTTCAGCACCAGTCCGCCAGCGCCCGCCACCACCTGAGCGTCTCCGTAGAACTCATTGGCGTAGGTGGCCTGGTAGGAGCCGAGGGCCTGGGGAGGGGAGGGACGGCTGGGGGGAGTGGCGGGG
>JAEXNA010000177.1 GCA_023447635.1 Vulcanimicrobiota bacterium | reverse complement strand
GGCGACCTGTTCCAAGCGCTGGAACGACTGGCCCAGTTGACGTCCGTGTTCCATCACGGCGTCGCGCAGAGGGCGGCAGGCGGCGGCGCCGCGGGACAGGTTGTCTAGCAGGGCGCGCAGGTCGCGCTCGATGCCGTCGACCCCGCCGGTCGCTTGCTCGATGGCCGAGGTCTCCTCGGCGCTTTCGCGCTCGTGGCGCTTGCCGGTTTTCAGGGCGGTGGCGATGTCGCCCCGGGTGGCCGAAGCGGCCTTCAGGAACTCTTGCAGAAACGTTGCCAGCGGTTCGGCGTCGAGCAGGCCGCGCGACCAACCTTCGAACAGGTAATCGAGCTGCATCAGCTTGGGCGACGCGTTGGGAGCGATGCCAAAGGTCTTCTCTTCGGCCTCCAGAGACGCCACGGCCTCTCGGATGTCAGGGTCCAGCCGACGCAGGTCGTCGAGCAGGGGAGAGGTGCGCACAAAGCCCGCCGCAAGTTCGCCGGTCAACTGCAGGGCCTGCTCCAGGCGCTCGCGCAGGACGGCGTCTTTCTGCTGGAATAGCGGGGTTCGCCAGCGCTGTTTGCGCCCTTGCATATAGGCGCGCTGGAAGTCGCTGTAGAACCGGTTCAACGCCGAAACGACCCTGGCCGGATCGTCTCCGGAGGGCCGTTCAGGGTCGAGGGAGGCCCACAGGGCCTCTATCAGAGGGAAAGGCTGCAAGTCGCTGAGCGAGGTTTAGAAGAAGCAGCTTCCGGCGCCGAGCATATAGCCGAGCGAACCACCGATTCCCATTCCCAGGGTGCTGCCGAGCATCGCGCCGCCGAAACCGCCGAAGGCGCCGCCGAGGCCCATTCCGAGCAGGCCGCCGACCGAGGAGCCGATCGAGGAGCCGACAAAACCGCCCATCGGGTTGTAGCAGCCGTAACCGCCGAAGCCGCCGCCCCATCCCATGCCGGGCATGCTGTAGCCGCCGCTGAACATTCCGCAGCCGTAGCCGAGGCCCATACCGTAACCGCCGCCGAAGCCGCCCATACCGTATCCGCCGCCGAAGGGGCTACAACCGAAACTAGGACCAAAAGAGTTCAAAAACATAGTGCGTATCTCCTCACCGGCAGTATCTCGCGCCAGCGTCTCCCGGACAAGGGGAGACATGTAAACATTCCGTTGCTACGCCGCCATTTCCGCAAGGGCGGGAGAACGCCTTCCAGAAGCTCCCGGCATGGACCCGCTAGAGCAGATGCTGACCGACCTGGGAGAGCCCGCCGAACGGGGGCTGGAGTTCGGTTTGGACCCTCGACGAGTGCGGGAAGTCCTGGCTACCCTGGTCAAGGCCGACCCGCTCCTCTGGTTCAAACATCTTCTGCAGCTCCTCTACGACGTGCCTTTAGAAGAGGGGCTTCGCCTGACCCGGCAGGGGAGCAAAGGGCTGCTTCTCGAGATCGTGCCCTGTTCGTCCGAGGTCCTGACAGAGCTCTCGCTCGAGCGCATTCATAGCAAGGAAACCGGCTTGCTGGGGCAGGGGCGAGACGCTCGGATGGCCCGACTGCTGTGCGAACTGCCGGGCGATTCTCTGCTGCGACATCAGGACTTTCCTGGTCTGGCGCTGCATGTTGGGAAGGACCGATTCGAGATCCGTGACCCGGGTTGCGGCCGAGGACCCGGGACTCCCGAGCGAGGCTTGAGCTTGGAGTTCCCGGTCAAGGCGCTGATGATCTGGGGGCGCCTCTACGGCTACGCGCCTTTGACCATCGCCAGGACGATGCACTATCTGTGCGGTTTGCAGCCTTCGACGCTGAGGGTCGAAGACGTTGACCCGCTGCCTCCGGAATGGCCTTTTCCGCTGCCGGTGGTGCAAGGCGACGACGACATGCTCTCCATGTGGGATTGGGAGTCGGTCGTGCCGGCCGAGCGGGACGGCTTTCTCTGGGCGGTCTCAGCCTGGGGCGAGACCTTGGAGGGGCCAGGGGACTCTGGGGGAGAGAACCCGGTTGGAGAGGGTCCTGGTGAAGTGGGGACTGTTGGAGAGGCCTCGAGTCCGGGGGGCGCGTTCCCGTCGACCATCGTGCGCCATCCCATGGAGAGCATGCGCACCTTCAGCCAACTCCCGATGCTGGGCTGTTACCCTGCTTCTCTGGCCTCCCATATGAGTCTTGACGAGGCGGCGTTAGAGCCCCGTCGGGAGCTGAGGGTGGCGAGGGTCTTTGGCGTCTCCTGGACCTCCAGTGCGCCCAAGAGTTCGGAACTCTACCCGATCTTTCGTGGGGTGCCCGGGACGGCGATCCCGCTCGAAGGCGCGCCGGCGGGGCTGTACCTGCTGGTCGAGGCCTCCCACCTTCGGACGGACGCCAGCGGCGTGGCGCTGGTGCGCGACGAGGCGGGCGAGCGCTGGATCGCCGAGCAGGTCGCCTGGGCTCGGGAGCAGACCCGCCTGTATGCTCCTTATCAGACCGAGATCCCCCGACTCTGGATGCAGCGGGTCAAGACTCGGGACGAGATCGGACGCCGACCCGGCGTGCGGCAGCGGCTCTGGAAGGGGGCGCTGTCGGCGCTCTACGCAACCGGCCCCGTGCGCCGCATCATCGAGCGCCGCAGGAAGGCGCTGACCGAATGGGCCACCGCAGAAGACGACCTCGAAAGCTGAGAGTTCCGACGCCCGAGCTCGCCTAGCGGCCCGCGCTGGGGCTTGGACCAAATTTCCGCGAGATCCCCGGCAAATTTGCCAGCGCCTTGTCGGCAAAGCTGGCCAGGCGTAAGTCGGCGCCAAGGAGTCCAAAGTGCTGGAGCCGACCGGATTCAGGCGATCAGGCGACGCAGGGATTGGCTTTGGGCTAGCGCAAAATAGGCTCGTATGACCGATGACGTGACCGGCTCCGTGCGCTCCCTCTACGAGGCGTTTCCCTATCCTGAAAGGATGCCGGGGGGCGCTTCGGACCCTTACCTGGACATGGTGCGCGCTTTCTCGACCTGCCCTCCGACCAGTCGCCTGGCCTTCCTGGACGCTGGCTGCGGGACGGGGGTCAACTTGTTGGGTGCGGCCACGCTCTATCCTCACGCCGACGTCTACGGCTGCGATATCAACCGGGTCGCTCTCGAGGATATCCGCAGAGACATCGCGGCCTACGGCCTGAGCAACGCTAAGGTCGATGAGATCGAGCTTTCCCAACTGCCGTCGGACTACGGTCCCGAGGGCGGCTTCGACATGATCTTTTGCACCGGCGTGCTGCATCACATGGGCTCGCCCGACGAGGCGCTGCGCCGGTTGGCGGCTCGGCTGGCCCCCCAGGGGGTGCTGCGGCTGATGGTCTACAGCGAGAAGGGGCGCAGCGATCTGTATCGGTTCGCTCGGGCCGCCCAGAAGCTGTGGCCCGCCCAGGCCTGGCCGATGAGCAAGCGGGTAGAACTGGCTCGCGGGCTGATGGCCGAACTGGGTCGGCACTTCCAGCAGGGCGGCGCGAGTCCGCCTCCCCTCCGGGGAACCTGGGCCGACGCCAACACCGTGGGCGACGCCGAGTTCGCCGACCGCTATCTGAACCCCCACGATAAGCCTTACACTCCCGCTGGGCTGAAGGCGCTGATCGATGGCGCCGGGCTGCGCTTTCTAGACTGGTTCGAGCCGCGCGAGTGGGACCTTTCGGCTCTGCTCCCCGACCTGGGCGCCGGGCCGGACGTTCCGCTGGATTTCTGGGAGCGGGTCGAGCTTTTGGACGAACTGTTCGAGCGACCGAAGTACGACATGTACCTGGTGGGCCCAGAGTTCCAGCGACGCGAGGTCGAGGTCGGAGCCAGCACATTGCTGGCGACCAGCCCTCAGCTCTTCCTGGAGCAGGTTACGGTTCGTGGCAACCCTCTGGCCTACGGCGCGCGTCTGCGCACGGGCGGCATCGAGGGCGTGACCCACTCGGAAGGACGCCTGCTCAGCGCGCTGGGTCGTCGCTTCGCGAGTATCCGCGACCTCTGCGACGAATGGGACGAAGAGCCCACGGCCGCCCGACTCGACGAAGCACAAAGCCTACTCGACCGCGGCTTCCTCTACTCCCCTCACCCGCCGGTAGGTTAGTCGATTCCCTTACAGCGGCGACGACTCGCCGCGCTGGAAGTAGCTCGTGAACTCGGACCGACGTTGCCGTATCTGACTTCGATCCGGTGTGTTGAGGGGAACCGTGCCGTAGATCCAACGTCCCCACCAGCTTTTAGGGGCCGGATAGTGGCTTTGGTGGCGCTCGATGGCCAGTTGGTGAGCCCGCCGATGGCAGACCAGGTAAAGCCGAAGCTGGTCCCGGCACCATCGCTGCAGCTCTCGGTACCAGTCCAGGAACGCCAGGTCTCGAACCAGTTCCAGGCCCGATAGGTCGGTGCGCAGACCGGTGGCGTCGGCCAGGACAAAGCAGCCGTGGGGCAACGGGATGGGGGTCGAAACGGGGACGCCACGGATAACCGGGTAAAGGAGCCCCTGAGGCGCTGGCGACATCGCGCTGGTAACGATACCCAGGACCGCCCGAGCGCGAACGACCGTTGTCCCCGTGGGGCAATGCCCATGAATTAAGCGGCCAGGGCATTGCCCCGTGGGGTCAGAGTCGAGCAAGCTCGCGGCCAGGTCTTTGGGGTAGCTGGCCAGGATCGGCAGACGGCTCCAGGAGCGAAGGGTGAGACGCGGGTTGTGAATCATCGTTACACCAAAGTGATCGCTGCGGCATTGTGGCACGCCTGCGCAGCCGACCAGCCAGCGAAACCCGTTGGTTTCGGTCGGCGCTGGTAGGACGGACTCCCACTCCCAGGGGATTTCGCTTCTCATGGCTGGGTCCACCAGTTGGGGCCAGTCGGGCTCGAGTGGGTGGACCGATTCTATCACCGGCGGATGCGAAGTCAGACCCGCGCGCTGGAGCCAGTTGGAAGGCCGGCCAGCCCGAGCCCTGTTTTGCTCGCTCTTTAACGCTGGCCAGTCGAGCTCGAGGCAGAGTCCCTGTTCAGGCCGTTCGCTGGCCTCTCTCTGCGGCCAAACGTCCTGGGGGACAGCCTGGTGGTCGGGGTAAAGGACGAACCTCTCCCGATTCGACACGAGGACCTGCTCGGTCTCGCTGTGGCGGTAGATTGCGGTAGTGTCGGTCTCGCACAGGATGCGGGCCATCCAGGCGGCAGGAGTGGAGTTAAAGACGTGGGCTTCCTGCTGGGCCACGGCGATGGGGACGAGGCTGCCGAGAAACTCTCCTTTGGGTAGGGAGAGTTCTAACCTCACGCGTTGGGCGTCTGAGCTGACCTGCCTCAGGCGCGGCGCTTCGAGTTGGGGGGCCTCGTGCAGAAGCTGCAAGAGGTGCCAGAACCACAGGTTGCGGTCAGGCTTGACGAAGCTCAGCAAACCTTTCCGCACCCTCCACGGCTCGATGGTGAAGGCGAGGTCCCGCTCGACCTCCGCCTCGCCCTCCCACTGCGCCATCCACTCTTCTAACGAGCCCATCGTGCAAGCTTCTCGGAGGCGACGAAAGAGCCCTACGACAACACGGGCGTCGAGGGCGTTGTCTCCGACGTGCCGGCGTGGTCCCACGTGGGACTTAACGCCGGGACCAACCAGGGGTACGCCCACTCGGACCGGGCGTGCCGTCCCTACCAGGGACTGGCCAGGGACTCGACACTCTCAGGCGATCCCGTCTCTGGCTCATCCCCCGAAGGTCCCACGTGGGACTTTACGCCGTGTCCGACCAGGGGGACGCCCACTCGGACCGGGCGTGCCGTCCCCGCCGGGGACTCGCCAGGGATTGACTAGAGGTTCGACCGCGGCCCGAAGGTCCCACGTGGGACCTCTCAGCCCATGCGGAAGACGGGAGCGCCGTCGCGGTTGGGAACGCGGGCGGCCTGACGCAGTTGGCCCACCCGGTCGGCGGCGAGCAGGCCGGCGACGGAGTCGGCGTAGAACATTCCGCGCGGCGTCAAATGCAGGGCGTCCGTGTCCCACTCCACCAGGCCTCCCTTCCGGAGCGCCTCCAGCGGGGCCGCGAAGTCTCCCACCAGGTCCGTCCCATAAGCCAGGCGATACGGCTCGCGCGCGACCTGCATTCTGGGAAGCGTGCGGGTCAGATACAGCAGACGCAGATCTTCAGCCCCGTAGACGAAGCAGCGCGCCCGCGCGTCTCTGCCAAGCGCCATCGCCGCGCGATAGTCCGCTCCGCTGGCCTCGTTCATCCACTTCACCCCGGTCAAAGTCGCCATATCGGTGTAGCACGACAGCGCCTCCGGACCGAAGCCGACCCCGTCAAACGTCTCGGGGCGATAGCTGCACTCTTCATAGCGGTAGTGCCCCTCGCGCTCGAAGTTGGTCAACGTCGTCTGACGGTAGCCCAGATCCAACACCAGTTGCCTCACCTCGGACCAGTTCCGAAACGCCTGCTCGTTGTCTGGCAGTCCGGCCAGCATCTCCCGGTCCCTGGACCAGGGAGTTCCCAGGCCTCGGAACAAGACCAGATGGTACACGCAGATCTGAGAGAAGCCCAGGTCGCTGGCCCGCTGAACGTCCGCCTTCATCTCCTCCAGAGTCTGCCCGGGCAGATTGATCATCAGGTCGGCCGAGGTGGTCATCCCTCGCCGATGCGCCGCCGCCACCGCCCGTTCGACCATCGCCGGCGCGCCCAAGTGGGATCGTCCCATCGCCTCGACCCGAACGGGATCGAAAGTCTGAACTCCCATACTCACCCGGCGGGTCGCCACGGGAAGCCCCTCCAACAGGTCCAGCTTTGCCTCGCGGTCCGCCATCGCTCCAGGTTCGCTACAACTGCTCGACGGAGCGGTGGGACTGCTGATTCGAGCCGGATTCAGCCCCAAGGAAAGCCTCCAGGCGTTCCAGAGCCTGTTCGCCCTGACCATCGGTCACGCTGTTTTCCACTATGGCCGCCGCAGCGACGACTCCTACGCCCGGGAGGCGGAATACGGCCGCTACTCCTACCTGGCGCTGCTTTCGCCAAGCGAACGTCCGCCCGACGAAGAGTTCGCCTTCGGGCTCGAGGCCATGCTCGAAGGGATGAGCCGCAGGCTAGTCGAGCGACCGGATAGCATGGGATAGGACCTTTTCGTATCCGAGGAAACGGATCTGGGCGAGCGGAAATCTCCCTAATGAGCACGCTGCTACCGCCGGAACTGCCCGTCGAGATGCATGACATGTATCGCTCTGCCTTGCGCAACGAGACCCGGCCGAAGGCTGCCATGGTGGAAAGCCTGGACGACTATCTGGCCCACCTGTACTCGCTGGGCGCCTCGGCCGTCGACCTGAACAAGGCTTCGGCGCTGGGGCAGACCCTCAAAGAGCTGATCGCTTCCACCCCGCAAGACCGATTGCCTCACGTCGAGGCGGCGCTGCTCTGTTTTGTCGACGATGACGATGAGGAAGCCGAAGCTTTTGGCCCGGTCGAGTTGGAAAGCTCGGTCGCCGTGGTCAATGCTATTTGCCAATTTTTCGACCGAAAGGACCTCCGGATCCCCCTCTAAGAGATACCCCCGACATGCCCTTTCGAGGCATGGAGGTGAGGGTATGGACCCCCCGAAAGGCCATGACCGCATGACTAACGAGACACCGACACGAGGCAAAGTGATTGCCCTCCATCCTTTCCGAAGGGCGCAGTCGTTCGACCAGCACTACGAGCTGGGGCGGATGTATCGCGAACAAGGACGGCTGGAGGACGCCGCCCGCGAGCTTCAGCGCGCCGCCGCGTTGGACCGGACTCATGTCGACGTTCGTCTGGACCTGGGCGTGCTGCTGGCCGAACAGGGGCAGCTGCATCAGGCGACCATGATGTTCGAGCAAGTGATCGAGCTGGACCCCGCCAACACCGAGGCGCACTTCTATCTGGGGCTGGCCTATTTCCAGCGCGAAGAGATGAAAGAGGCCGTTCGGGTCTGGCACAACGCCACCAAGCTGGACCCCGAGGACTGGGAGCTTCGCCTGTCGCTGGCCGAAGCGTATATCGAACTCGCGCAGCACAAGAAAGCGCTCAAGCAGCTCGATAAGATCCTGAAGGTGAACCCCGGTCACCTGGACGCGCTGAACCTGCGCGGCGTGCTGTACCTGCACTCGGGCGATCTGACGCGGGCCCGGGAAGAGCTGCAGGCCTGCGTGCGCCTGGACCCCAACTTCCCGCGCAGCCGTATGAACCTGGGTGTCGCCTTCATGCACCTGGGCTTCCTGGACATGGCGGTGCTCGAGTTCCGTCGCGCCTCGCGCCTGTCGCCCGGCAATCCCGACATCCTTTACAACCTCGGTCACGCTCTGGCCCACCGCGGTCAGCTAGAAGAGGCCCGCTCGGTCCTGGTCACCGCTTTGCAGGCCGAGCCCGGCATGCTGGAGGGGCTGCTGCTGGTGGGAGGGATCGAGATCCGCCTGGGCTATCTGGACGAGGCCGAAGAGCGCTTCTCCATGCTGTTGGAGTGGGACCACGAAGACGCCGAGGCGTTTGCTTCGCTGGGCCACATCCAGATGCTGCGCAAGGACCTGGACAAAGCTTATCAGTGCCTGCGTAAAGCGCTGGAGTTGCAGCCTGGCAACGGCAACTTCCACCTGCTGATGGCACAGATCCTCAGTCAGGGTGCCAAGGTCTCGCGCGCCGTAGTGCACGCTCGTAAGGCGACCCGCCTGCTGACCGAGAACGCGCAGGCGCATCTGCTGCTGGGCGACCTGCTGTTCCAGCGGGGGATGAAAGCGGCAGCGAGCGAGGCCTGGGAACGCGCCGCCACGCTGGACCCCGAACTGCAGTGCGGCATCGACGAGCGCCAGGAAGGCCGCCCTCAGCAGCACTGCCAGGCAGAATAGTCCGACGTCGGCACAAGAGATTGCAGAAAACGGGTCGTGGTTTACCACGGCCCGTTTTTTTTTAGGAAAGACCGGGAGGCCGAGAGTCAGCCTTATCGGGTCACTCCGCTCTCGCCGCTAGGCGGGCTGGCTTCGCCGAATGTGGGCGTCGATGCCCATTTCTATTGACGCCACACGGTCTAAGCGGGCTGGCTTCGCCGAATGTGGGCGTCGATGGCCATTTCGAGTGACGCCACGCGGTCTAGGCGGGCTGGCTTCGCGGAATGTGGGCGTCGATGCCCATTTCGAGTGACGCCACGCGGTCTAAGCGGGCTGGCTTCGCGAGATATGGTGACGGCTACTTTTTCTTCTTTTTGCCCTTCGGGGCGGGGGCCTCGATAGCGGGGCCGGGAGCAAGTTCGACGGCCGGTCCGGGAGCGACGTCGGCGGCGCTTGGAGAGGTGGAGTTGGAGGTCGGGCTCGACGCGCCGACTTTGGCGCGCACCGCCTCGAGCGTCGTTTCCGGCTCGAAACCGTGGCGGACCAGGTACTCGGTCAGCCAGAGCAGCAGGCGGGATTCGTCGCCTTCGGCACGCTGCAAACCGTCCCAGCCGCCCTTCTGATTACGGGCTACCGAGGCGGCAATCATCAGCTCTCCACGGGCCGCCGTTGGAGCGACCACCACCGTCTGCGCTTTGCGAAAAAACTCGCGGCGGAACACGTCCAGGTCCTGTTCGGTGACGGTGGCGCCGGTCAGCGGCAGGCGCCGATAGCCCCAGCCTTCGGGCGGCTTGGGAGAGTGCTCGTCGCTGGCCTCCAGGAAGGTCCGCAGGTCGACGATGGTCCCGGGAGTGCCGGTTCCGGCCTTCTCCAGCAACTTGTCCAACTCGTCGATGGTCCCGCAGGTGACGTTGCGCTCGGCAAACTGAAAACTCTTCATGGCCCGCCCCTTCGCAGCCAAGGCCGACTTTCATCCCACACGGAGTGAATTCGAAGAATCGATTTCCGCTCGCTGCACGGGCTGAGACCCCGAGTCTCAAGGTTCGAGGGGGGAACGAGTCAACGTTAAGAGTAACCATCGCCTATGGTTCTGAGACTGTTCACCCTTTTGGTTCTTCCCTTGCTCTGCTTCGGCTGCGGAGGCGGCGGCGACGCTTCGCTGTCCGCGCAGGCTCAGGCGCCCGCGCTGCCCGACTCGGCAGCGCTGCGCCAGAAGGCCACCGAACTCTATACCGAGAGCGGAGCGAAGGCCATGCTGGTCACGGTCCGCCAGGGCGAGCGCGACCTCCTGACGCTGGCCCTGGGCGAATCTATGACCGGGGTGCCTGCCACGACCGCCGATCGCGTCCGTATCGGCGGAGTGTCAGAACTTTTCTGGGGCACCCTGGTGATGCGCCTGGTCGAACGCGGCGACATCCGCCTCGAAGACAAGGTCTCGCGCTGGCTGCCCGACCTGTTCGCCTCGGACCAGGTCACCCTGGGCATGCTGCTCAAGAACACCGCCGGTTACAAGGACTACGTCGTGGATCAGGAGTTTGTCGACGCGACCCTGGCCGACCCTTTCCGCGCCTTCAGTCGGGAAGAGATCATCGCCTACGCGGTCAAAGACGGGGAGCTGAACTTCCCCGCCGGGACCCAGTCGAAGTACTCTCATACCGAGTTTTCCGTTATGGGACTGGTAATCGAGAAGGCCACCGGGAAGAGCATGGGCGAACTGTACCAGGAGCTGATCTTCGAACCGGCCGGGCTGACCCAGACCCACTACATGAAGGACGCGCGCTTACCCGACCCCGCGCTGCACGCCTTCTCGTCGGATCGCGGCGTGTACGAAGACTGCACCTTCTGGAGTCCGGCCTGGACGGGCGACTCGGGACCGCTGACCTCGACTCTGGCCGACCTGGCGAAGTGGGCGCCCATTCACGGTCAGGGCAAACTGCTCACCCCGCAGTCTTATACCCACCTGATCTCGCGGCCTGACGTGCCCGGGCAGGACAGTCTGTACTTCGCCTCGGGATTCATCGTAGCCAACGGATGGTTCTGCCAGAACCCCAGCTTCAACGGGTTCAGCGGCGGCTATGCCTATCTGCCGGCGAGCGACCTCACCGTGATCGTTTACACTACCCAGAGCGCCGATACGTCGGTCGACAGCCGGGCCTTCAACGTGCTCAAAGGGCTGGTGGCGATCCTGACCCCGGAGCGCCCGATCAACTTCTAAGATGTTGCGCTAGTGGCCGATGATGGCCAGCACGATCTCTAAAGCGATCAAGACGATCACGATCATCTCGAGATGATGGCTGCGCTGTCCCTCGTTGATCGAGACGACCATCTGAGCTGTGTCGTGGACCAGTTCGAGTTTATGCTCGACCACCCGCATCCGCTGGGGGATCTCGAAGTTGTTCTGCAAAGCGTGGTAAAGACGGTCCAGTCGGTCGTCTTCCCAGATCGACTCGGGCGGGTCCAGCACGGAAAGTTGGCTGACCAGTTCACGCCGAATGGCCAGACTTTGCCCGATGAACACCAGCATCTCGCTACCGGACGGAGGCATCTTTCCTGCGCTCATCCGGTCGGTCAGAGAAGCGGTGCTATTGGTCATCTCGGTGACCACCTTCTCGTAGTGCTCCAGGGTATTGGACTGGGCCAGAACCGCCGCGACCAGAGCCAAACGCTCTAAAGCGCCGTCGCGCACCTTGACCTGACCAAACTCGACGCCCTCTTTCTCGTCCGGGGCGACCCGCATGATGAACTCATCGGTCTCTGGTTCGTGAGGATTGGACACCAGTTTGCGGAACTCGGCCAGGTCGGGATCCGAACCGTTGCCACCCGTCGGGATAGTGACGACGGTCCCGAACGGGAAGAGAAAATACAGCATCCCGGTGCGCTGGATGAACAGATGCAGCTTACCCGGAGCCAGAGTCCCCACGGTCTCTCGGGCTGCCTCGACCATGTCGAAGGAGGCGCCCAGATGCACGGCTTTGAGCTTATACGTGCCCGGCCCTAACGGTTCCATGGAGGACACGTTCCGCACCAGCCCGCCCCTATCCTAGATAGGCACGAACCTTCTCGGCGACATCCGCCCGAAAGTCGGGCAGACCGAACACCAGCCAGGTAAGGTTGGGGTAAGGGTCGTCCTCGGTCCAGGCCAGCCAGGCCTCGATGCTGGTCCTGACCTCGTCGCCTTCGGGGTCCTGGGGAAACACTTTCAGCTTGAGAATCATCGATCGATCGCCACCGAGTTGAACATCGCAAGGGAGTTCCGCCGCTTCGAGTTCCTCGGCCCAGCGACGAAGTTCGTCCGGGTCGAGCGGCTGCGTGATGGCGCCTTGGAAGGGCGATGCGCCAGCTTCGATCGTCACGTCGACGTAGGGCGGATACTTGGATGGGGCCAGCTTGATGCTAAGACCAGAGCCGTCTTGACCCAACTCCATGATGGAAGTAGACATCGTGCCGCCTTCCCAGCCTGAGCGGCGGACTCCTGGCATCAACGCGGCTCTTAGGGGTTTCCGATGGTATACGGCTGCCGTATCCCGTCGGTGTACTCCGTCAGGAATCCTCTGGCTAGATGTAACAAGAAGGTTACGTCTTAGGCACAACTTTGTAACGCGGGCAGGTCAAGATACTACTAAAGAGATAGAGTCAAGGAGCAGGAGAACCCCGATGAGCCACCTCACCCCTCTGAACGCCAGCAATCCAGTCCCTCACGCCTACTCCACCAGGGCGGCCTTGCACCTCTCCACGCCCGCCCCAACCTCTACCGCTCCTCCCCTCACCGCCTCCAACCTGTCCGACGCGGAAGAGGCGCCTCGAGCCTTCGAATCTAACGGGCTGACCAACAGGCAGGGCCTAGCCGCTCGTCTGGCGCTCGGTTCGGGCCAGAACCACCACGGCGTAGGCGATATCGGAGGTAACACCGGGGATATCACCACCCTCAAGAAGACCGTCCTGGCCAAGCGTCCCCGGGTTGGCGACCTGCACGACGGCAGCCTGAAAACCCAGGGGGCCGACAAGCTCGACCCCACCTCTCCGGCGACCCGTCTGGCCGACCTGAACGGCGTCTCCCAGTTGGACGACAACGCGGATACCTTCGATGACGAGAACCGCTGCGGCGCCTCGAGCCTGGTGGCCGGCGTCTACTACGCCAAGGGGACGGACGGCTTGCGCGGGCTGGTCAAAGACATGGAACGCTACGCCAAGAAGAACAAGATTTCGCTCGACGCTTACGGCGGCTCGAAAGAACTGAAAGAGCATCTGAAGACCGGTCAGTTGAGCAAAGACGACCTGAACCGGATCGGGGACAATCTGCACAGCTTCATGCTGGCCAAGCAAGAGCAGGTCCAGGCGGCCAACGGGGTCGAGGATTACAACCGCGGCATCGGTAGCAACGTCCTCAAGGACTTCGCCCTGAACTCGCCCACCGTGCAGAAAAGCCTGGTCGACGGTCGACTGGATGTCGGCCTGGTCGACACCGACGGTAAAGACGGTGGGAACCACTACGTTCTTTCGGGCCAGCAAGACGGAAAGCCGTTCGTTTATGACCCTTATTCCATCAAAGGCAGCGACGGTTCACTGCAGCAGGTCACTTTCGACGCCGACCGGGTGCGCCTGTACCGCGAGGCGGCCAGCAAATAACCCAAAATAAAAGTTCGGGGCCATCCGCCGCCCTCGCTCTCGGAAGAGAGCGAGGGCCTTTTTCGCCCGGCGAGCCTCAACGCGGGATTTCTGTCGGGAGCCGAGAAGAGCCCGCCCTCCGGAGGTGGGTCGATTGGTTGGAATTTTAAGTTGGGCGCTCCCGCTTCTCTGTACGGTCATGTTCTACGGCCTGGCCGGTGGGATCTGGAAGACCGTCAACCTCTGGCCGGCTCAGTTCTGCGTCCTCTTCTTCGCCGTCAAAACCGTGACTAACTGGGGCGCCTGGCTGGCCAACGGCCGGCCTTCACCCCTGAGCGGCGAAAGGCGATCGTTTCTTCGCTGGGCCCTGCTGGGCCAACTCGTCAACGGCATCGCCTGGATCTGCTACTTCACGGCGCTCTCGTCCGGTAAGGCCTCGCTGGTGCAGACCATCACCGCCGCCTACACCGCGCTTACCGTGGTGCTGGCGCTGATCTTCCTGAAAGAGCGCCTGGCCTCGATCCAGGCGCTGGGAGTGGCTATGGTGATCGGCTCTTCGGTGGTTCTGGGCATGACCACCGGCTCTGGAGATGGGGGAGAGGGAAGGCTGTGGTTCTACGCCTCCCTGGGCACCTTGCTCAGTTGGGGGATCTGCACCGCCATCTTCAAACACGCCTACAACCAGGAAGGCGCCAACGACTCGGTGTTTTTCCTGACCAACTGGGTGGGAGTGGGACTTACCGTGCTTCCGTTCGGTCTCTATCATGGTGGAGCCGCCATGCCGGAAGCCTCTGGCGACCTGAGGATGGGGTTGCTCATCGTCTTGCTGTACGCCCTGGGCGATCTGACCCTGTTTGCGGCCATCAACCGCGGACCCGCCTCCATCGTCAGCCCGGTCTCCGGACTCTACCCGCTGCCTACCATCGCCTATGCGGCGCTGGTGCTCAAAGAGACGATCTCGACCGCTCAATGGGCCTCGGTAGGGGTCGTGCTGATAGCTCTCGTACTTATCGTTCCCGCTCCGGACAATCCCGTTTTGAAGCTTTTAGGAAAGGCTCCCAAGCAGGCCGGCGGATAGCTCGAAAACAGCCTACAATACAAAGGACATCGCAGTGAAAAAGATCTTGGTACTGGGCGGATGCGGCGCTATGGGAAATGCCGCCACCCGCGACCTGGCGGCGACCAGCGATTTCGCACAAATCACCATCGGCGACGTGGACGCCGCTAAAGGCCAGGCGCTGGCCGACGAGCTTGGAGGCGGCCGAGTCGACGCCCGAGCCGTCGACGTCACCGACGTAGCCGGCCTGACCGCCCTGTTCGCCGACTACGACATCGTCCTGAACTGCACGTCCTACGCGTTCGGGCTGGGGATCACTGAAGCGGCCATCGCCGCCCGCAAGCCGCTGCTGGACCTGGGCGGTCTCTACAACACGCCCAAGCAGCTGGCCATGACCGAACAGGCGAAAGCCGCCGGCGTCACCATCGTGCTGGGGATGGGAGCGACCCCCGGCGTGACCAACCTGATGGCCCGGGCCGGAGCCAGTCGGATGGACCGGGTCGAGAGCATCCACATCCACTTCGCCACCTACCGCTCGATCGCGCCGTCGCCGGGCCTGCTCTCGACCGTGCTCGACGAGTTCAGTCCCAGCACCAAGCGGTGCTACCACGAGAACGGCCAACTGGTAGAAGTCGCCCCGTTCGAGGGCGAAAAACAGGTCACGTTTGACGCGCCGATCGGCAATATCCCCGCCTGGTTCGTGCCCCATTCGGAGACCCACACGCTGCCCCGCTTCATCGAAGGCGTCAAGCGGGTCGACGTGCGCGGCACCTGGTGTCCCGACATCATGCACGCGCTGAAGCACTATAACGAGATCGGGCTGCTCGACATCGAGCCGAACGAGCAGGGGATCATCCCCAAGGAGACGCTGCGCGCCATCTTCTTGAAGAACGACTGGCCCAACGTTCCCGACTGGCGTTTCTACGTCAACGTCGAGGTCAAGGGGTTCCGCGAGCATTCCTCGGTGACCGCCACCTACAACCTGTCGCACCCCGGCAGCGACGAATGGGGCCACAGCTGCACCGGTCGAGTGACCGGAATTCCGGCCTCGATCGGAGCGCAGATGATCGCCTCCGGGCGGGCGCTGTCGCCCGGCGTGCTGGGTCCTGAAGCGGCCTTCGAGCCGTGGCCGTTTTTTGCCGAATTGGCCAAACGAAAGATTCTGGTAAGAGAAGAGATTCTGGAGGTTCGCAACGCATGAGTACCACGACCCAAACCCACAAGATGTTCATCAACGGCGAGTTCGTCGATTCGGCCTCGGGCGAGACCGAGGCGATCATCAACCCGGCCACCGAAGAGGTGCTGGGGCACGTCCCGGTGGGCGGCTCTGAAGACGTCGACCGCGCGGTGCGCTGCGCCTCGTTCGCTTTCGACGACTGGGCCGCCACCCCGCCCAGCGAGCGCGCTCGCGCCTTGTTGAAGCTGGCTGACCGATTGGAAGAGCACGCTGAAGAGCTGGCCCAACTCGAGTCGAAGAACGTTGGCAAACCGATCTCGCTGGCTCGTGGCGAGGTTCCGTTCATGGCTGACAACCTGCGCTTTTTCGCCGGTGCGGGACGCTGTTTGGAGGGGAAGGCCACGGCAGAGTACACCCGCGGCGTGACCTCCTGGATTCGCCGCGAGCCGGTTGGAGTGGTCGGCAGCATCGCTCCCTGGAACTATCCGCTGATGATGGCGGTGTGGAAACTTGGCCCCGCTCTGGTCACCGGCAACACCGTGGTATTAAAGCCGGCCGAGACCACGCCGCTCACCACGCTGCGCCTGGCCGAACTGGCCGCCGACCTGTTCCCGCCGGGAGTGCTCAACATCCTGACCGGGCACGGAGAGCCCGTGGGGGCGCCGCTGGTCGCCCACCCCAAGGTCGACATGGTTAGCCTGACCGGCGACGTGGGAACCGGGAAGAAGATCGCCAAGAACGCTGCCGACACGGTCAAGCGCGTGCACCTGGAACTGGGCGGTAAGGCGCCCGTTCTGATCTTTGACGACGCCGACCTCGACGCCGTGGTGGCGGGACTGACCGCGGGCGCCTTCGTGAACAGCGGCCAGGACTGCACCGCCGCCTGCCGCGTCTACGCTCGCGCCGGGATCTATGACCGCCTGCTGGAAGCGCTGGTGCCCGCCGTGGAAGCGCTGAGGGTCGGACAGATTCACGACGAGAGCTCGGATATGGGACCTCTGGTTTCCCAGCGCCAGCGTCACCGTGTGGCCGGCTTTGTCGACCGCGCCAAAGAGCTCAAGCACGCCGAGATCGTGACCGGCGGGAAGCAGCCCGACGGCGCCGGCTTCTTCTACCAGCCGACCATCGTGGCCGGTGTTGGGAACGCCGACGAGATCGTGCAGAAGGAAGTGTTCGGTCCGGTCATGACGGTGACCCGTTTCGATTCGGACGCCGACGCCATCCGCTGGGCCAACGACGTCGATTACGGTCTGGCCTCGTCGGTCTGGACCACCAACATCGACCGCGCGCTCGAAGCGTCGCGCAAACTACGCTTCGGCACCGTGTGGATCAACGACCATCTGACCATGGTCAGCGAGATGCCGCACGGCGGATTCAAACAGTCCGGCTACGGCGACGATATGTCGATGTACGCCCTGGAAGATTACACCAAGGTCAAACACGTCTGCGCTCGCGTTAGACTATAAGACCCTACAAAAGCTCGCCCTCGCTTTAACGCGAGGGCGGGCGCATTTCTGGTTGGAGGAAGTTCGATGAAAAAAACTGTGGGATTTTTGCTGGGGCTGGCGCTGCTGACCTCGACCCCAACGATGGCTCAGGATCACCCCCTGGACCCCTTGACCCAGGCCGAACTCGACGTGATGGTCGAAGTTCTCAGGGCCGACGAACGTCTGCCCGAGGGTAGCCTGTATCCCACGGTGACCCTGCAAGAGCCGGCCAAAGCTCTGGTCAAGAAGTGGAAGAAGGGCGACCCGGTACCGCGTCAGGCGTTCGTGGTGGTGCTCGACCGCGATAAGAACAAGACCTACGAAGCGGTGGTCGACGTCAAAGGGCGTAAAGTGGTCAGCTGGACCCCGATGCCCGGTGTCCAGCCCGGCGTGCTGGTCGAAGAGTTCGCTACCCCGCGCGAGATCGTGCGCAAAGACCCCAAGGTGATCGAGGCCTTCAAAAAGCGCGGCATCGAAGATATGGAAAACGTCCAGGTCGACACCTGGGCCCCCGGCATCCTGAGCAAGGAAGAGCGCGCTAGCGGCGCTCGACTGCTGCGCTGCTTGCTGTACTATCGCCCGGAAGGGAACTTCAACCCTCACAACCGCCCCGTGGAAGGGCTGGTCGCCGTGGTCGACCTCTCCAAAAAGGCCGTGATCAAACTCGAGGACAGCGGCCCGGTCCCGGTCGTTCCGGGGAGCAAGACGGGTGAGTTGACGGAAGCGGCTCAACCCAAGCTTCGGGAGATGAAAGCCGGGATGAAGTGCGGCTGGCCCGAAGGCGACGGCTTCGTGATGAACGGTCACGAGGTGGAATGGCAGAAGTGGAAGTTCCGCTTCAGCATGCACCCCCGCGAAGGCCTGGTACTGCACGACGTGCGCTACAAGGACGGCGACGTCGAGCGCCCGGTGATGTACCGCGGATCGCTTTCCGAAATGGTGGTGCCCTACGGCGACCCCGATCCGAACTGGAGTTGGCGCAACGCTTTCGACCTGGGAGAGTACGGCGTGGGTCGCCTGGCCAACACCCTGCGGGCCGGCTACGACGCCCCCGCTTACGCGACCCTGGTCGACTCGGTGTTTGCCGACGACTTCGGGAAACCGTACATCCAGCCTGACAGCGTGGCCATCTACGAGCGCGAGCACGGCATCCTGTGGAAGCACTTCGACTTCGACACTGGCCACGACGAAACTCGTCGCGCGCGCTTTCTGTACCTGTCCTACGTCGCCACCGTGGGCAACTACGACTACGCTCTGAGCTGGGTCTTCGGGCAAGACGGCTCGATTGCGGTGGACGGTCAGTTGACCGGCATCGTGCTTCCCAAAGGCGTGGACGCCAAGACGGCTAAAGGCCTGGGTGGAGAAGGCGTCGAGCGTTACGGCCGCCTGGTCGCTCCGAACGTGGTGGCTCCCAACCATCAGCACTTCTTCAACTTCCGCCTGGACCTCGATGTCGACGGCCAGAACAACCAGCTTTTCGAAGTGAACAACAAAGCCGCCGACATGGGCCCCGAAAACCCTATGGGCAACGCCTTTTATATGGACGTCACCCAGCTAAAATCGGTGCAAGAGTCGCAGCGACGGATGGATCAGGCCAGCGCTCGCTACTGGGTCGTCTCGAACGCGGAGAAGACCAACTCGCTGGGCGACCCCACCGGCTACATGCTGGTGCCGGGCGAGAACAGCTTGCCCTACCTGCACCCTCAGGCGCCGGTTCGCAAACGCGCCGGCTTCCTGAATTCGCACATCTGGGCCACGCCGTTCAAGGACGACCAGATGCACGGCGCCGGCGCCTATCCCAACCAGTCCGTCGAGGACGGCGGTCTGACGGCCTGGAGCAAGGGTAACCCGTCGATTGAAAAAGACGACCTGGTGCTCTGGTACACCCTGGGCGTGACCCACAACCCGCGCCCCGAAGAGTGGCCCGTGATGACCTCTCACCACACCGGGTTCAAACTGCTGCCCAACGGCTTCTTCTCGTCGAGCCCGGCGCTCGACGTGCCGGCCCTGGGCGGCTCATCGAAAGAGTAGCCTCGGAGGGCGGCTCCGCCCACGGGGCCGCCCGCTCCAGGAACCTTGCTTCAGCGAGGGCGCAGTTTATCGGCTTTAGCCTGATAGACGGCGCTCTCTTCTTTTCGGCCGAGTTGCTCGAGCAGGGTCGCCTGATTGGCGGGGATCCACCAGGCCGCTGGCCAGCGCGATTCCAGCCCGGCAAAGAACAGCAGCCCTCTTTTCTTCTGCTCCGGGGTGCTGAAGAAAGGGGTCGAGATGGAGATGATGTCGGCAGAGATCTTGACATCGTCTATCGCGCCGGCCTGGAGGGTCAACTGGACCGCCTCCTCGGGCTGGCCCAGGCCGGCGTAGGCCCGGGCCATTCCGGCCAGCACGCGATAGCGGTCGTTGCTGACTTTCGAGGCGACCTGCAGGTCGGCCAGAGCCGGAGCGTACTCGCCCTGATCCATCAGGAAACCGGCTCGCCACAGTTGGGCCTCTCCCGCGCCCCGGTCGTACTGGACCGCCAGATCGTAGTGGCGGCGGGCATCTTCGAGACGTTTCTCGCGGACGTAGATGATGGCCAGGTTGATATGTCCCGTGCTGTAGTAGGGCGCCAGTTTCAACGACTGTTCGAACTGGGTGCGAGCGTTGGCCATATCGCCTCGGCCCATCAGGGCCAGCCCGTAGTTGTTGTGGGCTCGCCCCGAAGGCGCCTTCCCGACGACGTCGGCCCAGTAGGTTTCCGGGGTCAGGAACACTCGGTTCCTCGTCACCGTCATGGCGGACAGACTTAGCAGCCACAGGGCAACTAGCCCTCCCACTCCAATCCAGGCCCTCCGGGGCAAGGCCAGACCCAGGCGGACCAGTCCGCTGACGAAGAGCGCTCCCACCAGCGCCAGAGGCAGGTAGGGGCGATGCTCGTTCATCATCTCGGACAGCGGTACGACGCTCGAGGTCGGGCTGATCAGCGCTAGCGCGCTGAAGGCCAGCAGAGCGAAATGGGGCGAGCGGCTGCGGGCCAGCCATAGCGCGAGAACCACTACCCCCCACCCGCACAGAGCCAGCAGAACGGTGGGATGTAGGGGGCTTCGGAAGACCGGATAGGCCATATTGTCCGCCACCAGGTGAACGGGCGCGAACCACTGCAGCAGGTAGACCCACCAGGCGGTGATCTGAGTGCACAGATAGGCGCCCCGAGTCATGTCCGGCGCGGCGGCGAATCCGGCAAAGTCGATGCCCCGCATGGCCAGGTGTCGCATGACTCCGTAGAGTAAAGTGGGGGCCAGATAGGGCAGCCACTCTTTGGGCCGGGCCAGCAGGCGAGCCGCCGGGTGGCCGACCGTTTCCCCCTCCAACCGATCCTGCCGTAACAGCGACAGGGCCCAGAACACCGCCAGGCCCGCCACCGCCTCGACCTTGGTGAACAGGGCCAGGGCAAAGAACAGCAGAGCAAATCCTCGTCGACCTTTGAGTTCGAGGAAGAACGCGGTGAGCAAGAACGCCGCCGTCAGTTCGGAACTGCGCGCCGAAGTGTAGTTGACCACCCCGGAGGCGGTGGGGTGAACGAGGAAGACAAGAGAGCTCAGGACGCTGACCGCTCTTCGTTCGAGCGGTTCGGTTCGGGTCAGCCCGAGCAACTCCCAGAGAAACAGGTAGAGAACGAAGGCGCACCAGACGTGCAGGGCGACCTGGGTCCAATGCCAACCCGGCATGGCAAACCCGAAGGCGGCGTAGTTCAGGGCGTAGCTAAGCTGAAGCACCGGGCGGTAGTCGACGTTGGTCTGCAGGGTCGAGAAGGTCTTGGCGTCGGTAAAGTACGACGGGATCTGCTCGAGCGAGCGAAGCGCCGGGTTCGAGGTGATCGAGTGGCCGTCGTCGAGGTGAAAAGCGTGCTGGGCGCTGTTGCGATAAAGCAGCACGGCGATCACGATTTGCACAAGAAGGAGCCCGGCTCCCCACATCCAGTCCCGCTTCGAGGTCATCGGCCGGGGTTCCCGAATCGAGGAAACTCTCCTGGCTGTTCGTTGCTAGGCGCTTTCCGCCACGCGATAGAGAGCGCTTCCGGCCTGTTCTATAGCGCTCAGCAGCACCCTGGGGGCGCCATAGTTGCGCGGAGTGCGGGCCCAGCCGAGAAGACCGCTCACCACCACCAGGCCCGCGACTCCCGGTCCTCCGAAGATCAGGCTCAAGGCGGTCGCGCCGGCCCAGATAGCACGTTCTCCGCGCGCCGGAGTGGGGCGGACGTGCTCGAGCGGGGCGACGACGCGTCCCAGGTGGGTCAAGGCGTCCTGGACGGCCCTGGCGGGAAACAGTTGACCGTGCTCTCGCACCCCCCACTCGGACAGGTCGAGGTCGACGTCATCGCCGGGGAGAACAATGTCGACCCGGGCGGTGACCGATGGCCCTGCGGTGGCATAGGGGCCTAACAGGACACCGTCGCGGAGCCAGTACAGATGGGGTTTAGAGGGTCGGGAGGTCAGGGCTACCCCCAGGAACATCGAGGCGCGGTAAGTGCCCGGTCGAAGCAGGCGGTCGCCGACCAGGTGAAAGCTTTCGGTGCCGGACTGGGGCTGGACGGACAGCGCCATGGTGGGCTGCTCTGCCTCGGACGGCTGCAGGTAGCTGGTCCAGTAGGGCAGATTTTCTCGCAGCACGTCCTTGCCATCGACTACCACCGGAATAGGACAGAGGCGGCAGCGCTGGTAAAGTTCCTGAAACTCGGCGGCGTTCGGCCGAGAGCCGGAAGCGCGACCGTAGGTCAGCTTCAGGGCCAGGCGGTGGTAGATGTGGGAACCTTCGAGCGAGCGCTGAGTCGAGCGCACCTGCCCCCCACGGACTTCGATCTGCTGCAGGAGATCGCCCTGGCAGGTGGTCAGTACCAGCGTCTCGGGCTCTTTTCCCAGGGCGGCGCGCAGCGCCGTGATCCAGTGGGCCAGGGCACGGTCGGCACAGGGGCGGCCTTGCACGACTTTGCCGAGCAGGTCCGTCGCATCGACCGTGAACTCGCCGAAGCAGCGAAACTCCAGGCTGTTTCGCCCCAGAGTAAAGGTGACTCGACGCGCCCCAGCAGCCACAGCGCCTTGCACCAGCTTGACAGCCCACAAGCCGGGGGCCGGCATCTGATAGCGGCTCATCTGCGCCAAAGCGCGGGCCGGGTCGATAGTGAAACCGTAATCGGCCTGTCCCTGGTGGCCCAGATCGCCCAGGAACTCCTCGAGCTGATCTTTACTCACCGGGATATCTTCGACGTCTCGCGAGGCTTAGCCTACCGGGGCGTTCCGTCCGAAAGCATCCTCTCGAGATCGGGCAGCGCTTCTTCTAACCGATGGCTTTCGATCGGCTTCATGCTCCAGAGTGAGGCTCGGGTGGGCGAGGGCGCTTCGGCCAGGGAGAAGTCGTCCGGACTCACGTCGCTGTCCAACTCGTCCCAGGCCAGGGGCGCACTCCAGGTCGCCCGGGCTGTGGCACGCACCGAGTAGGCGCACGCCAGGGTGGCGGATGCTCGGTTCTGGGGGGCGTCGATATAGACGGTACCGCGCGGGCGCTTAGCCGGGAGGCGTTCTAGAGTGACCTTTTTGGGATGGCGGGCCAGCAGAATCTCGGCCACGACCGAGGCGACCATGCGCGAGTGTTCGAAGCTGTAGCCGGGCGCCAGAGGGACGAAGACGTGCAGGCCTCGGCTACCGGAGGTTTTCAGAAAGCCTGTCCAACCGAGAGTCTCGAGAATCTCGCGGGCCGTCCGCGCCACCGCCTTGACCGTTGCAAAGTCGACCTTTTGGGGATCGAAATCCAGCAAAAATCCGTCGGGAGTCTCGGCTGAGCCAAGGCGACCCAGGGTCGCGTGAAGCTCGATGCCCGCCAGGTTGGCCAGATGCAGCAGCGTCGCGCGATCCTGGCAGAGCAGGATGTCTCCTTTGGGCCCGGGCACCACGGTGACCCAGTTCGGCGTGCCCGGACCGGGGTGTTTCTGGAAAAAGTCGGGCCCCTCGACGCCGTCGGGAAAGCGGCGGACGGACAGGGGACGGTCGCGCAGATGGGGGAGAATCAGTGGCGCCGTTCGGTCGTAATATTCGACCAGATCTCTCTTGCGGAAGCCGGATTTCGGGAAGAGAATTTTTTCGGGGTTAGAGAGGGTGACGGTCTGGCCGTCGACTTCCAGGACGGCCGTCTGTTGGGGGGCGGTGACGTCGCCGCAGTCTTGCGGCCGCAGATCATCGCGGATCCTTAGAAAGCTGGAGTGACGGTAGATGCCGTCCCGCGTCTGGTCAGCAAATTCGATCTCGATCACCAGGTCGGGCTGGACCCAGTGGACCGGCTCTTTGGGCTTCTCCAGCCCCCGGATAGGGGAGGGGGAGGCCGGGAGGAGGTGGAGACGGGAGAACACCTCGGCGTGGTCGGCCGCGCCAAATCCCGAGCCGACTTTGCCCGCCGAGATCCATTGGCCATCGTCGTACTGCGCGATGTGTAGGGCCCCAAAGGGGGCGCCGGCGTTCGAGGCGGTGTAGCCGACGACCACCACGTCGGCGGTGTGTCGGGCTTTGAGTTTCTTCCAGGCCGAGCTTCGTCCGGCTTCGTAAGTGCCGGACTTGCGCTTGGCCATTAGCCCCTCTAGCCCGCGCTCGAGCGCCAGTTCGAAGAGGGCGGTTCCCTGCCCCTCGACAGTCTCGGAAAGGCGGACCCAGGGGTCGGGGCGCAGCACCTGCAGCAACAACTCTCGGCGCTCCTCCAGGGTTGCCCCCCTCAGATCTCGGCCGTCGAGGTAGAGCAGGTCAAACAGGTAATAGACGGCTTTGTCCTGGCGGGCCGAGCGAGCCAGCGCTTTGGAAGTAGGGGCCTTGAGGCGGGAGAGAATACGGGAGAACTCTGGCTTGCCTTCGGCGTCGAGCACCACCAGTTCGCCGTCGACCGCGAAGCTTCGGGCGGCCAGTCGGGCGCGCAGATGGGCCAGTTCGGGAAAGCTGCCGCCCAGGCTTCGCCCGCTCCGTCCCAGGGTGCGTTGGGAGTTTTCGTCCGCGATGGTCAGAGCTCGGATACCGTCCCACTTCAGTTCGAAGAGCCATTCATCGTCATCGAACGGGGGCGAGGGCTGCGCTAGCATGGGGGAGATCTCCAGGGGGAGGGGAGACTCGTGGGCCCCCGTTGGCCACGGTCCCGAGCGCGGCCTGGGGCCAGGTTCGTGTCCTCGAATCTCTTCGGGGGTGCGGCCGCTCACCGCGCTCCACAGGTGATCTTCGGGATTCCAGTTGGGGTCCACGAAGGCGTCGTTCTTCTTGATCAGCAGCCAGGCGTCGGGCTTGGTGCGAACCAGGGTCCACTCGCCCTGAAGCTTCTGGCCCGAGAGGCGGAACTTCAGTTCGCCCGCCTCGAGTTGGGCTAGCGGGTCGCCTTCCAGGACCGGGTCCCAGTCGCCCAGATCGAACACCATCATGGTCCCCGCGCCGTACTGCTTCTCGGGAATCACCCCTTCCCACTCGAGATAGTCCAGCGGATGATCCTCGGTAGGAACGGCCAGCCGCTTGTCCAGCGCTTTGAGAGAGGGTCCCTTGGGTACGGCCCAGCTTTTCAGGGTTCCGCCGAGTTCCAGGCGCAGATCGTAGTGCAGACGACGCGCCTCGTGGCGCTGGAAGCAGAAGCGACGGCGACCCGGACGCAGGGTCGCGCGACCGCTGGGCTCGGGCGTCTGATCAAAGCTGCGCTTGCGCTCATACTCCTCCAACGACATCGGAACAGGTTCTCAGAAGATCGAGGATCTCCCAGTCAAAGGGTCGAGAATCTGTTCCGTCTTTAGAGTGGGCCAGCACGTGTCCCCCGGCTCGCGTGGCAACCTTCAGTTCAGCGGCCTTGCCTGGTGGCGCCGGGCGAGAGCGGCGAGGAGCCCACATCTCGGCGCGGGAAGTTACAGGCGAGGACAACATGTTAACTTCCGGTCAGGCGGGCGGAGCAGTTTTCTCGTCGCGCGGGATTCTTGTCCCGTTACGGTTAATCTCTCCCTTGTAAGACCTCTATGAATCCAAGCTCTAACCCTACCACCGTACGCATTTTCCACACCAACGATTTTCATCGTCGGATGGAGCCGTTCAAGAACGGAAGTGGTGGGGCCGACCGCCTGGTGGGCGAGATGCGCCAGCTCAAGGCGGATAATCCCGACTCCATCGCCGTCGATCTGGGTGACACGGCGGGCGACAACACCACCCACGGGATGGACCATTTCCAGCCTATCGCGGAGCTCTATAACCGGGCCGGCGTCGACGTTTTTGGTCCGGGGAACCACGAATACGAAGACCCTACCGACGGGTACGCGTCCCTGGAAAAGGGGCTGGTCGAGCCGTTGCAGGCCGAGACGCTGGTGGCCAATGTACGCCACGCCGACGGTCGCCCGATCGCTGGTACCAAACCTTACACCATCCGGCAGATGCAGAACCATTCCATCGCCTTTATCGCCGTAGTGACCAGAGACCTCACTTCGGCGATGTTCCCCGCCGCTGGGGCGGCGCTCACCTCGCTTCCGATCGAGGAAACGCTGCGCGAAATGATCGCCGAGGTGAAGGCAAAAGGCGCCCAGGCCGTGGTGGCGATGGTCCACGACAGCCTTTCTAACACCAAAGAGATTGCGGCTAACGTGGCCGGCATCGACCTGGCGCTGGCGGCTCACGATCATCGTATGACGGAGAGCCCGGAACTGGTGGTGCGCGCCGACGGCAGCAAAGCCTGGGTGGCTGAAGCCGACGCCTACGGGCGAAAGATCGGTCAGGCCGACCTGATTTTCGAAGGAGGCCGGGTGGTCGATGTCACCGGGATGATGCACGACGTCGACACCAACAGCCCCAGCGACCCCGAGGCCAAAGCGGTGATGGAACGCTACCGACCGCGCCCCAAGGTCAAGATGCCCGAGAAGCCCAAGAGCCCGGCAACCTCTCTAGGCAGCTTCGCCGATCTGGCCAAACATTTTGCCAACCAGGCCACTCCGGCCACCGACGCCACGAAAGAAGAAGGACCCAGCGCATGAACTCGATCTCCAACCTCGGCGGTAATTTCGCCTCCTCGTCCGTGCGGGGCGCCAAGCCCACGACGACAGCCAGGGCCAAGACGAAGAGCCAGGAGCCCAAGGACACTCTCAGCTCCGGCGGGGACTGGAAATCGCAGTTGGCCAACTTTGGTCAGGTGCTGCAGGCTCGCGAGCGTTTGGGGCTTTCGGATGCGCTCAACAACAAAGAAGCCGGGGATATGGTCCAGAAGATCCTGGGCGATACCACACCCACGGAAGACCTGGGCGTGATCGCCGACCGCCGTATGGCCGAAGCCGGTATGCTTCCCGGCTTCACCAGCGGGGTGCTGGCCGCCGCCGCCGCGACCGAGGCGGGCAAGCCTGACCATCCTTCCGTGGTCGACCTTCGCCACCTGAACATGATCTCGGTGGACAACGGCGAACTGAACCCGCTGACCGGTAAGCTCGAGAACGCCTCGCAGGACATCGACCAATGCGAATACGCCGAGCGAATGCCCAACGGCAACATCAAGATGCTGGTCGCTATCGCCGACGTCGACAGCCTGGTCAAGAAGGGCGACCCCGTCGACCATCAGGCCATGCGCCACAGCGCCACCGTTTACACCGACAGCAAAGTGTTTCCGATGATTCCGCCGGCCTATTCCGAAGAGCTGACTTCGCTTGACGAAGGCAAGGACCGCCTGGCTACCGTCAAGGAGTTCCAGGTCACGCCCGACGGCGACATCGTCGAGCCCAAGATCTTCCGCGGCTTCATCAATAACCGGGCCCAGATGGCCTACGAGTCGGTCAACGAATGGCTGACCGACGGCAACGGCCCTAAGCCGCCGCAGTTGGCCGACCCGGCTCTGGCCGAGCAGATCACCCTGCAAGACGAAGCCGCCCAGCGCATCTTCCGTCAGTTCCACTCTCGGGGCTCGCTGGACATCGAGAGTAGCGAAGCCAAGGCGCGTATCTCGAACGGCGAAGTGCTCAGCATCAAAAAGGAAGAGCAGAGCCGGGCCAAAGACAAGGTCAAGTTCAACATGATGGCGGCCAACATCACCACCATGCAGGTGCTCGACGCGGCCGAAATGCCCACCCTGCGCCGTATCGTGAAAACCCCCGAGAAGTGGGACAAGATCGTGGCGCTGGCCAAGAAGTTCGACTACGGTCTGCCCTCGGACCCCGACGCCAAGTCGTTGAACAACTTCCTGGAGTCGCGCAAAGAGATCGATCCCCGTGGACATGAAGAGCTATGCAGCGAAGTCGTGCGCCTGGTAGGACGCGGCGAGTACGTCGTGGCTAAGCCGGGCGAGCCGATCGAGGGTCACTTCAATCTGGCCGCCCCTGACTACGGCCACACCACGGCACCCAACCGGCGCGCTCCTGACCTGGTCAACCAGCGCATCGAAAAAGCTTATGCCCAGGGCGAGCCCTGCCCTTACTCGCCGGAAGAGCTGGAAGAGCTGGCCACCCACTTCTCTGCTCAGGAGAAGGTGATCTCCGGGGTCGAGGGCACGGTGCACAAGAGCGCTTCGGCCAAGATGATGAAGTCTCATATCGGCAAGACCTTCGACGGACTGCAGTCCAAAGAGCTGCCTAACGGGTCGACTCTGGTCAAACTCGAAGGACTCAACGTCACCGGCGTGGTGAAAAGCGCCCTGATGGGTGAAGTCGGCGATGAACTGCGCGTCACCCTCAAGGACGTCAATGTCGAAAAGGGCTGGATCGACCTCGAGGTCTCGAAAGAGCAGTCGGTCGACGGGTTCCTGCTCAAAGGATAGCTTCGAGCTCTCGAGGTAGGGGTTTTCTGATTTGGGGTCCGGCGAGAGTCGGGCCCCTATCTTTTGGGATGAGTTCCGAGACGGGTCTGGCTCCCTATACCTGAGCCACACGGCGCCTTATCTCTCTGTGGGTGGGTTGTGGTTGGCCTGGCGACTTATGATGAAGGCCAAGCCAACCCCCCTCAAGGAGATATCATCATGAAGAAGCTTACTCTTGCCATCGTGGCCTTTCTGGCCGTGGGCGCCTCGGCCCAGTCCCGTCACTACACCACCGAGAACGGAATGGTGACGGCGACCCCTCACGGTAAGTACGAGACCCGCGTGGTCGAAGTGACCCCGGTCCGGATGGTCCCCGTGAGCACCGCACGCTCGACCCAACTGCTGGTGGTCCCGGCCTCGAACACGGTTGTCGTACCCTCGAGAACGGTTCTGCTGCAGACCGAGTATGACGACACCGCCGACGTCGAACTGCTGCGCGACCGCGATTTCCGCGCCTACGATAACGACGGCGACTACGACTCGGCCCTGGACCGCGCTCGCTACAACCGCGATAGCTACTACTACAACTACGACCGAGACTAAACGTCCGGTCAAAGATAAAAAGAGGCCGCCCGAAGGGATTCGGGCGGCCTCTTTGCGTTTGGTCTTCCGTAGCTCTAGGTAGTGGGCACGGTTTCGGGGTCGTAGACGAACCCGTTCGGACCGGACACCGGGCCCATGCTTCCACCGGCGCCGGGGGTCAGCCCATCCGCCGCCTGGAAGCCCCGGTGCAGGATGGCGTCCGGAGCGACCGGGGTGTCGCGTCCGGCGCTGTCGTTTGCCAGCGGGGCGGTGTTGATAGGGGGCGTGGTGTTGAACGGAGCAGCGTTGAGCACGGCGGCCAGGGCTGCCGTGTGACGCGCCTCGGTGCCCAGGATGGCAGCCGCGACTCACGTTAGACAAACTGCTCTGATCTCGAGCAGCCTGCAGCTAAGCTTCGTCGCTCTCTCCCGCCGGAGGAGCTGACGGAGGCGGGGTGGGCAGGGCCGTCGGAGGCGTCTTGAACAAGCCGGGTGGAGGGCTGAAGCTCATGGTGGGGCTTTGGAAGCCGAAGCTGGAAGGGGGAGCTTTTGGCGGGGTCCCGACCTTGACCATGATAAACCCCTGGCTGGGCAGTTGCTGCTTGGAAAGATGCTGCAGCGCTTCGTCCGAGTAGGGTTTTAGCGGAGCCAGATTGTCCATCACACCCAGGCGGACCGTCTGGTCGAACCAGGGTAGGCAAAGCCGCTCGAACTCTTCCGCCACCTCGCTCCAGGTGGGGTTGCGCGCCTCGTCGAGTGTCAGCGTAGCGAGGCAGTTGCCTTCAGGCATGAAGCCCGAACCGGTGACTTGCGATTTGTAGAACTTATAGATCATCGTGCTGGCCTTGACCTCGTCCTTTCTCGTCCGGGCAGGCCGCGCCTGCCATTTCCATTCTTGAAAAGGCAAGAGATAGCAGGGGGATGGACGAAGACGGCGGCTATGGATGTCCTTTATCCCCTACTGGCAGGGCTTGTGGTCCTTGCCACGGTGGTACCGTTTCTGCCGCTCCAGCATTGGACCGTGCGCTGGTTCGACTTTGCCAAAGTTCATTTTCTCGGTCTCGGCGTGCTCACTTTCGCTCTAGGCTGGGGGCTGCCAGAGTGGACCAGAGAGACCCAGGCGCTACAGGCCTCGCTGGCGCTCTGCCTGGTGTACGACGCCTTTATCCTGGTCCGCTACACGCCCCTCTACCGGGTCAAAGAGATCGAGATTCTCGAGGACCACTCGGACAGCATGACCGTGCTGTCCGCCAACGTGCTCCAGTTCAACACGAACTTCGAGGCGTTCATCGCGCAGGTGAGAGAATCTCAGCCGGACATGGTCGTGACCATGGAGTCGAACGAGGCCTGGGATACCGCTTTGAAGGCGATCGAGTCAGAATATCCCTATCGCTGTAAGGTACCGCTGGAAAACACCTACGGCATCCATCTCTACAGCAGGCTCGAGATGACCGCCCAGGTGCACTACTTCGTGGCTGACGATCTGCCCAGCATCGAGGCCGAGGTGAAATCGCGCCGCGGCTTCAAGTTTACCCTGTTCTGCGTCCACCCGCCGCCCCCCAGTCCCACCGAAGAGGCCAACTCGAAAGAGCGTGACGGTGAACTGCTCTCGGTCGCCAAGAAGATCCGCCAGGACGGCAAGACCACGGTCGTGGTGGGCGACTTCAACAACGTAGCCTGGGCGCGCTCTTCGGTGCTTTTCCGCAAGACCTCGCAGACCATCGACCCTCGCGTTGGCCGCGGTCTGTACTCGACTTTCCACGCCAAGTACTGGCTCGCCAGATTCCCGATCGACCAGCTCTATCACACCCCGGATATCTTTATCCAGGAGCTGGGAGCGCTGGGCTACAACGGCTCGGACCACTTCCCGCTGTTCTGTAAGTTCTACGTCAACCGTCACGACGACTCTCAGGAAGAGTTGACCGAGGATCTCGAGGAAGGCGAAACCGAGGAAGTCGAAGAGTTGATAGAGGCCGGCATCGAGGAAGAGAGCGACCGGGAAGAGATCGCGACCGAATAGATT
>JAEXNA010000086.1 GCA_023447635.1 Vulcanimicrobiota bacterium | reverse complement strand
CCCCGCCCCGCAGCCCCCGGCGCCTTTGGGCCCCCTCGACAGCCCCGCTTACGATTTCACCCTTGCGCAATACGCCGCGAATATCATCGGGCGCTCCCAAGATACCCTGAGAGTGTTCCAGACTATTGCGAAACCGAGCCCTTTCAAGGACCTCGTCCTAGCTTCTTGGAGTTTGTAAGAACCGTCTCTGCTCCCGGACCAGTGATGACGGTGGCTCGCAATGGAGGTAACCAGTGACTCAGAATATTCTGTTTCTCCCGATAGTCTGTAGGGATTTTGGCAGGATTGGCGCCCTCGCCGCCGCCCTAGGCGGGTAGAGGGTTACCGCCTAGGGGCCTCGCTGGTCAGCATGAGGCTCATGGTGCGGGCCAGGACGTGGGCGGCGCGGTAGTGCCTGGCGTTGTCCGGGTCGACCTGGAGCAAGGCGACGGCCTGCTGGGCCACCGATTCGCAGCGCTGATCTTCATCCTGTTCCAGGAAGACGGGGTACAGTTCGAGTTTCTTCAGGGGGGTGCTGAGGAAGACGGTGGAGATGCGGTCGAGCAGGGGAGCGGTCTGCTGGAAGCTCCAACCGCGGTCCTGGAGTTGCAGGCTGGTCTCGGCCAGGGTGGCCTGGAACAGCAGTTGGAACAGGCGACGATTGTTCTCCTCGCCCTCTGTCTCGGACGGGCGCGGAATCTCTCCCAGGCCCAGGCAAAGAGCCAGCAGGCTATGCGACATCTTGTCGCCATAAAGGCAGGCCCATTCCTGGCTTGGACCGCTGCCCTTAGGAATCTTCAGAGCCGCGCCTTTCTCTTCTAGCATGCGGCTGAACAGGTTGGTCGGGATAAACGGATGGAAGGTGGTCAGCGTGATGTCCTTGGGCTTCTTCTCCTTTTTGCTATCCCGCCATACCTCGAACGCCAGCCAGACCAGAGCACCGGCGACCCAGTAGTAGGGGTGGATACGAAGCAGCGGGGACGAGGCGGAACGAAGCATAAGGGATATCTCCTGAGGCACAAGATGTCGAGAACGATTTTACTATAAAGCTGTTCCGGCGGCTCGTGATGTGCCTGAAGTACATTTCGAGAGAAATATCGTCCCTCGTGGGTGGTCAGGATTTCCTCTAGAAGATGGGCCGGTCCGTCTCGCCTCCACGCAAAAGACCCGGCCTGAACCGGGTCTTTTTTCGTAGGTCGGCGCGGTTCTTCCGCGTCGCTCTAGCCGAGTTTCGAGTGATTGAAGGCGCTGAGGGTCGCGAAGCGGCCGAAGCTAGCCCTTGTCGCGGGCGGCGGCGGCTTTTTGCCAGTCGTCCGCGCTAAGGTTGCGCAGGAAGTTGAACTGGCCCGCTCCTTGCAGCCACTCGCCGGCGTCGAGGGTGACCACTTCGCCGTTCATGTACTCGTTCTCGCGAGCCACCATGAAGACGGCCGTGCGAGCGAGTTCGGCGGGATCGCCGAAGCGCTGCAGCGGGTTCTGACGGCGCATCACCTCGATCAGGCGAGGGTCTGGAGCCAGGCGTTCTGTCGCGCCGGGGGTGGGAAACGGGCCGGGAGCGAGGGCGTTGAGTCGGATCCCTCGACCGCCCCACTCTACCGCCAGGCTGCGCGTCATCGCCACGATACCCGCCTTGCCCATGGCCGAAGGCAGAACCCAGCCCGATCCGGTCGAAGCGTAGGTGGTGACGATGGACAACACGTTAGCCTTGCGCCCCTCGGCCAGCCAGCGTCGCCCACAGCCCAGGGTCATGTAGGTCGTGCCGTGCAGCACCGTGTTCAGTACGGCGTCGACGGCGCGGTGCGACAGGCTTTCCGAGGGGGCAGCGAAGTTGCCGGCCGCATTGTTGACCAATACGTCCAGCGGCCCTTTGTCCCAGATCTCATCGAGCGCCTTCTCGACCGAGTCGGCGTCGCGCAGGTCGCACGAGACGGTCTGGACCTGCCCTCCCAGCGCTTCGGCCGCTTCGTCGAGTTTATTCTGGCGTCGCCCTAGCAGCACCAGACTCGCTCCGTAGCGAGCCATCTCCGTGGCCATGGCCAGTCCTAGACCGGTCCCACCACCGGTCACCAGTATTCTTTGTCCTTGTAGTAAGTCGTCGCGAAACATCACTTTAGCCTAAAGGTGTCGACGATATTGCGCAAGGCCCCAAAAGAGGTCGAGTAGGTCGCCTCGTCGTCGAGCAGGGCCAACCAGTAGATCTTCCCTTCGGCCGAAGCTACGTGGACGTACGATTCCATCATTTTCGGTCCACCCGCATCCTGGCTCTTCATCAGATACTTGCGGAACGGCGCGCCACCGATGGCGTACGGCGTCGGCCCGGCAAGAATCTTGCCCTTCTTCTCGAGCGCCTGGCGCAGAAGGTCGTTGACGGCCTCGTCTTGCCCGGGCGGGATTGCGCCGGGCAGGTTGATCTTCATCATCATCAAGAGGCCTTTGCGGGTCGAGCCTTCGGCCGGGCCCACCACGAACTCGAAGCTCAGCAGTCCATCGGGCACTTCACGGCCCGCTTCCTCGGCCGCCATGCCCATGACCGCCTTCATGACTTTGGGATCGTTGATCATTTTGTAGTCAGCGGGGATTTTGATGGTGTAGTCGGCTCCCCCCTGGGATTGCGAGGGCCCTCCACTCGCCGAAGCCGTGGTCGACCAGTCGCCACTGGGGGCCGAGGTCGATGCATAGACGTCCGTATGGCCGAAGTCCGCGTTTTTACGCACGGTCAGGCCGGCGGCCGCAGCGAATTCGGGGAGTAGGACCATGGACTTGCCGCTGGCGCTGGTGGTCACGGCGACGATCTTACCGTTGATCGAGATCGCGCCTCCCTCGACGGTGCCCTTCATCTTCAGGGCGGTCAGAAACGGCTCGAGTTCGACCAGGATCCCTCCGCTCGATTTGGCCACCTCACCTTTGAAAGGCCGGTTGCTGACGTACAGGTCCTGGGCCAGACCGCCGCCACTCAACGACAAAAAGAGAAACAGACCAAAGGCCCACCGAGACAGAGACATCCACACCCTCACTGCAAAAAAATAGAGTGGCCGGTACTTCCCGATGCCACTCTATAGTCCTGGGAGACTCCTCGGAGTCTCTATCATAGGGAATATCTCTACTTTTAGACCGCGCGGGCCTCGACGCCTTCGTTGTTGGCTTCGATGGCGGCGGCACTGTCCTTGGGCCGGACCAGCAAGAAGTGCGCTTTGCTGCGAGGCCAGTCGGCCAGAATCTCTCTGGCTCGGCGGCTTCCGGTGTACTCGAGATGCTCCTTGAGCAAAGCTTTCAGCGCCGTCTCGTGCTCGGACTGTAGGGCGACGGCCTCGACCAGTTCGCCGTTGACCTTGCTACCGGCCAGAGCGTGCGGGTCGTACAGGAAGACCTGTCCACCCGTCATCCCTGCGCCCAGGTTACGCCCGATCTGACCCAGGATGACCAGAGTGCCGCCGGTCATATACTCGGCCGCGTGCTCTCCCGCTCCCTCGATGACCGCTACGGCTCCGCTGTTACGGACAGCGAACCGCTGGCCCGCACGACCGGCTACGAACAGCCGACCCTTGATAGCACCATAAAGACAGGTGTTGCCGATACGCGACGTCTCCTCGCCGGGCAGGTGCGCCTCGGAGGCGCCCGGCTTGACTACCAACGTCGCGCCGTACAGGCTCTTGCCCACATAGTCGTTGGCGGCGCCTTCCAGTTCCAGGGTCAGCCCCTCGATACTGAAGGCACCAAAACTTTGCCCGGCCACGCCCGCGAAACGCAGATGCAGCGGCTCGCTGGGGCCTTCTCCAGAGGAGATCCAGCCCGACATACGAGCGCCCACCGTGCGGTTCGTGTTGGTGATCGGGACCGGCGCTTCGGGCAGGCCGCTCTCTTTCATCTGCTCGATCAACTTCTCTTCCAGGAAACTGCGCACGGCGGCCACGTTGCGACCGCCCATATGGCGAGTGGCCAAATCATCCGGTGGACGCCAGAGCAGCGGAGAAAGGTCAAGATGGCCCGCCTCGTCGCCCCATATCACTTGCTCTAGCAGTTCCGTCTTGCCGATCACCTCGTCCAGGCTCGAGAAGCCAAGTTCTGCGAGCAGCACGCGCACGTGGTGGGCCACGCCGATCATATAGGCGATCACCGCTTCCGGCGTCCCCGGGTATTTCGCCCGCAAGTTAGCCTTCTGCGAAGCGATGCCCACGGGGCAGTTGTTACTGTGGCAGGTTCGCGCCATCAGGCAGCCTTCGGCGATCAGCGCCGCCGTGCCAAAGGAGAACTCGTCGGCCCCCAGCAGCGCGGAAATCAGCACGTCGCGCCCGGTTTGGAAGCCGCCGTCCACCCGTAGTCGAACCTTGCCGCGCAGGCGGTTGGCCACCAGGATCTGCTGCGCCTCGGCCAGGCCGAGTTCCCAGGGCATCCCGGCAAATTTGATGGACGAGAGGGGAGAGGCCCCCGTCCCGCCCTCGCACCCGCTGATGTGGATGACGTCGGCAAAGCCTTTAGCTACGCCGGCTGCCACCGTGCCCACGCCTTCGGACGAGACCAGTTTCACCGAGATAGCGGCTTCGGGGTTCAGCCGCTTGAGGTCGAAGATCAGCTGAGAGAGGTCTTCGATAGAGTAAATATCGTGATGAGGTGGAGGGCTGATCAAGGCTACGCCGGGAGTCGTGTGACGGATCGCGGCGATTTCGGCGCTGACCTTGTGCCCCGGGATCTGTCCACCCTCGCCGGGCTTCGACCCCTGAGCCATCTTGATCTGGATCTCTTCGGCGCTCAGCAGATAGGCCGGGGTGACGCCGAAGCGGCCCGAGGCCACCTGTTTGACCTTGCTGTTCTGCTCGTTGCCCAGGCGCGCGGGGTCTTCTCCACCTTCCCCGGAATTCGAGGCCGCTCCGATTCGGTTCATAGCGATCGCCAGGTCCCGATGAGCCTCGGCGGATAGCGAACCGTGGCTCATGGCGCCGGTGGAAAAGCGGGCGATGATCCCCTCCAGCGGCTCGACCTTATCGAGGGCGATGGGCGGACGGTGACGGACGAAGTCCAGCAGGTCGCGAGGGCCGCACTTTTCGGCATGAACCTCGGCGGTATAGTCGACGAAGCCCAGCGGCCCTTCGGGTAGGACCAGGAACGGGTGCTCGGTCGAGCGCTCTTTCAGACGCGCGGTGGCACCGTCGAGAAGCTTGTGCAGCTTTTTGATCAGCGCCGGGGTGTAGCGGTGGGTCTCGCCGCCCTTTTTGAACTTGTAGAACCCCTGCCCGGCCAGACGCTCGAGCGTCTCCTCGACGTCTTCGTGGAAGGCGCCCCGATGGTGCCGCTTCTGGCGAGCGGCCAGGTCGGCCAGGGTGGCGCCGCCCAGGATGGAGGCGGTGCCGGGGAAGTAGCGGGCGACCACCTCTTCGGACAGCCCGAGCGCCTCGAAGATCTGAGCGCCACGATAGCTGGCCAGCAGGGCGATGCCCATTTTGGCCATGATTTTGAGCAGCCCTTTCTCGATGGCGTGCACGAAGTTCTGCTGGGCTTTGGCCGCCGTCATTCCGGCCCAGTGACGGCCCCCTGATTCCACGTCTTCGCTGATCGACTCCATAGCCAGGAACGGGTAGATGGCGTCGGCGCCGTAGCCCAGCAGGCAGGCAAAGTGGTGCACCTCGCGCGGTTCGCCAGACGCTACCACCAGCGAAGCGCGCAGGCGCAGACCCTTGTCGATCAGATGCTGATGCACCGCGCTGGTGGCCAGCAGCGAAGGGATCGGGGCGCGGAACGAGTTGACCTCTCCGTCGTAGAGGACGATCAGCGAGGCGCCTTGACGAACCGCCTCTTCCGCCTCCAGGCAGAGCTCGCTCAGGGTATGGGCCAGCCCTTCGGCTCCACCTTCCACGGGGTAGACGCTGCGCAAGGCGATCGCCGGATAGGCGCGAGGGTCCAGGGTGTGCAGATATTCGAAGGCGGCGCGCGACAGGATCGGTCCGGGAATCTCCAGCGCGTTGGTCCGCTCGGGCGATTCGACCAGGATGTTGGCTCGGTGCCCCAGTTGGGTGCGCAGCGACATCACCAGGCTCTCCCGCAGGGCGTCGATGGGCGGGTTGGTGACCTGGGCGAAGCGCTGACGGAAGTAGTGGAAGAAAGGGCGATCCAGGCGGGACAGAGCGGCCGGGGGCGTATCGTCGCCCATCGAGCCGATCGGCTCGGTGCCGCTGACCGCCATGGGGCGGACCACCGAGACCTGCTCTTCGTTCGAGTAGCCGAAGACCAGTTGGCGACGGCGCAGTTCGGCCTTCTGAGCCGGAGCGGCCAAAAGGCTGTCCCGGCCCGAAGGGTCGCCGTAGAACACCTCTTCGGGGACGCGGTGGATGCGGCTGGCGTTGAAGTCGGCGTAAGGCAGCTTTTTGGCCAGTTCGTCCTTGAGTTGGTGGTTGGTGATGACCCGGTGCTGATCGATGTCGACCACCAGGATCTCGCCCGGGCCTAGCTGCCCGGCTTTGCTGATGCGATGCCCGGACAGGTCGACCACACCGCACTCGGAGGCGCAGACCACCAGGCCGTCCTCGGTGATGGTGTAGCGCGAGGGGCGCAGGCCGTTGCGGTCGAGCAGAGTGCCCACCTGGTGCCCGTCGAAGAACGACACGGCGGCCGGGCCGTCCCACGGCTCCATCAGGCAAGAGTAGTGGTGATACAGGTCGCTCCAACCGTCCGGCATGTCCCGGCCGTTCACGCCCTCCCAGATCTCCGGGATCATCATGAGCAGGCAGGGCAGCATGGCGCGGCCGCGACGCTGGAAGAATTCCAGCACGTTGTCGAAAGCGCCCGAGTCGCTCACGTCGTCGCCGATGATCGGCACATAAGCGGCCAGTTCGTCGCCTTCCAGGGCGTTCTCGCGGGCCCGCATCCAGGTGCGGTTACCGGTCAAAGTGTTGAACTCGCCGTTGTGGCAGATCATGCGGAACGGCTGGGCCAGTTTCCAGGCAGGAAAGGTGTTGGTGCTGTAGCGCTGATGGAACAGGCAGACGGGGGTTTTGTACAGTTCGTCCTGCAGATCCAGGTAGAAGCGGCTGACGTGGTCGGCCATGCACAGCCCTTTGTACACGATGGTCTTGTGCGACAGCGAGACGATGGAGCATTCCTGGTCGCCGCTTTGCCGGATCAGCGCTTCGGCCCGACGGCGAGCTCTGTAAAGGGCGTCTTCATACACTTTCCCACCGCCCACTTCGCCGCGATCGATGAAGATCTGCTGGATGTGAGGACGACAGGACAGAGCGCGCACGCCCAGGGCGTCGAGGTCGACGGGCACGTCGCGCCAGCCCAGGGTGATCAGGCCTTCCTCGCGCAGCGTCTCCTCCAGCGTACGACGGCAGAAGGTCAGCGCACCCGGGCGGCCCAGCGGCAAGAACACGCAGCCCACGGCCAGGCGTCCGGGCTCTGGAGTGCGCTGGCCCGAGATTTCCGACCATACTTTGGCCAGGAACTCGTGGGGCAGGTTGGTCATGACGCCGGCCCCGTCGCCGGTTTTGCCGTCGGCCGCGACGGCGCCGCGGTGGCGATGATTGGCCAGGGCCTGCAAACCCATGGTCAGAACGTCGTGGGTGGGCTTCCCATCGATCCTTGCCACGAACCCGATGCCGCAGGCGTCGCGTTCGGGGGGTAGGGGGAGGGGACCGCCGTGATGGACGCGGCTGGGCTGAAAAGCTAGTTTGTTCTGGTTCAAAGCGCTATACCTTTTCGACGAGTGGACGACAGGGCCCCCTGTCTGGCCTCAAATAAACTTTCTTTGAGCTGTCCTAAGGCCTGTCGTTCCGCGAACTAGCCTTGGGCCGGCCGGATAGGGGCTAACTTAAAGCTGGCTGAGCGTTCGGGACAAAGAACGCCCTAGAGTAGGGCGAGGCGATTGCATGCCGGTTGCAAAGGCCAGGCGTCCCCTCTGCCCCCTGCAGGCGCTGTCCCTCCTACCCGGAAACCTGTCCCTGGCATGTATCGCTTCGAGACTTCTCAACATCTGGTGGCGCCCCGCGAGACTCTGGTCGAGTTTTTCTCGGATGTGCGTCAACTCGACAGCAGCACGCCGTCGTTTTTCCGCATCGAACTGGAGGACGGTAGCGTGGGCACGGCGCTTTACGTGGGGCAGACCTTTCGCTACGTTTTCCGCATCTTCGGGGTGCCGGTACCCTGGACCACGGAGATCACCGAAGTAGCCCCGGTTCGTTTTGTCGACATCCAGCGGCGCGGCCCTTACCGTAGCTTTGCTCACACTCACCTGTTCCTGGAGACGGCCGAAGGGACGATGATGATCGACCGGGTTCTCTACAGCTTGCCGTTTGGTCCGCTGAATGGACTGGCCAACATGCTGGTGGTGCGACCGCTGCTGGAGGCGATCTTTGCCTTTCGGGCCAGGGCTGCGGCCCAGCGTTTCGGCGAGATCATATAAGGAAGGCCCCGTAAATGAGGCCTTCCTTGATTGTCACTTCAGGCCGGTGAAGGCGGAAGCGACGCGCTATGTTTTTGTCTCACTAGAGTCCGTCCGCTTGATCCCACGCCGGTCTCTCGAAGTCGATTGATTTCTTTAGGCGATCAAGTCCGTCTCTGCGTCTCCCGTGGCCTCTGCTTTCATTATGCCGACCTGGGTTCGACATGAAGAGTCTTCAAGTCGATCCATGTCGGGTACGCTGGGGGATACATCCTTGGCCCCGTCCAACGGGACCTGATGACCTGGCTAACCCGGACGGCTGACCGCGACGTCGGCCCTCAACTGCGCTCCCTACTCGCTGCTGGCTATCTTAGGGAGGCTTCAAGCCTGCTCGTGCATGACATGGAGGCGATGCGAGAACGTTTTCGGGCCCTGGCGACGGCCTTTCCGACGGAGACGGTGCATGCGGTGGCGGTCAAGGCGAACCCTCTGCTGGCGGTGCTGAAGGCCCTGGTAGCGGAGGGAGCCGGGTTAGAGGTCGCCTCGTCCGGTGAACTGGCGCTGGCTCTGGCGGCGGGCTGTCCGGTCGAGCGGATCGTGCTGGACTCGCCGGCCAAGACGGTGGCGGAGCTACGTCGCGCCCTGGAGTTGGGAGTTCGCATCAACGCCAACTCGGTGGCCGAGTTGGATCGCATCGGAAGGCTGTTGGAGGGGGGAGCGTCGCGCTCGGAGATCGGGCTGCGGCTGAACCCGGTGGTGGCCGAGGCGTCCCGCGAGTCAGCCACGATGGTGGCGACTTTGCGTTCGAAGTTTGGTGTTCCGGCGGCGGAGGTGGCTGCGGCCCTACGGGAGCGGCCCTGGGTGACCGGGCTGCATATTCACGTGGGCTCTCAGGTGGCCACCTTGCCGGACCTGCTGCTGGCGGCGCAGCGCGTGGCCGCTCTGGCGGCGGAGTTTCCGTCGGTTCGATGGATCGATATCGGGGGAGGGCTGCCGACGCGATACGCGACTTCGGACCCCGGGCTGTTGCCGGAGGACTACGCGCGGGCTCTGCGCGAGGCGGCGCCCTCGCTGTTTGACTATCCGCTCTTGACCGAGGTGGGTCGGGCTTTGCACTCGGGTTGCGGCTGGGCGGTCAGTCGGGTCGAGTATGCCGACGAGGGGAAGGCGATTCTACATCTGGGCGCCGACTTTGCCCTGCGCGAGGCCTACCAGCCGGAGAGTTGGTATCACGAGATTTCGGTGTTCGATGCGGAGGGCTGTTTGAAGTCGGGCGAACTTCGGCCGGTCGACCTGTACGGGCCGCTCTGCTTTTCGGGCGACCGGTTGGCCTCGGAGCGGCTACTGCCGACTCTGGAGCCTGGTGACCTGGTGGTGTGGCACGACGTGGGCGGCTACACCCTGAGCATGTGGTCGCGCTACTGTAGCCGACCGATGCCCCAGGTGGTTGGTTGGAGTGGGGACGGTTGGAGCACGCTGCGCGAGCCAGAGGCGCCGGAAGACCTGGTGCGCTTCTGGTCGTGACGCGTCGACGACCCGGCTGAACTGGAGCCGAGAATCGCCCGATTCCCGGCTCCAGCCCGCCCGTGGTCACGACTTCAGCCTGTGAATCGAGCGGCTTTAGCCTCGGGGAGTCTCGGGGAGGGTGTACTTGCGCCCTTTGTTCTGCTCTTTGAGCCAGCCCATCAGCGGCTGGTAGTAGTCTAGCATCGGTTTGGCGCTGATCTCCTCGCCCAGGTGGTCTTTCATCACCTTCCTCCAGTCCTGGGTCGCGCCCAGTTTCAGGATGTCGTCGAGGAACTGGCCGACTTCTTTGTTGCCGAAGTAGTCGGTGGCGCGAGGGTCTTGCTTCAGGATCTCGTTGGCGATGTGCGCGTGCAACTGATGCAGGATGATGTAGGAGAGGGCGTAGTCGTAGTACTGAGCCGCGTCGTTGTTGATGTGGGTCTTGGTGGCGGCGTCGCAGTACTGCTCGCCGCGCGGGGCGGGCGGAGCGATGCCCTGGTATTTGGCGGCGTACTCCCACCAGCGCTTGTTGTATTCGTCCTTGCCTAACTTGGTGGCGTACAGGTCGCGCTCGAAGTGGGTCATGGTGCCGGCGGACCAGGGTAGGAACACGATCTGAGCCAGCGCCTCTTTCAGCAGCGCCTGGGTCTCATCCGACTTCGTCCCTTTCGGAATCAGCCCCACGCCCTCCAGGAACGGCTTCTGCATCGAGGCCATCCCCAGCAGACTGCCCACGCCCTCGTGGAAAGCGCGGTTGGCGCCCCCGCGCAGAAGCGGCGGGACGTTGGGGTTGGTGTACGACATGTAGTAATAGATGTGACCCAGTTCGTGGTGGGTGGTCTCGTACCAGTTGGTGTCGGGCTCGACGCTCATCAGGCTGCGCACGTCGTGGTCCAAGTCCATGTGCCAGGCGCTGGCGTGGGTGTTCTTTTTGTAGCCGGCGTCTTTGCCCACGGGGTAAAGCGAGGACTTGGTGTAGAACGTCTCGGGTAGCGGGTCAAAGCCCAGGCTCACGTAGAACCGCTCGGCCTGCTTGACCAGCCACTCGGGCCCTTTGGCCTTGAGCGCACCGTCGAGGTCCAGCCCCTCGACCTGCACCAGACCGCTCCAATCCTGGCCCCAGCGATCGGGCAGCCAGTGAGCAGGGATCAGGTCGGGCACTTCGCTGGCGCCGTACTTTTTCGCCAGTTCATAGCGAGCCCAGGTGTGCAGTTCGCGGTAGAGCGGCCAGACTTCGCCGATGAACTGCTCGTTGAGCGCCATCATCTGCTCGGTGGACATTCCGTAGTCGGCCACTTGATAGGCGAAGTAGTCCTTGTAGCCCAGCGGCGTGACGGTGCGGTTGCGCAAGCTGACCAGATTGGCCAGGCCGTCCTTGAGCGCGGTCCCGACTTCTTTCGAGGCGTTCCAGGTTTTCAGGCGGTCGGCTTCCACGGTGGACGTCTGTAAGACTTTGTCGATCTCGTTTGGCGTGATCTCTTTGCCGTCGATTTTGTAGGTGAAGCCGAACAGGGTCGTGTTCTGCTTGTTCTCGGCGGCGATCCGCTCTTTGACCAGGTCCGCGGCACTCTGCGGGTTGTTGGCGGCGGCGTAGAGCATGGTCTCGAGTTGGCGCACTTGCAGAGGGGTCAACCCTTCGCGGTTCTTGAGATAGGTCTGCACCCTCTGGATGACCTCGACGTCGCCGGTGTGTTTGGACATCGCTTCGTTGGCCAGTTTGGCCACGTTATCGATGGTGTCGACACCCTCGATGATCAGGGTGTTCGAAGCCCACTCGGCCTCACTGCTGACCTTGTACAGGTCCAGATACTTGGCGGTGTAGCGTTCGATGAACTCCTGCACTTCGGCGGGGTTCGACTGGGCCAGGACGGGACCGCTGAGGGCGGCGTAGGCGAGCAGAGAGAGCGCGAAGGCACGAGGCCAGGACGAGTGGATCTTCATCGCCGAAAGTTGGCCGTTGGCGGTGGGACTCCTGGCACGCGTCGGGTCCGAGAGAGCCTCGTCGACTTCGATGTGGTCTCTGTGGGCTGCGCGGTCGGGTTTTGTCGAGCGTGCGGGCTCGCCGAGTGCCCGAGTGCGGGCTTGCCGAGTGCCCGCGTGGCCATTTTCGAGCGCGCGGGTTCACCGAGTGCCCGAGTGCGGGCTTACCTAGTGCCCGCTAGGCTAGCGCCAGTCTTCGACGAGCAGCTTTTTGCCGAACTCGCTGGCCAACTCTTTGAGGGTCTCGAGTTCATTTATTCCAAAGGCGTTCTTCTGCACCAGATGGTCCGCATACACGACCGCAATCACGTCGCCGTACTGGTCCAGCACCGGCACCGAAGCGACCGAGCGCATGCCCGAAAGTACCACGCTAGCCTGGCTGGAGTAGCCTGGCGCGGTCAGCGCGTCGACCAGGAAGATCGGCTCTTTTTTGGTGATCGAGGTGCGCAGGATGGTCTGGCTGATCGGCGCGTGCACCCAGAAGTTCTCGGTGGGGATCTCGTGGGCGCAGCCCACCTTCCAGCCGTCGGCGTCGTTGAGCACGATCACCGCCCGCTCGAGTTTGAGAGTCAGCAGAACCTCGTTGAGGGTCTCGAAGGCGATATCCTGAATCGGGTCGGGCAGGGGGGCGTCTGAAACGCGAAGGTCACTCACCCTCCGGCCTTCGTCGAACTCCCATCCTCCTCCCCTCTCCCCTCCGGGTGCATCCTCCAGGCTAGGGTGTCGATATCTCAAGGGCGGCTGACATACCAGAGTATCCCTGGCACTATGCGATCAGAGGCAATGCGTGAAAAAGGGATAGCCCTCCCCAGAGTCGGGAGCGGACTTCCACAATGCCAAGCAATGACCTAGCAATCGGAGCGTCCTCTCGGTTGGCACTGCGCACGAAGGTGAGCAGGCTACAGCTCGCGGGGGGGAAGGTCGTCCGAAGACAACTAAATAGAAGAGCGGGGCGCTGGCCCTAGTTGAACTGGCCTTCACCCGCTCCTCACAAAGAAAGAGAGGGCACGCTTCCAGTCCCTCTCTTTTTTAGTTCTTCCAGCCCCCGCCCCCGCAGCCGCCTCTATGCGAGCTCAGGCGATGGACCCAAGGGGGAGCGCGCTCCGAGCGCTGCGAACCAACCTGATATGAGCAAAGTCCGATGTGGTGATCAAGGTTTCGAGGTGTCCCGTCTAGGGCTGGGATGCATGGGCATGTCCTGGGCCTACGGAGAAGCCGATGAGATCAAGGCGCTCGATACGCTCTATCTGGCTCTCGAACTCGGCGTCACGTTCTGGGACACCGCCGACATCTACGGGCAGGGCGCCAACGAGCAACTTCTGGCCCGGGTCCTGAAAGAAGAGCGCCACCGCGTGCAGTTGGCCTCGAAGTGCGGCATCACCGGGCGTAACTCGGACGGGGTGACCGTCAACGGACGGCCCGACTATATCCACATGGCGTGCAAAGCGTCGTTAAAGCGCCTGGGTGTCGACACCATCGACCTGTTTTATCTGCATCGCGTCGACCCCCAGGTGCCGATCGAAGAAAGCGTCGGCGCCATCGGAGAGCTGGTCGCCCAGGGTCACGTCCGCTACGTCGGGCTTTCCGAAGCCAGCGCCGCCACCATCCGCAAGGCTCACCGAGAGTTCCCCCTTAGCGCCGTGCAGAGCGAGTACAGCCTGTTCTCGCGTGCGATCGAGCGGGAGATTCTGCCCACCCTGCGCGAGCTAAAAATCGCTCTGGTGCCCTACAGCCCGCTGGGACGCGGGCTGCTGACTGGCGCCATCACCGCCGAGACTCAGTTTTCCGAGAACGACATGCGCCGCACCTTACCCCGTTTCGAAGGGAAGAATCTGGCCGCCAACCTGCGCCTGGTCGACGAGATCAAAGCTGTGGCCAAGGACCACGGTTGCTCGCCGGCTCAGATGGCGCTGGGTTGGGTACTGGCTCAAGGCGACGACATCATCCCGATCCCGGGCACCAAGAGAAGCTCTTACCTTCGCGACAACGCTCAGGCCGTGCACCTGGACCTGTCCCCTCAGGGGAAGACCCGTCTCGACGAAATTTCGAGTCAGGTCTCTGGCGAGCGCTATCCCGAAGGCCTGATGAAGGCGGTCGTCCGCTAGAGGACGCCAGGACCGGAAATGTCGGCGACCGCTCGGGCATCAACCCGCTAAATTGTAAGCCCTCTGCGAGTCGCCAGCTGCAGTGCCGATGGGAAAACCTCAGGTCGAGGTCTGATCCTGATAGAGAAAATGGGACGCATCGCGCCAGCTTCGACGCCTCGGAGTTCCAGCCTCTAGTTCAGATCGTCGATAGCCCAGCGGAAGGCCGAGACGGCGTCCTTGAAGCCCGGGTTCTCCAGCCCGGTCACCACCGCTCCGATGGTGATTCCCGCAGCGCCAGCGCGCTTCAGGTACTTGACCTGCTCTGGCGTGATGGCGCGTTGGGTGGGGATCAGGATCGGCATCTCCGAGGTCCGAGCCAGCCGCTCATAGCGGCACAGGTCTTCCAGGTTCAGTCCGCCGCGGTACTGGTCGCGAGGGATGATAGAGGACTCGATCACGTTGACCCCCAGGGCGCCCAGCGCCTTGACCAGCCAGGGCTCCCAGCTAGAGTCGATAGCGACCATGCGGCCCATGTTGGGCAGGTCCAGATACTCCGGCGGGGTGTAGCGGCAGAACAGGTCCCAGAAATCGAAGCCAAAGTTCGAGATCTCTTCCAGGTCGTCGGGGCTCGGCTGGGTCTGCTCGCCGGTGACCAGGCCAAGCGGCACCTCGCCACAGATCGCCTTGATCTCGGAGATCACGGCTTTCTCTTCGGCCCAGCTTCCAAAGCGGGTGTCGGAGGCGAAGTGGTGACAGTTGACGTGCACCTTCAGGCACTGGGCGCCGGCATCGATGGCGGCCTGGGCCAGTTCCGGAGAGTTCTTGGGCAGGGACACCATCAGGGTGAACCCTTCTTGCAAAACGCTGAGCAGCTTCAATTCAAGGCTCCTAATTTTTCTTCCACGTTGGCGAGTTCGACCGAGAGCACCTGAGAGACGCCCGGTTCGAGCATGGTCACGCCGTACAGACGGTCGGCGTATTCCATCGTCTTACGGTTGTGAGTGACCACCAGGAACTGTGACGAGGTCGAAAACTCCAGCAGACGGGTGGCAACCTTCTCGACGTTTCGCTCGTCCAACGGCGCGTCCAACTCGTCGAGGATCACGATGGGCGACGGTTTACAGGCTAGCAGCGACATCAGGAAAGCGATGGCGCAAAGCGCGCGCTCGCCGGACGACATCAACATCATGTTCTGCTGACGCTTACCGGGAGGGCAGCAGAGGATCTCGACGCCGCTTTCCAGGACGTCTTCGGGGTCGCACAGCACCAGTTTGGCTTCACCGCCCCCAAACAGATCCTTGAACAGACGCGAGAAGGTGTCGTTGACCCGCTCGAAGGTCTCGGTGAAGAGGTGCGTGGTGGCCTGATCCAGCTCGCGCATGATCTTCTGCAAGCTCTCCTTACCCTCGGCCAGGTCCGTGATCTGTCCGTCCAGCCCGTCGTAGCGGGCCGAAAGCCGCTCATAGTCTTCGCGGGCTCCCAGGTTGACGCCGCCGAAGTTGTCCAGGAAGTGACGCAACTGGCCGATGCGGGACTTGGCGCCGGTCAGTTCGGCCGGATTCATCGGCTCGGTCTGAGACGCTACCATCAGCAGTTGCTCGGTGTCGGAACGTCCGTCACGCAGGCGGGCCAGCGACTCTTCGTACTGAGTGGTCACCTTGGTGCGCTCGAGCTCGAGACGATGAACTTCGCCGCTGTGCTTCTGCATCGCCGAATTCGCGCGGGCAAAATCCTGGCGCATCCCTTCGGCCTTTTCGTCGATCGCCTGATGGGCCAGACGGACCTGCCGCAGCTCTTCCGTCTTGGCTTCGACGCGCTTGAGCAGCCCTTCGGACTCTTCCGCGATCCGCACGGCCTCGCCGTCGAGCGCGGACAGCCCCTCGCGGTTACGAGCCAGGTCTTGTTCGGCCCGAGCGCGGTCCGAGCGCAGATCGTTGAGGCGCTCTTCTTCGCGCTGACGCTCGCGTTCCAGGTCGGTCAGCTTATCGGCGGCGCGCTCGACGCGCATTTCGGCCTGCAGACGCTCGCGGTGCAGCGCCTCGCGACGCTGTCCCAGCTCGTCTTCCTGAGCCTTGAAGCCAGCCAGCTCGACCTCGATCGCCGCCAGCTTACTCGTCAGCTGTTCTAACTCTAAGGTCCGCTCGTCGGAACGTAAGGTACGCTCGGTTTGACGGTCGGCGAGCTTCTCCAGCTCGCTGGTCAGACGCGCTTTCTCCGAGGCCAGACGCTCTTGCTGGCGAGTGCGCTCCTGGTCTTGAGCGCGGCCCTGAACCAGAATCGCCGACAGCTCTTGCAGCCGCTCTTGACGGCGACCAAGCGCTTCCTCGGCCTCTTTCATCTGGTTCTGCAGCTTCTCGATGCGGCTGACCACGTTGTGGGACGCCTTTTCCAGCGCGGCCATGTCCTGCCGCGCCTGCATCAGCTTCGAACGGGCCGCCAGCACGCCGGACTGGTCGCTGCGCTTGGCGCCGCCGGTCAGCGCGCCGGACGGGTTCAGGTATTCGCCGCCCCGGGTCACGATATGCGGACGCTGCCCGTGGCAACGCTCGTACATCGCCATGGCGCTGTGCATATCGTCCATGATCACCGTGCGACCCAGCAGCTGTTCGAGCACCGGCTCGATGTTGTTGGGGAAATCGAGCAGCTCCATCGCCCAGCCCACCACGCCGCGACGGTCGGGCAGATCAGGGCGACGCGAGCCTTTGCGCGGCAGGTCCAGCGGCCAGAAGGTGGCGCGACCCACGCGCTCGCGCTTGAGCTGTTCGACCAGCTCCGAGGCCACCCGTTTGTCACGGGTGATCACGTTGTTCACGGCGCCGCCCAGAGCGGCTTCAAAGGCGACTTCGAGCCCTTCGGGAACCTTGATCAGCTCGCCCACCAGGCCGATCACGCCGGGGTTACCCGAGCGCATCACCGAGCGGACGGCGGGCGGCAGCGAGGTCTGGTCCACCGCCAGCGCCTCGAGTTCGGCGATCCGTCCGACCAGCGGGCGACGGTGGCTTTCCAGCTCGCGCCCGTTGGAAATCTGCTCTTCCAGCTCTTTCTGGAAACCGATGCGGCGCGCTTTCAGCTTCTCGGCCGACTCTTCGGTCTCGACGCGCTCTTTTTCTAGAGCGACCAGGTCGAAGAATTCGGCGGTCTCGCCGGCGGGCTCTTTCGAGGTCTCGCCGTCGGCCAGCTCCATCTGGCGGAACTCTAGCTCTTCCTGGCGGTCGCGGTCGACCTTCTCTTCCGCCTCGTCGCGGGTGGCCTCTTCGCGCAGCAGCCCCTGGCGCTTGTGCATGCTGTCGCGACGCTGGCGCATCTCGGTCGCGGGCAGACCGCCGGCTTCCTGAGGCAGGCGTCCCAACTCTTCACAGATCAGCTCCAGATGCTGGCGGGCGCGGGTCTGCTCTTCGGTCAGCTCGCCGCGACGGTTGGAAAGTTCGGTCAGGCGCTCCATCTGCGCCTGAACGCGGTCGGCGCCGGTGTGCAGCACCTGGTCGGCCTGGCGCAGGCTGTCTTCGATCTGCTTGCGGCGATCCTTGAGGGAATCTTTGGAGGCGGCGTTGGCGCCGGTGCGCTCGCGCAGCGCCGAAAGCTCGGCCGAGATCTTCTCGCGCTCGCGGTCGGCGGTCTCCTTTTCCGCCACGAAGCCGTCCATCGCTTTGCGGGCGGCTTCCTCGCGCTCTTTGGCGTCAGCCATCAGCCCTTCCAGCGACTTGACCTGCTCGGTCAGTTCGACGGCGCGGGCGCGCAGGGTGGTGACGTCGTGCAGGGCGACGCGGCGCTCGAGGTTGCCTAGTTCGTCTTTCGAGGCCTGGTAGCGCTCGTAGCGCTGAAGCTGCTTCTTGCTTTCGCCCAGCTGTTCGCCGACCTCGCGCAAGATGTCGCGCAGACGGACCAGGTTGTCGTCGGTCTGGTCCAGCTTGCGCTGAGCTTCTTTCTTGCGGTAGCGATAGCGGTTGACCGAGGCGGTCTCTTCCAGCATCATCCGGCGATCTTTGGGATCGCTCGAGAGCACGCGGTCGACCTCTTTGCCGCCCAGCACCGAGAAGCTGCCGGGGCCGATGCCCGAGCCCATCAGCATCTCGTGGATATCTTTCAGGCGGCAGGTGGTGCCGTTGATGGCAAAGCGGGAACCGCCGTCGCGGGTCAGCCGGCGGGTGATCCCGACTTCGGCAAGGTCCACGGGCAGTTTGGCGTCGGTGTTGTCGAACACCGCCGTCACTTCGGCGTAGGGGGCGGGCGATTTGTCCGGGGTGCCGGCGAAGATCAGCTCTTCGAGTTTGGTGGCACGCAGCGCCTTGACCTGGGATTCGCCCAGACAGAAACGGATAGCGTCGGTCAGATTGCTCTTGCCGCTACCGTTAGGACCGACCACCGCCATAAAGCCGTGGGGAAACTCGATCACTGTCTTTTTCGAAAAAGTCTTGAAGCCGTAGAGCTCGAGACGTTTGAGATACACCGTGCAACCGCCCTTTAGCCCCTGGAATGCTCGGGCCCCCCCTCACGCATCCCAGGGCTTTAACCTGGAAAAACCGCACTCGCAGGCTGCGATTCCGGTCTTTGGGGCAGTTTCTCATAGCTTCATGGAAAATCCTTCAACTTCTAAGGGGAGGAGTGCGTCATGTGAACGTCGAGATAGGCTCAGTTTGCCTTTGCTCAAGCGGTTCGGCGGTTGCCAGAGCCAGAGCAGTGCTAGGCGGCGACCAGCGGCTCTAGCGACGACAAGGCCAGTTCGGCTCCGACTTTGATGTCGTCCGGGCTGCAGACGCGCAGCAGAGTGCGGTCTCGGACCTCGGCCCGGATGCGCTGCTGGGCGGTCAGGGAGAGGCAGCGGAACCCTGAGTCCTGGTTCGACGGTACGGTCGTCAGGACAGCCAGCGCGCCCACCATTTCGCCGTCGGCGCTGGCGTAGCGGATAGCCCGAACCATATCCTCGAACAGGTCCGAGGCCAGTCGCCGCGCCACATCATCGGCAGCTCGTAGCATGCTCTCCCGGCAGTCGCCCAGATAGCTTTCCACGCTGTCCCGGGTATCGCCGCGCGCCGACATCTTACGCACGTGTCCCAGGATCTGGGCGGCGGCTCTGGCCAGTTCGGTGATGGACTGCTGGACGGTCTGCATAGATGAGGGGGCCTTTCCGGGTCGAACTTCTGCTATCAATCTAGCAGCCACGAGTAAAACCAGGCTTAGCAAACCCCCGGCAGATATTTCCTTTTTGTAAACTTCTCAGGTGCGATCAGCTGGGAGAGATCAGAGGGCCCAGCTTTGGACCGCCCGAAACGCAGCGGGGTGAAGCACTGCTGGCGTCGCACTTTCCTCGGGCTGTTCACGGTAACATTGGGCTTGTTCCCGGGCTGCGGCGGCCCGCTCCTGGACGAAGTTAGCCTGCTGCCGCAGGTCGCTCAGGCTCGCACCGAGTCGTTGGTAACAGGTGAGGGGTCGCTGGGAAGCTGCACTTTTCGCCCTTTCCTGGGCCCCGGTTTCGCCCCCGACCGCAACGCCGAGTGGGTAGCCCCGCTGCCCGGCGTGACGCAGGCCGGTCTGGGTCTGTATCTGCACGATCCACTTCCGCTGAAGGTCGAGTTAGAAGGGCGCCTGCAGGGCAGCGGCCCGCCCAGAACCGTGGGTTTCCAACTCAACGGCCGCTCGTTGGCCAGCGGTGCGGTCCAGGACGGGGTCGGCCGGTTCTCGCTCGACATCCCCGCCGAGGCGCTGCAGCCAGGGATGAACTGGCTGACCATCACCGGCTGTGCCGGGACGGAGTGGCTGAGCCTTAAGGCCACCCCCCTGGGGAAGGGAGAGGTCGCGGTGGAGCCAGAGCGTGAGGCGCTGACCCTGCCGTTCCACCGCCGCCTCGAAGTCTCGTTGTCCCCTGAAGAGGAGCGGCAGGTTCGACTGGCCGTGGAGCCCTGGACCGAACCCGGCAGCCCGGCTCTGGAAGAGGGAAGCTGGAAGTTGGAGATCGGCCTGGCTACGGACGAGAAGCCTTACCTCTCCCTGGCCCAGGTGGTAGGGGAGGGGGAAACGCTGGCGCTGCTGCGGTCCGACACCGGTCCGCGGGCTCTGGCTCTGAAAGCGGTCTACACGGGGAAGGGCGAGCCGCTCCCCGGTCAGCTTGGACTGAGGTTGCTTCGACCTCGCCTGGCTCGAGAGCCGCTGCCCCAGCAGGTCGTCACTCCCACCCCCGTTCCCCCCTCCACCCTTCCTCAAGGCCCGCGCCCCAACGTGCTGATCTATCTGGTGGATACGCTGCGGGCCGACCGGCTGAGCGTCTACGGCGGGCCTTCCGGGATCTCTCCGGCCTTGCAGGCCATGGCCCAGGACGGCGTGGTCTACGAAGGGGCATTGTCGACCGCGCCCTGGACCAAGCCGTCGGTAGCTTCGCTGATGACGGGGATGGACCCGGTCGCGCACGGGGTGAGGGACTTTACCGAGAAGCTGCCCGCCGACCGGATCAGTCTGGCCGAGGTGTTTCAGGGGGCGGGCTACCAGACGGCCGCCTTCGTGACCAACCCGCTGGTAGGTCGACAGTTCGGCTTCGACCAGGGGTTCGAGACCTTCGAAGACCTGCCGCACAGCCTGACGGCGCAGGGGGTGAACGCTCGGGCGCTGCCCTGGCTGGACCAACGGAAAGACGGCCAGCCGTTTTTTCTGTACCTGCATACGCTGGACCCTCATATTCCCTACAACCCGCCTCCAGCTTTCCGCAAGGCCTGGATGCGCAGCTGGCAGGTGCCGCCTTCCGGAGAGCGCTCGAAGGCGGTGCTTGGCTCCTCGCGTCGGCCCGATTTCGGGCGCCTGGTTCAGGCGCTCAAGCGGCGCTCTTTCGAGGTCGACCCGCCGGCTATACCCCAGGCAACGTACGACAACATCGAGGCGCTGTATCGGGCGGAACTGGCGAACAACGACGCGGCGTTCGGCGAGTTGCTCGCCCACCTGAAGGCGAAAGGGCTTTACGACAACACTCTGATCGTCTTTGTGTCCGACCACGGCGAGGAGCTGCTGGACCGGGAGAAGCTGGGCCACCTGTACAAGGTGTTCCAGGAGTTGGTTCGCATCCCGCTGGTGGTGAAGCTGCCCGGGCAAGAGTCGGCCGGCGCTCGCGTCGTGGCGCCTTGCCAGGTGACCGACCTGATGCCCACGCTGCTGTCCCGAGCCGGCCTGCCGGTCCCGGTCGAGGTCTCTGGCCGTCAACTTCCTTTGGGAGTGGGAGGGCAGGGGGAACGCGTTTTCTTCACCGACATCGAGGCGGGCCGTCAGGCGGTGATGGCAGGCCAGCCGGAAGGGAACTACCTGATCGACGCGGTTGGAGTGCGGGAGGGAAGGTGGAGCGCCGCGCTGTGTCGGGCCGCCCAGTACCCGACCGATCCGTTTGCGCTCTATGATCTGGTTGAGGACCCGGGGGAAAAGGTTAACCTGTGGGAGGCCCGGCGGGCCACGGCTCTGCGCCTGGAGACTCTGTCGCGTGCCTACCGAGCGCGCCGGGGCCAGGAGGGACCGAGCGCCCCTACGGTGCCGCCGGAAGAGGCCGATCGGATGCTACGCTCCCTGCAATATTTACGCTGAAACGCAGGGGCCATGCGTGGTAGTTCAGGGGGAACTGTGTTAGCATGCATCCATGCGCAAAGCGGTGACCCGCCCCCGTGGTCATAACCTTCTGGAGATGATTCTCGCTACGTTCATTTTCAGCACCGTCGCGCTTGGCACCACCGCCGTCTGGATTCAGCATTCGCGCGTGATGAATAAATCGGGCGGCCGTCTGGTCGGCCAGTTCCTGGCCAACGAGTTGATGGAAGAGTGCCTGGCCGCTGGCTACGACTCGGTGGACACGTTAGCTATTACGCGTCCCGAGATCGAGATGCGAGAGATCGTGCGCGACGCAGAGAAGGTCACTCTCTATCAGCCGACCATCACGGTGGCGGACCTCAGCATTCCTGGCCCTTCGGGCAACTTGACCCCAAAGCTAGTTACCGTTCGGGTCGAGTGGGACGAGCAAGAGGGGCGCGGCTTCGTCGAGTATCAGAGCCAGTTGGCCGAGGCCGGTGGAGACCCTTCGGGCGCTGGAGGCGGTCCTTGAGCCTGACCCGGCGCCCCCGAGGCGCGACTCTGCTCGAGTTGATGATCGTGATGGGCCTGTTCGGGGTTCTGCTCTACTCGGTCTACCTTTTTATCGACCGTGGAATCACGATGTATCGAGAGTCGACGGACGCCCTGGAGATCCGGCAGCAGGCGCTGCTCGGGATGACGAGGCTTTCGGACGAGATTCGCGATACGGCGATGCCGTCGATTCATTGTTGGTCCACTGCGCCAGACGTCGGCGATACCGTGGATGGGGTGGTGTTTGCCTCGAACAAGAACGCAGACGGCGACATGGAGCCTGATGAAGACTCCGGCCGCATTTTTTGGCAGAAATTCGTCTGTTACTATCTCGACCCTCAGGCCGACGGGAGCAAGGTCATCCACCGTCGGGAAGAGCTTTTTCAGCAGAACACGGAACCGGACCGACCGGGGGACAACCGAATTCTTCTCACCATCCCAGACCCGCTCGGGGCCCAGTGGTTTGCTCGTCGTGATGTCGAGTACTTCATGGCTTCGACCATATCGAGAAAACTGATTGCGCGCAGGGTCGACGCCCTGGATATTCGTAAAGAGACGGATCTTATTAAAGTCAAAATGACTTACGACCTGTCCGGTCGCTATCGCCATCTGGTGGAACTGCAGACCAAGATTCTTCCTAAGCTGTGAGCCCGCACCTGCACAACGCGCATCGCCGACGATTTCTCGCCGCCGCTCTGGGTCTAGGGGCAGCCGGGCTGTTCGGCTTTTCCGGTTGCGGACGTCCTCCGGCCTGGAGCGACCTCGAGGCGATGTGGATGGACCAGGACCGGGATGTCCATCTCGAGTTGACACCGGGACATCTGGCCCTCCAGGTGTCCCGCAATCCCGCGATGGTCGCTCTCTGGCGGCCCGACTTGCGAGGGGAGGAGTTAACTCTGGAACCGCTCTCCCGAGCGTGGAACCCGAAGGGCCAGGATCCTCAGCCCGAGCGTTGGGCCTGTCAGCGCCAGGGCAGCCGACTGACCCTTCAGACCGACACTCGGCTCTGGAACCTGGAAAAGAAGACGGACGCAGGACGTCCGCGACGAGAGTTGACGGGGCTGTGGCGTCAGGTGCGCCAAACTGATCAGAAAATTGATTACGTTGAATTTACACCGTGGTCGACCGTGGTCAGCCTGACCTGGCAGCCGGAGAACGGGGAGGCCAGGCCGGGTCAGGCTCCGGCGACCCGCCGGATCGCCGAATGGTGGTCTTACACCAGTCCGGAAGAGGGTGTTCTTATGCTCGAAGGCGTCAGCCGTTCGAGCGCTCGATCGATTCTGCGAGCGGGCTATACGATCGAAAGCAACACGGTAACGCTGAATCTGAACGGGACAGTCTACACGCTGCGCAAAACCGACCGGGTTGAGTAGACCCTTCGTCTAGATGTAGCCGCAGCCACATCCGCAGCCGCTGGGGGCGGCGGTGGTCACCGCTGCGGGTGCAGGTGCAGGTGCAGGAGCAGGCGCCGGAGCGGGTGCCGGAGCGGGTGCAGGCGCCGGGGCGGGAGCAGGTGCTGGAGCGGGCGCAGGTGCTGGAGCGGGCGCAGGTGCCGGAGCGGGAGCGGGCGCAGGTGCCGGAGCGGGCGCAGGTGCCGGAGCGGGCGCAGGTGCTGGCGCGGGAGCCGGTGCCGGCGCTGGAGCGGGGGGGGCCACGGGGCCAGCTACCGGAGCCGCAGCACCCATGGCGGTCGCGGCTTCGGCAGCGGCTTCGGCCACGACCTTAGGAACTTCGTTGCTGCTTAGCAAGGCGAACTGGGCCTTGCCAGCCATGGGAACACCGCGCAGACGGACATCGTAGCGCATTACCGATCCGTGAAGTTCGATCTCGTCACCGATGACCGAGCCGACGAAGTCGCTGTCGTTGGCCGTCATTCTGAGATCGTGCCCCGCCATCACGAAGGCGCCGTTGACGTGGTTGAGCGTGGCCGCAGAGTTTGTCGCTGTATCGGGATCGGTGCCTTCGAAGTAGATTTGGAGCACTCCAGGCTGCGACGAGTCGACATCAGCTGCCTGATTAAGGCTAACCGGCTGGCTCGCCGTGCCTGCCAAATTCGCGTTCCCACGAATGTAGATGACGGCTGGGTTCTCGACGGTACTATTTACCACAATGCTCGAACCGGGAGACATGTTGAGATTGTTGAATACGTATGTGTTGTTGTTGTCGACCGGAGGGCCTAGGGTCAACGTGCCACCAGTAGCCACCGTTACGTCGAGATAATTGCTGGGAGACAATTGCCGATTATCTGTAGGCCCCACAGACACATTCGCTGGGGGGGGC
>JAEXNA010000074.1 GCA_023447635.1 Vulcanimicrobiota bacterium | reverse complement strand
CCTCCGGGCGACGCCTCGTCCCTGCTCGAGAAGGCAAGTCATGGCGGATTTGGACGGTCGTTCCAGGGGAATTCCCCCCGAGAAGGGGAACCAGGGGGCAGTGCCTGCCTCTTCTCCTGTCGTGTCTTCCCCCATTCCCGCCGAACCCGTCCTGAAGTGGGCCGGCGGCAAGCGACGCCTGGTAGAGCAGTACGCCAGGCACTTTCGCCCTCGGGGCGGCTTCGGAAACTATCACGAACCGTTCTTCGGCGGTGGAGCCGTCTATTTCTGGCTCTGGAACGAAGGCCGGCTCAAAGACAAACACTGTTTCCTGAGCGACATCAATCCGGAACTGGTGAACCTTTACCAGATGCTACAGAGCTGCCCCAGCCCGCTCTACATCCTGCTCGAAGAGCACCAGCAGCAGCACGGCGAAGAGCATTACTACGCGGTGCGCAAAACTCAACCGGCTCAACTGTCCCCCATCGAGCGTGCCGCCCGGCTGCTGTACCTGAACCGCACCTGTTTCAATGGGCTCTACCGGGAGAACTCCAAAGGCGAGTTCAACGTTCCGATGGGGCGCTACGCCAACCCGCGCATCCTGCATCAGCCTGGACTAGAGGCAGCCAGCCTGGCGCTGAGCCCCGCTACCATCGCCTGCCAGCGCTATTCCGAGGTGGAAGCGCAAGCCCAGCCGGGCGATCTGGTCTACTTCGACCCACCCTATCACCCACTTAACCCGACTTCGAGCTTCACCTCGTACACCCAGCATGACTTCAGCGAGAACGATCAGGTCGAACTTGCGGGCTTGTTCCGTCGGCTCAGCGAGCGAGACGTCAAGGTCCGGCTATCCAACTCGGACGCCCCGCTGATTCGCGACCTTTACCGCGGCTTCAAACAGGTCAAAATCCAGGCCGCCCGGGCTATCAACTCCAAGGCCGACCGGCGCCAGAAGATCACCGAACTTCTCATCATCGGATGAGCAGCCTCTATCAGGCCTGGGAGCGGATCCCGCTCGAAGGCGACTACTTCACCATCAGCGCCACCGAGGTCAAAGAGTTGACCGGGCAGGAGCCCAGGCTGATGATGAAGTGGGACCACTCGGCCAAGCTTCCGCCCGTGCTGGGCCATAGCGGCCGCTTTATCCTTCCCCTCAAAAACGGCCACTACGCGATCGTCCGAGGTAGCGGCTATCATCGCCCCGAGCCGTGCCCCGAGCCGGTCGATTTCCCCCAACAGCACAGCTTCCGACTCGAGACCAGCGAGTCGGGGCTCTCCGAAATGCAGCATCTCGACCTGGCTTTCAACTCCGGGATGTTTTCTGAGTTCACCGGCGAGAACGTGCTTTACCCGACCCTGCGGGGGCGGAAATACAGTCCGGCCTTCGCCTTTTCGGTGGGAGAGCACCGGCTCGAGGTCGAAAGCGTCCAGATCGAAATCGACCAGGGCTACGAGGGACCGAACTGCATCATCGTGGTCGAGGCCAAAATCGGAGAGTGCGACGATTTCCACCTGCGCCAGCTGTATTACCCCTATCGAAGTTGGAAGGAGCGTTCGGCCAAAACGGTCCGACCGGTGTTCTTCACCTACGAGCCGTCGAGCGGGGTCTATCGCTTTCGTGAGTACACCTTCGACCCTCCCGAGGTCTATGGTCCTCCCCGGCTGATTCGGGCGGCGGCCTATCGGTTGGTCCCGGCCCTGCCGAGGCCCCGCAAGGTCGTCCCTCTTCGCCGTATCGTTCCTATTCCTCAGGCGGACAAACTGGACCGCATCGCGGAGATCCCGATCCTCGTCCAACTGGGCTACAACACGGCGCGCGGCCTGGCCGACCGACTGGAGTTCGACAAGCGCCAGGGCGATTACTATCTGAACGCGGCCTGCAGCGTGGGCCTGCTGGATAAGGACCCCTATCGGCTCACCGATTTGGGTCAAGCCTACCTGGCCAACCCTGACCTGCGGGAAGAGATTCTGGTCCGAGCCGTGCTGGGCGTGCCGCTGATCGGAGAGTTGATGGTGAGCCTGCTTACCTCGCCCTCGGGGCGCTTGAGCAAGGCCGAAGTGCTTTCGCAGCTTCAGCGAAGCTCTCTTGCCAGCCTGGAAGAAAGCACCGCTCGTCGCCGCGTTCAGACTCTCTGGTCCTGGCTAGCCTGGGTGGCCCAACGCGGCGCGAACTTCGAGGTCGTAGGCGAGCAGTTGACGCTGCGTGGCGCCTGGAGCGAGGACGACGAGGTGCCGGGACAGCTCGAGCTGTTCTAACTTCGCCAGGCGTCAAGAGTCTAAAGGTAAACTTTCGTACCAGAGCAGAGGGAAGCGCCCCAAGCGGAGCAAAGGTTCGAGCAGTGGAAGCGTTCCTGGATTATGCGCCCGTTCCGATGGTGGTGGTCAGCCAGCAGGGCGACGTGCTTTGGACCAACGGCATGGCCCGCACGGCCCTGGGCGACCTGACCGAAAGCTGGAAGCACGACCGGCTCCACGACCGTCCCGAGGGGGACCTGTTCGTCAACGACGGCCACCACTACACGGTCAAACGCCAGAGCTTTCTCTATCAAGGCGAGGCCGCTGAACTGTATTGGTTCTTCCCCTACGTCAGCGCGGCCGAGCAAGAGCGCGACCCGCTAACCGGGCTGCCCTCGTTCGGCTCTTTCTTCCGCACGCTGGAACGCCGCTGGCAAGAGGCCAGCGATAACGCCTTCGCCCTGGGGCTGCTGACCATCGACATCGCCCGCTTCTCAGTGCTCAACGATGTCCTGGGCACCACCGCCTGCGACGACTTGCTCTGTCAGGTCGCCAAGCGGTTTTCCCGCCTGCTTGACGACGACTGCCTGTTCTCCAGAGTCAACGGGGACCAGTTCGTACTGGCCACCAACGGCGCCATCGACGTCAGCGATCTTCACCCCAACTCGATCTACGCCAAAGGCGAGGCGCTGATTCACCGCATCGTCAACGACCTGGAAAAGCCGTTCACCGCGCTGGGCCGCCCCGTCCAGCTCAAGGTGTCGGTCGGTATGAGCACGAGCGCCTTGTCGGAAAACTCCTCGGACCTCATCGCGTCGTCTCATCGGGCGCTGCTGGGCGCCAAAGCGACCTCGAACGAAGGCGACTGGGTGGTCTTCAATCGCGAGATGCTCAAAGACCAGGAGCGGCAAAAGACGCTTTCCCGGGAGCTAGCGCTGGCCCTGGAGGAAGGGCACCTGAAGATGCTCTACCAGCCGTTCGTCGACCTGAAGACCGGCAAGTTGGTAGGCACGGAAGCGCTGATCCGCTGGGACCACCCAGTGCACGGCTTGCTTCGGCCCAGCCAGTTCCTGGACGCCGCCGAAGTGAGCAACATGATGTTCCCGATCGGTCGCTGGGTGGTGGACCAGGTCGTCCGGACCGCCCAGGCCTACCCCGGGCTTCTCTTCGCTCTGAACCTCTCTTCCCAGCAGATGCTGGACCCCAAATTCCCTCTGGCGCTGGAAGAGGCGTTGGAGAGGACCAGGGTCAAGCCGGAAGCGATTGTGATCGAAATCCTCGAAAGCTCGTCGTCGACCCGGCTGGAAAGCATCCAGCGGGTGCTCGAGCAGCTTTCCGAGCAGCGGGTGGGGTTGGCCCTCGACGATGCCGACTTCGATACGCGAGCGCTGCTGATGCTGAGCCCGCTCTCGCTTCGCTACGTCAAAATCGACCGCCAGATCGTCGCCAATCTGCACCGTGATGAGACTCGAGCTTTCTGCAAAGCGATGCTGGCGTTGGCCGGCTCGCTCGAAAAGAAAAGCCTGGGAGTGGGAGTCGAGTCCCTGGAACAGAACCGCTTCTTGAAGCAGTCGGGCTGCGACTGGGGCCAGGGGCACTTCTTTGCCCAACCCAGCCCGGCCCGAGACATCGAAGGCTGGCTGGCCAAGCCGTTCCTGGTCTGAGCTAGCCCTCCAGCCCGCCGCCTAGCTCACGTTTCGGCGAGTTAGAGCCCGCCGTTCTCTGAGCTAGCCCCGCGACCTCTCCACCATGAAAAAAGGCCCCAGCCGAAGCCGGGGCCTTTTTTCGTGGTCGTAGAGACTAGCGCTCGCCCAGAGCGGCACCCAGCTCGAGAGCCAGGATGTCCTCGGGGGTCGAGGCCGGCGCGGCGCTGGAGGCGTCGCGCGGGATCTCGGTCTCGATCTCGCGGTACTCGGTCATACCGGTACCGGCCGGGATCAGCTTACCGATGATCACGTTCTCCTTGAGTCCGCGCAGTTCGTCGCGCTTACCCTTGATAGCAGCGTCGGTCAGCACGCGGGTGGTCTCCTGGAAGGAGGCCGCCGAGAGGAACGACTCGGTAGCCAGCGAGGCCTTGGTCACGCCCAGCAGGACGCGCTTGGCTTCGGCGGGCTCGCCGTCGAGCTCTTCGGTGACGCGGCGGTTCTCGACCTGGAAGAGCAAGAGATCTTGCAGCGAACCGGGCAGCATGTCGGTTTCACCACCGCTCTCTACGCGGACCTTCTTCAGCATCTGCCGAGCAATGACTTCGATGTGGCGATCGTTGATATCCACACCCTGGTCACGGTACACCTGCTGAACCTGGTCGACGATGTAGCGATGGCACTCCGCCACACCCAGCAAGCGCAGGATGTCGTGCGGGTTCAGGAAGCCTTCCACCAGCTGGTCGCCCACTTCCACGTGCGATCCGTCCTTGATGGACAGACGCGACGAGAAAGGGACGCCGATGGAGAACTGCTCGCCGGAAGGTGAGGTGACCGTGATGGTCCGCAGCCCCTTCTCTTCGTCGAGCTTGACGATACCGGAGATCTCTGAGAGACACGCGTGGCCCTTGGGTTTGCGGGCCTCGAAAAGCTCCTCGACGCGCGGCAGACCCTGGATGATATCCTCAGTCGCCACACCACCCGTGTGGAAGGTACGAAGGGTAAGCTGCGTACCGGGTTCACCGATGGACTGCGCCGCGATGATTCCGACGGTTTCACCCATCTCTACCAGGTGGCCGGTAGCAAGGTTCTTACCGTAGCACTTCGCGCAAAGGCCGTGCATCGCTTTACAGCCGAGCGGCGAACGAACCTTGACGGAAGGCCAGACCGGGCGGGGCACATCAACGTCGACATCCTTCATCTTGAAGGCGCCGATGTCGATAGCCACGGCTTCGGAGATCATCTCTCCCTTGGCGTGGACGCGCTTTTCGCCCTTGACTTCGTACTCGATGTCCTCGCTGGCGATACGGCCCGACAGACGCTCCCACAGGGGAACCTTGATGTCGTTGCCGATGGCGCCGGGGCGAACGCTGATAGCGTTGCTCTCGCCGAACTGCTCTTCACAGTCGTCGATACGGATGATCACGTCCTGGGAAACGTCGATCAGACGGCGGGTCAAGTAACCCGAGTCCGCCGTACGAAGCGCCGTGTCCGCCAGACCCTTACGGGCACCGTGGGTCGAGATGAAGTACTCGAGAACGGTCAGACCTTCACGAAGGTTAGCGCGCACCGGCAGCGGGATGATTCGACCGGAAGGGTCAGCCATCAGTCCGCGCATACCGCCGATCTGCTTCACCTGAGCGGGGTTACCACGAGCGCCGGAGGTGGCCATCATGAACACCGAGTTCAGACGGTCGAGATGGCGCATCATCGCCTGCTCGACCGCGTTGGTGGCTTCCGACCAGATGGTCTTAAGCCCGCGATACTTCTCGTCCTCGTTGATGAAGCCCATGGCCAGCCAGTTGTCGAGCGCCTGCACGCGCAGGTCGGACCGATCCAGAATCGCTTGCTTTTCCGGAGGGATACGGATGTCGACAACACCGATGGTGGTTCCGGAAACGGTGGCGTAACGGAAACCAAAGGTCTTGATCTGGTCGAGCATACGAGCCGTGCGGTTGTTACCGTGCTGGCCGTGAACTCGCTTGATCAGCTTCACCAGGTCCTTCTTGCCGAAGGTTTGGTTGATCTCGTCGAAGGACAGCTTTTTGCCGGGCTTGCCGAGCGGCTCGGGACCGTCGTAGTTGGACTCGAACGGGTCGTGACCTTCCTTGATCGGCGCCGGCAGGGCGCGCCAGAAAATGGAGCGTCCCACGGTCGTCGCTTCGATCTTGCCGTCGATCTCGATCTTCACGGGAGCCTGCAGCTCGACCACTCCGGCGTCGTAGGCCAGAACGGCTTCCTCGATGGAGGAGAAGTATTTCCCCTCGCCCTTGGAGTCGTGCTTTTCGATGGTCAGGTAGTACATCCCCAGAACGGTATCCTGGTTGGGAACCGTCGAAGGGTTACCGTAAGCCGGCTGCAGGATGTTGTTCGAAGACAGCATCAAGATGCGGGCTTCGGCCTGCGCTCCCGCCGAAAGCGGAAGGTGAACGGCCATCTGGTCGCCGTCGAAGTCAGCGTTGTACGGAGTACAGACCAGCGGATGCAGCTGGATCGCCTTACCGTCGACCAGCACCGGCTCGAAAGCCTGGATACCGAGGCGGTGTAGCGTAGGAGCGCGGTTGAGGAGAACGGGATGATCCTCGATCACCTCTTCGAGCACGTCCCAGACATCCGGAACGACTCGCTCGACCATGCGCTTGGCGGACTTGATGTTGTGCACCAGGCCACGGTCGACCAGCTTCTTCATGACGAACGGCTTGAACAGCTCGAGCGCCATCTCCTTAGGTAGACCGCACTGGTGCAGCTTCAGGGTGGGACCAACCACGATCACGGAACGGCCGGAGTAGTCCACGCGCTTACCGAGCAGATTCTGACGGAAACGCCCCTGCTTACCCTTGAGCATGTCCGAGAGCGACTTCAGAGGACGGTTGTTGGGACCGGTGACCGGGCGACCGCGACGGCCGTTATCGATCAGGGCGTCCACCGCCTCTTGCAGCATGCGCTTTTCGTTCTTGACGATGATCTCGGGAGCGCCCAGATCGAGCAGGCGCTTGAGACGGTTGTTACGGTTGATCACGCGGCGGTACAGGTCGTTGAGGTCGGACGTCGCGAAACGACCGCCGTCGAGCTGAACCATCGGACGAAGCTCCGGCGGGATCACGGGAATCACGTCGAGCACCATCCACTCGGGCAGGTTGCCCGAGGTGCGGAAAGCGTTGATCACCTCGAGGCGCTTGACCGCCTTGGTGCGCTTCTGACCCTGCATGGTCTTGATGCCTTCGCGCAGATCGTTGTAGAGCTCCTCGACATCGATCTCCTGGAGCATCTCCTTGACCGCTTCGGCGCCCATTCCAGCGCGGAAAACCGGGCCGTACTTTTCCCGGGCTTCGCGGTACTCCATCTCGGTGAGAAGGCTGCGCTTGGCCAGCGGGGTGTCGCCCGGGTCGATGACCACGTACGAGGCGAAGTAGATCACCTTCTCCAGCATACGAGGCGACATGTTCAAGAGCAGGCCCAAACGGGAGGGGACGCCCTTGAAATACCAGATGTGGGTGACCGGCGAGGCCACTTCGATGTGACCCATGCGCTCACGACGCACCTTAGAGCGAGTGACTTCCACGCCGCATTTGTCGCAGATAACGCCCTTGTAGCGAATTCTTTTGTACTTACCGCAGGCGCACTCCCAGTCTTTGATCGGACCAAAGATCCGCTCGCAGAACAGGCCGTCGCGTTCGGGCTTAAGCGTGCGGTAGTTGATCGTTTCCGGCTTCTTCACCTCGCCGTAAGACCACTCGCGGATCTGCCGGGGTGAGGCCAGCTTGATCTCTAACGCATCAAAGTTGTTGACATCCATAATGTTCGGTTATTCCTCCGTGATCACGCCAATAGACGAGACCGAATCGCGCAAGTCCTACAGGACTGCCCGAAACTCCTTCTTACGGGTGGGGATCAGCTCCCCAAATATTTTCCGATGTGTACCACAAACGGCTCGAATCCCCCAGTTTCCGAGGCCGGCGCGCTTGGTCTCTCGGAGAGCACCTCCGAGAAGCCCTGCATACTACCCTATTCCCCGAACGAGGTCGAGCCCCCGAAGGCACTTTTTAGCACCGAAGCGTCTTTAATGTTCAGTCCAGCAGAAAGTTGCGGCGAACGCCCCCGACTTCGCCCCAAACTGAGCCTCCGGTGCGGCTTGGAGCAGGAAACCGCTCGGCACGATCCCAATAGGCGGGCGTTTTGGGTAGGTTGTTCCTGGCGGCGATGCTGTGGCTGTTGGCCACGCAAGCCGCCTCCGCGTGCGCTCTGGCCTCTTGCCAGGAAAGCTGCTGCAGCGATGAGTTCTGCGGCAGCAGCCGCATGGCGTGCTCCATGGTCGAACTGACCTGCCGGGTGCCTCTCGCTATCGAGCAGATGGAAAGCTCGCCGCCCCCGGAACCGTTTGTCTGGGCGTTGATCGACAGTCCGACTCCCAAGAAGGTCCTCCCTCCAATCTGTAAACGGTTGACCTACCTCTCCTCCCGCCAGCCTCGCCCCGAGGCCGTGCCGTCCCCTCCCCCGGTCCCTCCCCCCAGGCCCCCTCTCTCCTCCCAGGTACGATAGGCGCCTTTCCGGCTTCTCACGGTCCTGGCTTTGCCATGCCTGTTGGAGTGGGAGCGCCTACGGAGCAGTCCCCCTTTCCGACCCAGCGTGACGGCTGGAGCCCCTTGGGCTCGCCGTCCGCGTAGCCATTGCCATGGCTAAGGAGTAGAGACATGAAAATCAAGAAAACCCTGAGCGCGCTAGCCTGCCTGAGCCTGCTAGCCTCGAACCCCGCTGCGGCCGACTGCTGCGGTCCTCCCCCCGCCCCCCAGGAGCAGTTCCAACTGGGGCGCGGCTGGAGCGGCTCGCTGATTTACGAGCACATGGACATGAATCAGTTGCGCCGAGGCCGGGACGAAGTCTCCCCCGACCAGGTCCTTAACGAGCGCCTGGCCGGAGGTGCGGCCGCCTATGCCATCCCGACCCGGATGTACATGGATCGCGCCTCGCTGCAGCTGCGCTACCAGTTCGACGACAGCCACTCTCTGCGTCTGACCCTGCCCTACCGTGTCAACCAGATGGACATGCGGATGGCCAGCCGACCCGGCGCCGGCGGAGGCGGACACGCCCATCACAAGGCCGCCCTGGCCCAGATGGGAGGCGATATGGGAGGAGAGCATGGGATGCACGACCCTGACGCTGGGATGGGAGGCGAGCACGGAATGCACGATCCGGATGCCGGGATGGGAGGGGACCACGGTGGAGGCCACAGCGATCCTCATGGTCACGGTTCGGGGGGAGCCATGGGGGCTGCCGGCCCTTCCTATATGGATATGACCATGGACCAGGTCGACGGCCTGGGCGACGTCAACCTGACCTACAACTACACTTTCGACCTGGACGGGCACGGAGCGTGGGTGGGAGCCGGCCTGGCCCTTCCGACCGGACGCTGGGATGTGCGAGGCAGCGACGGCGGCCTGATCCACAATATGATGCAGCCGGGAAGTGGTTCGGTCGGACTGATGGCCGAAGCCGGTGCCGACTTTCACTTTGGCGACTCTCCCTTTTCGGTCCACCCTCGAGGCGGAGTCCTCTGGAACGCCACCAACCCGCTGGGCTACAAACGTGGCACCCGCGTCGACTACGAACTCGGGACTCGCTACAAGGTCGCCAACTCGGTCGGGCTGAGTCTGGACCTGGTGGGCTTCATCCAGGGGAGGGACAGCACCAACGGCACCATCGACCCGGTCAGCGGCCAGGTGGCCTTCCAGAACCCCGAACTTTCGCTGGCCGACGACGTGGCCAACACGGGCGGTGAGTTTCTCTTCCTGGCGCCCGGCATCCGGGTCAACCCGACCGATGACATCTTCCTGGGCTTCCAGTACCGTCTGCCGATCTACCAGAACGTGCGCGGAACTCAGCTCGGGATCGACAGCTGGTACCGCTGTTTCGTGAGCGCGAAGTTCTAGGACACGGACGTACGGGCAACCTTGGAGGCCCCCTAGGCCTACTTTTCGCCCTTCTCGCGAGGCATAGTCGATTGAGTGCTGTTATCGCTAGGAACGCGGAGCGCGGTGCACTATAGTGCATAAGCGAGGCGTGACAAAGCGAAAATAGTGCCTCGGTCGGCTAGGTCCGTGAGAAGTGCGAAATGTAGGCCTAGGGGCGCCTTCGAGGTTGCCGATTTGTTTCCCGGTTGTTACAAGCTTTCTCTTTAAAACCAGGACTGAGCCCAATTCCTGGGAATTCCCGCAGCCATGTCTATGAGCTTTGTCCCTTCCAAGAAGGGGAGAAAACGCACCACGACCGGCCTGCTGGCGACCGTTTTGATCTGCGGCGCGCTCAGCCGACCTGCCCTGGCCGAAGGCCCCATGGTCGAAGAGGTGGCCCCCCGCGTTGCCATCGTTCCGCTGTTCCCCGACACTCCCGCTCCCGAGCCCGAGCGCGTTCGCTTCGACGCTCAGAGCATCGTGACCAACTGGGGCTACGGACCGGCAGAAAACGCTTACAACCAGCTGATCCTCGATAGCATCGAAGAGCACTGGCCGGACAAGGACAATCCGATCAACCCGCTGGTCTTCAAAGCGCTGATCGCGGCCGAATCGTCTTTCAAAAAGGATGTCTTCAGCCGCACCGGCTGCGCCGGACTGGTCCAGATCGCGCCCGACACCGCCACCCGCTTCGGCCTGTCGATGTCGCCCGTCGACGAACGCCTGAACCCCGAGAAAGCCATCCCGATCGGCCTGAAGGTCCTGGCGGAGAAGCAGCGGGTGATGCTGGAGCCGGACAACTACTTTGGCATTCTGCTCAACCGCCCCGAGAAAAAGTGCCCCTTCGGCGCCGTGGTCCATCAAGACTTCTTGCGTCGCGGCACCCCGCAGGGCGACGACCTGGTGATGCTGGCCCTGGCCTCCTACAACGGCGGCGGCGGCACGGTGATGCGCGCGATGGCCAAGGCCGTCGAATCGGGCAAGAACCCCCAGAGCTGGGACGAACTGGTCGGCACCGGCCCTGGCGACTCTCCGCTGTACACCGCTTGCGAGATGATCTACAAAGGCGGCGCGGCCGGCAAGTACCGCGAGATGTCCAACTACCCGCGGAAAATCCTGAAGATGGCCAAGAAAGCTCCGGCCAACTCCTGACCGGTCGTGCAGGCGATCTCGAACGCATCGCGTAGACCGTACTAGATGCTGCCGCCCGACCTGCCGCCCGCCATCCCTGCTCCCTGCCCCGCTCCCGCGCCTGCAGCGCCTCTCCCCTTTGTCATCGTGGCCGAAAAGGCCCCCGCCAAAGACAAGGCCGAGGCCAAGATGAGCAAGGAGCAGGTCGCCTTCAACAAGGCGGTCAAGACGTTCGAGGAAGCGCTGGGTAAGCTGCCGGCCCAGGACAAGGCCGAGATCGCCAAGATGCACTCGGAAACCGACGCCTGGGTCGACCGAGAGCGGGCCTCCGGCAAGAAAGCCGACAAACTGGCGACCTTTGTGGGCAAGGTGATGACCTACCTACACCAGCGTCTGCTCAAAATCGAAAAGGACGATCCTCAGCTGACCAAGCTCAAAGAAGAGCACCGACAGCTGCAGAAGACCTTCCTGCAGGGCGACGACGTGATCAACGCCTACCTGGCCTGGGTCAAAAACAAAAACGATCCGATCGATAAAGAGCCTGCGGCCAAATCGAGCAAAGGATAAGGAAAGGCCCGTCGTGATGACGGGCCTTTTCTTATTCTGCCCTGGCCTCGAGCAGCCAGTAGGGGGTTGCCGTCGCCCGAGAGCGCTCCAGCGCCCAACCGGCGCGAGCTAGCAGGCCCCGATACTGCTCTTCCGTCCGCTCGCGACCGGAAAGCGTCATCCAGACGTTCCAGTCCAGAGCAAAAGGCAGCGCCTCGGCCCCCTCGCCTTCGGGTAACAGACACTCGATGACGGTCAGTCGAGCTCCCCGCTCGACCGCCTCGCGGCAGCGCTCGAGCAGACGCCGGCACGGTTCATCATCCCAGTCGTGCAGAATGTTCTTGAGCAGCAGATGGTCGAAGCCGCCGGGGATCTGCTGAAAAAAATCGCCTTGCAGCCGAATCCAGGGAGCCGTCTCGCCCTCGGGCGCGGCGCGGTCCAGAACCGCCAGGCTCAGAGAGGGGTGCCGCTGAAGCAAAGCCTGGGCCAGCTCTCCGTCGCCTCCCCCCACGTCCAGAACTCTGGCGTTTTGCCCGAAGCGAAGCTCGGCGGCGAGAAAGGGGGCGCAGAACCGGGTGACATCCGCCATGGCTCGAGAAAACAGCCGCTCGGCGCCCGGTCGGGAGGCCAGAAAATCGAAGAACGGTTCGCCCGTACCGACTTGGAACGGAGTCGCCCCCTCTCTCCAGCCCTGCAGCACCCGCCCTGAATGGAACGCCTTGCGATACCAGCCGCGTCCCTGCAGTTCAGCGAACGAGCCAGCAACCCGAACGGAAAGAGCGCTCGACAAAGAGGTGGACTGCACCTTACCGCTCTGGAGCCGGAAGTAGCCGTGCGCCTGCAGCACGGCCAAAAGCCTGGCCAGGTCTTCGCTGGGAAGCTCGACCTCTCGAGCTAACTCGTGCAGGTCGCGCCCCTCTTCGCTCAGCCGATCGGCCAGACCTAATCGGGCGGCGACGCACAGCGCGCTGGCCAGCCAGGGAGCCGTGACGTCACGAAAAAGGACCAGCTGGGGCGGCAGCAAACGGCGGCGAACCCGCTCTAAAGCTCCTTCGGCGCGACTCAGGTGGCGAAGCAGCCAGCCCTGCCAGCGCTCCCGAAACAAGCGCGGGATCACGTCAGGCCAGAACCTGCAGCGCTTCGTCTTCAAGGACCGGCCCCAGAACCTCGATCGGCGCGCCTAAGGCCTGGAAGATGGCTCGTGAATCCATGGCCAGCGGGCTTCCGGTCAGCTCGGCCGCCCGGCCCGCCGAAGCGCCGTAGACCAGCCGCTTGATTCCGGCGACCACCAGAGCGCCGGCACACATCGGGCACGGTTCGGTCGAAGCGTAGACGGTAAACTCGTCGATCTGAGCCGGAGTGAACTCTTTGACCAGCTTGCGGATCAGGTTCATCTCGGCGTGGCAGGTCGGATCGGACGTACTCTCCTGAGTGTTCTCGCCTTCCAGGATGACATAGCCGCTACGGGAGCAGATCGAGCCGTAGGGTCCGTCGCCCCGACTGCGCGCGAAACGAGCCAGCGCGAAAGCGCGACGGAGAAGGCGTTCATCATCGGCGGTCAAGTCGTCGGCCATGGCTTTTTAGGTGATCCAGTGGTGGCCGTCGCGCTCGGCCAACAGGGTGCGCAGAGTTGTGTCGTAGACCTCGTCCGCCTGCTCGTGACTGTGCCCAATCGAGGTAATCCCGGCGGCGCCGCGCTCGGACATCGCGCCCAGCATATGGAACAGCGCGCCGGTCTGGCTGGCGCTCGAATAGTGCAATCCGGCCGAGGACGTGATCTCGAGCAGGTCCCGAGGCAGCATGCCGTACAGCCGGCCGGATCCAAAGCTGTCAGAAGAGCGGTAGCACAGGTTCTGTCGCGCCCCGACCCCGCTTCGGAAGACGCCCTCGACGGCATCGTAGTTGCCGCTCGAGAGCAGTTGAAGGGTGCGAATCGGCAGCGTAGTGTGCCCCTTACGCAGATTGATATCGAGCGCCACCAGCGTCTCGAGCTTCTCGGAACCTCGCGGCCCAGCCAGGAAGTCGACATCGAAGCGGCCCACCACCCCTAGCCCAGCCAGACGCTCGCCGATGCGGATCCCGGCTTCGGCCAGCGGACCGGCAACCCGAGGATGGGCCGGCATACGAGAAGCGATATAGGTCTGTCCGTCCTCTCCCCCGGTCAGCTCGTCGTGCGTGGCGATCACGTCAACCTCTCCACCGCCCGCGATGCGAACCTGAACCGAGCAAGCGTCGCCTTCGATAAACTCTTCCAGGACCCCGCCGCCTTCTTGGAAGCGCTGCCAGAAGGAGGTCCATTGGCGCCCGTCGCCCTCGAGACGAACCGCGGAGGGCAGCGCTTCGAAAAGCGAGTCCAACAGCGACTCATCAACCGTTTCGGCGGCTTCCTGCAGGGGGCGCAGCGCCTCGAGATCGACGATCACGTTGCCCAGGCCAGCCAGAGAGTAGTTCTGTTTGAGAACGGCTTGCGAAGCCTCCGGCCGCTCCTGCATCAGATGGGCCAGAGCGGCCGCAACGTCGCGGCCGCTAGATAGGTGCTCGGCCCCTTCGGCCAGACCCATTCCCAGATCGCGAAAAATGTTCCGAGCCACCGACTTGGTCGCCAGCTTCAGATGGTCGGCGCGTGGTCCGTAGACCGGAATCTGCAGCTCTTCGGCCAGCTTCTCTTCGAGCTCGGTCACCGTGTAGCAGGAGAGGGTGGCCCGCGGCTCGCCGGCAACCATCTTACGCAGCCGGTTCAGCAAGTGGGGCCGCTCCAGAATTTTCTGCGTCAGCGGCTTGGCCGAATGGTCCTGCACCGAGAACAGCTGCAGACGGCGCCGCGCGTGACTGTGGGGCACCCCGGGAAGCAGGTGCAGCAAATAAGAGACCAGGGTCTCTGCCACGGCCGTCGAGGTCACGATGATCAGCTTGTTGCGGGGGTTCTTGAGGAAGTGGGCCAGATAGAAGATGCGCTCTTCGTAATGGACCAGGCCCTCGCCGGCCGGCGTACCAAAGTAGGGCAAAGACAAAGAGGGGACCGCGACGATGGTCCCTCCCAGGTCCGCCGCAGCGGGCAGGGAGTTCCACGAAGCGAGCCCCTCTTGCAGCTCGTTGAAGCTTTTCGACACCGGGTTAGCCTGCGGCGACCTTCATATCGCGGTCGGGCTGATAGACCTCGACATCGGCTCCTAGATCTTTGCCCATCACTTCGCGCATACGATCGCCCGAGGTCTTGAGCACCTTCAGCCAGCCGTAGTTCCAGTCGCGCACACCGGCAAGCCAGGCCGAGCAGCCGCGGCAAGGCCACGCTTCAGCGCCCCGACCGTCGAGGTGCATCTCGCGATACCAGTTGAACATTTCGCCCAGCCAGACTTCCTTGACCGTGTGGTCCCACAGGTTGGGGAATTTGTCGGCCGTCTGGAATCCAACGTCCTGACCACACAGCGCCACGCGGCCCAGGGTGTCCACGTTCATGCGCTCGAAAGGCCACACGCAGGGCTCTTTCTTTTCGGTAGGCAGGTTGGCGTAGAGGTGCTTGTCCAGCGAGTTCTGCAGGTTGATGTTGGTGTTGTCGTCCCAGGAGAGGAACTTGCGGGTGATCACCTCATCCACGCCAACTTCTTCGAGGTAGAACTTCACGTACTCGGCCATCTTGTCGCCCAGGATGTCCTGCTGGATCATCGAGACCACAACGCGGGTCGCCGAGCCCAACTCTTTGCGCAGTTCCAACGCGGCCTTGATGTTGCCGACGTGGTTGTCGAACCATTTCTGAGCATCGCGAGGAGCGCCGCCGCGAGGGGGGCGAACCTTGGCGTACATCTCGGGCTCGCCAGCGTCCATGGAGAACTCGATCATATCGATACCGGCGGCAATGATCCGCTCGAGGCGTTTGCGATAGCGCGGCAGCGGCCCGAAGAGGCTTCCGTTGGTGTTTAGCCAGACGCGGCAGCCCTTCTCTTTGGCGTACTCGATCATCTCGGTCATGTTGGGGTGCAGCATCGGCTCGCCGCCCCCGGTACAGCGCATCCAGGTGCCACTCACGCCCACTTCTTCGACGATGCGGTTCCAAAGCTCCTGAGGGAAGCGGTCGGCGTTGCGCTCGTGGTAGAACTGCCGAATATCCGAGTTCCCGTCCGTGTAGGGGCACATCGGGCAGCCGAAGTTACACGGATAAACGGTGGACACGACGATCATCATGGGATGGTCGATGGCTCCCTGACGGAGCCCATATTCTTTTTCTTCGTGGATGACTTTCATAGTTACGCTTCCTGCGCCCAAACTGTGGCGGACGCTAAGGGTTTCTCTACCCTATTCCCCATAGGGTAAACATGGCCAGAGGGTATAATTTTTCTCAACCCATGCCGGATCCTACCGGCGAGAGAGGATTCCTCGTTTTGAATTTGGGTAGATCTATCGACGGGTGGGAGAATAGGGTAAGTTTCGGGCCATGACTGCGGACCAAAAACATCTCAAAAAAATGGTGATCGGGATGGCCGTCATCATCTGCTTCAGCGCGATGATGCACGTCTTCTTGCTCAAGAAAAAAGCGCTCCGCGTTCACCGCTACGAACCCGAGTACGGGAAGACCCCGGGGCCGGCCGCAACCCCGGGGATAGCCGCAGGAACCCTACAGGGCGAGGTCGTGGCCGTCAGCTTCGACAAGTTCTTCCTGCGCAGCAACGACAAGGTGCAGCCCATCGCCATCGGCACACTGCGCATGCCCGAGGTCGGTCAGGTCCTGACCATCACCCATAAAGGGGGAGAGGTCCCCGAGGCCGTGACCATCGCGGTCGATTTCGACCCCGAACCCGAGACCGCCGCAACCCCAGCCCGCTAATCGGGACGGTCAAAGGAGGGGCACTCCTTCCAGGAAGCGCCTTTCCACTCGACCTCGGCGGCCAGGCCGTCCAGGAAGAGCGTTCGCGTGAAGGCGGCCCTGGCAAAGGTCGACAAGGTCAGGTCGCAACCCCGCAAGTCGCAAGCGTCCCAGCGAGCCGCCTTGAACCCACACTCTTTCAGAGAGCTTCCTCGGATGCGGCAAAGCGACAGCGACACCTTATCTGCTGAAAGATTGTCCAGCCGACTGCCTGACAGATCGCAACGCTCTAAGGTTGCCCCTGTGAGGTCGCAGGACGATCCGTCCGAGCCGCGCGCTTCGACTTCGACCCAGACCGACTTCTTCCAGTCTCCGCCGCTCCACACCGATCCCTGAAGCTGCACTCCTTCTAGCCGCACCGCCGTAGCCCTGACCTCGGACAGATCGGCTCCATCGAGGCGAGCCCGATCCAACAGCGCTCCGCGAAGGTCGCAGCCGCTAAGATTGGCGCCACGCAGGTCGGCGTCCCGCAGGTCGGCTTCGCGCAGGTCGGACTCGGAAAGGTCGGCCCCAAAGAACTGCGCCTTCTGCAGGTTGGCCCGGCGCAGATTCGCCCGCCGCAGCAAGGTCCCGCTCAGATCGGCGGCCTGCAGATTGGCCCCTTCTAAAGAGGCTTCGCAAAGGTCGGCGCCGGTCAGCCAGGCGTCCGACAGGTCGGCCCCCTTCAACTTGACCGCCACCGCCTGGCAGCCCACCAGGTCAGCGTGAGACAGGTTGACAGCGCTGAGATTCGCCGAAGTCAGAGTTGCCCCACTAAGGTCGGCCTGACTCAGCACCGTCCCGGCGCTCGCCCGAAACCCCGAGAGATCGGCCCCTGGCTTTTCCACCTCAGGCAACTCCTTGCCGGCCTTGCTGAACAGCTTTTCGTCAGAGAGTTCGCTGTCCGTAGAGTAAAGAATTTTCCCGTGGCGGTCGTGCAAAGACATGCGGACGAAGTTCCTCGCCCGGCTCCAGGCTCCTGGCCTACAAGAAGGTTGGAGAAGACCGACCCAGCGCGGCCAGGGCCCCTTCGGCGGCTAGCACACCGCGATACTGAGACTCTTCGAAAAGCGACATTCCGGAGAGGTCGCCGTGTCCAAAAAACAGGCGTCCGCGCGGCTCCCGTGCCCGGGCCATCTCCTCGCCCCAGAGGAAGCCGATACTGGGGCGGATCATCCCGTGTCCCAGCACCGTGATGTCCATGCGCTGGCAAACCTGACGGATATCCGGATGGGCCGGCTCCAGGTCGCTGAAAACCGTCTCGACCCAATCCTCCCAGCGGCTCTCTAGCAGCGCCTTGCGGTCGGCCACAGGGTCGCTCTTCACAAAGGGCCGGTACCAGGTCCAGACCGTGGGGCGGAGAGGGTCGAACGCCATCTCCTGGTGGGTCGCCACCACATAGCCCAGCGAGTCCGACCCCTGGAGCACGTTGTCCCAGGCCACGAACCCGGCCCCTTGCCGGTCTTCGGGCGTACGAGAGAGGCAGAGATTGGCCGTCACCCAGGGGGCGTACTGAAAAACGGGACGAGGCTTCTCCCCGGTCAGCAGATAGGGCCTGGTGAAAGTGGGAAGGCAGTAGACCCCAGCAGCCGCCCGCAGACGTACCCTCTGACCGCTGGCCACTTCAAGGTAGTCTACCACCACCCCCTCGGGCCCGTGATCGACCTGCACCACCAGGCAGCCCGAGCGGCACTGCGAGGCCACGCCGTCGGCCAGATGTCGAACCAGGCGCTGGTTCCCCTCCGGCCAAACCAGGATATCGTCGGAATCGCCCAGCCCGCCCCCATCACGACCCGCGAAGTAGTGAAGTCCGGCCCAGGCCGAGCAGTTCTCTAGTGAGCCGCCGAAATCGTCGCGGCAGCCGTACTCTAAATACCAGCGAAGAAGAGGTGAGGTCCAGCCCTGGCCCGTCGCATACTCGGCGAACGAGATCCGATCCAGACGGGTATACTCCCCCTCCGGGGAACTGAAGGCCAGCGGCAAGGCGAACACTTTGCGCCCAGCGCCGTCACGGCGCGCCTGCCACTCGGACACGTGCTGCTGGAAGTGCTCGAACTGGGCGACCGTCGCACTGTCCATCAGCTCCTCGGGCATCAGGCCGCCGTACCAGGCGCCTCGATAGAACAGCCGCTCCTGAGGCGAATGGCAAAGCTGGTCGCCATCCAACTCTTCCGCGCCGCCGGGGCCCTTTCGCAACACCCCCATCTCCCGCAAGACGCGACGCACCGCGCGCGCTTCAAGGTTAGGGACAGGCAGATAGTGGGCCCCGATCGGGGCCGAGGTCGCGGGGTAGACCAGGCAGCGCGAGTTCCCCCCCAGCGTCGGCTCTAACTCGAGCAGACGGAAGTCGGTGAGCCCGGCGTGGCGCCAGCGCCAGGCCGCCGAGAGACCGGAGACCCCACCGCCAAGAATCACCGCGGCGCAGCGCTCTTCCCGCTGGGGTTGGGAGGGGAACTCGCCCTTCCACAGCCGGTGTCCCTGGGAGTAGGACGGGTCTCTGCGCTCGCCGGCCAAAGGGGGAGCAGCCGGAGGGGAGGCGCCCCCGCAGCCCAGGGCGCCAAGGCCGGCCAGGGTCAAGCTACCGGCCAGAAACTGACGCCGATTCAATGCCCTTCCCTGCCGAACTGGCCCCAGTCTTCCTGGAAATAGCGCACCAGGACCTGGTCGAAGATCCGGTTCACCTTGACCGGAAGGCGGCTCATATCCCTGGGGAAGCTGAACATTCGCGGAATCTCCTCTGTGTTGAGGAACCGCGTAGGAAAGGGCAGGGCGCCCGAAATCTCGAGCGGCTGGCGAGAGGCCATGAGAAAGCCCCACTCCCCAAAGGAAGGGACATAGCAGTGATAAGGTTTGACCTTCCAGCCGATCGACTCGACCGTGGTGACCACGCTCCAGAACGTCTTACGAGCGGCCAGGGGCGACGACGACTGCACCACGAAAATCCCCCGAGGGCTCAGATGCTCGGCCAGGCGTCGGTAAAAATGATCCGTATAGAGCTTTCCTACCGCGTAGTTCGACGGATCGGGGAAGTCCACGAAAGCCACATCAAAAACGCCTTTCTCCTGCTCTAACCAGCGAAAGGCGTCCTGTTCCACCACGGTGACCCGAGGGTCGCTGAGCGCCCGGTCGTTGAGCCGGGCTAACTCCTGGTGGTCCCGAAAGAGCGAAATCATCTCCTTGTCCAGTTCCACCAGGGTGATCTCTCGCACCCGAGGGTCCTTCAGCAGCAGGCGAACCGCCAGCCCGTCGCCCCCGCCAAGGACCAGAACCCTACCGGGGTCCGGCGAGGCCATCAGGGCCGGCACCACCAGCCCCTCGTGATACCGATACTCGTCAAAGGTGGAAAACTGCAGGTTCCCGTTCAGGTAGAGCCTGGTCTCGAAGCGATCGTTGGTCACCGCGATCCGCTGGTACGGTGTTTGCTCCGACAGCACCAGAGGTGCGGGATAGAGACCGTCCTCGGCCCATTTGGTGATGTAGTCCGAGCCCACCAGACCGGCGGCGTTGAGCAGCAGGACCAGAGAACCCTGAGCGATCATGGCTCCCCATCGGCCCTCGTTTTGAAAGCGGTGGGCAAAGGCCAGAGCGACCGCCACGTTGACGCAGCCGAACAGGAAAGAAGTGCGGATCAAGCCCAGCTGCGGTACCAGGAAAAGCGGGAACAGGACCGAGGCCGCCAGCGCCCCGACGTAATCTAGCGCCAGCACCTGCGAGACCAGATCGCGGAACGGCAAATGCTCTTTGAGGATTCGAAGGATCAGCGGGATCTCGAGTCCGACAAGCGCCCCAATCAAGAACACCAGCCCGTAGAGAACCGGGCGAAACCCCATGCCGTAGGAGAACACCATAAACAAGATCGCCGCCGAGCAGCCGCCCAGCAGGCCTACCAGAATCTGGACCTGGACAAAGACGACCAGCAAGCCCCTTCGAACATAGCGCGCCAGATACGAGCCGACCCCCATGGCAAAGAGATAAGAGCCGATAATGGTCGAGAACTGAAGGATCGAATCGCCCAGCAGATAGGACGCCAGCGCCCCGGCGATCAGCTCATAAACCAGGCCACAAGTGGCGACGAGAAAAACGGAAGCGAGGAGAAAACTAACCAATTATCCCGCCAAGCCTGAATCCAACGTCATTTGCTGGAGAAGTAGAAAAAGCTCGACCCCCCCCGGGAGCCACCGCTACTACGGCTGGTGTAAATGTCCGGCTTGGGGGTCGTCTGGTTGCTGTCCGCGGTGACGCCTCGGACTTCGAGCATGCAGAAGAACAGAAAAGCTAGCCCGGCGAAGATCATATACATCGATTTCATCTGACAGGGCTCCTTTAGGAATGGTCCGAGTTGTACCAGCGACGAGTTTCGAAGCTGGAACGGCGGGCGCTTTCAAAAATCGGGATAGGGATCAACACTAACAGCAAGAGAACGAACCAGCCCCAGACCGGCACACCGCGCCGGAGCGTGATAGTGTAGCCGACGTTTTCGCTGGCTTTCGCGGCGTCTGCCTTCTCGGCGGCGCTGGTCGTGCCCGACTGGATCGTCCAGCGCAGCCTGTACTCACCCGCCGGCACACCCGAGACGCGCACCGTGCGGCGAGGCTCGCCGTTGCCGTAAAAGTTCTCGACCGTCATCCCCACCCGGGTCGCTTCTTTGCCCGTGGTGGCCTCCACCAGGTGGGTTTCGAAGAATAGCCAGCGCTGGCTCAACTGCCCTTCGAAATCGAAAGCCAGATTACCCGAACCCTTGATGGTAAAGGGCTCGCTCTCTTGCGGCGTGAAGGTACGCAAGGTCTGGTACTGTTGGGGCTTGCTGGTCCAAACGGTCTTGCCGCCTCCCGAGAGCAGTCCCGTCGCGGTCAGCAGGAAGCCCAGCACGATCGCGACCCAGAACACTTTCCAGTTCGACCGGGCGGAATCTTCGTGCGGGTTGGGCTGGCACGGCGCCACCCCGACCGCAGGCCGCATCCGTTTCTGCAGGGCGAACATTTTATGCACCTCTTCGGGGGAGAGGTAGCGTCCGTGCGACCAGACAAAGCCCGTTTCGGAAGACTCCATGCTCAGCATGTAGGGCGGACAGACATAGTCGAAGTTCGTCGCGCTGTCGTCCTTGCGGACGCGCCAGTAGAATTCGCCGGCGACGGCTTCTACCCGAGGGTTCGACGTCTGGAAATGTTTGTACTCGCGACCCTGGTAGGTCAGCGACTGCTCGTCGGGTCGGGTGACCGGACCGCTGCCTCGCAGCGGTAGCCCCTCCATGGGCTCGATCAGGGTGTAGTGCCCGTCGCTCTCAGATAGCCAACGATAGCCGAGCAAGGGGTTATAGAGCAGATACTCCACCCAGGGATACCGAATCCCCTCGTAGGTGACGGCTTTCTTGATGAAGCCGATCAGGACAAACTCCTGACCTTCCAGTCGGGTGGTCGAGCGCAAGGGCAGGGTGACGCCCTTTTGCACTTCGTCCCGCATGGATTGCTCTTGCCACATGATCTGAAGCTGCGGACTCGAGATATCCACCGCCGACCCGCAATATTCACAGACCAGAACCTTAGAACGCACGCCTCCGGCTACGGTATGGGGCGCCGCACAGGAGGGACAGTTGAAGCTACTGACCCCGGCCCCCCGGGCCGAAACGGTGGCGCGGTCCTCGTTGTCGCCAGGGCCACGAAGCTCCTGGAAGGCGAAATGGGAGAAAGGCAGATACTCGCCCATGAACAGGAGCGGAGGCTCCTCGGAGTAGTCGACCGTGGCAGCTTTCCCGGAAGCCGAGCGCATATCGAGGCTAAGAAACGGAGTCTGCTCCTCGACGATAAACGGCAACTCGCCCTCGAACGAGGACAGCGTGGTGGTGGTCCGCCCGGTGACCACGTAGGCTTCTCCGCCCAAGGCCAGTCCATCGCCCGGGGCCATGCCCTGGGCATTGGGCAGACCGCCCTTGATGCGAACCTGGGAGTTGATGAAGTACTCCCCCATCGCCTCGCCCAGCCAGCCGGTCTCGCCGTTCGCGTAGAGCAGGTGCCACTCGTTCCAGTAACCGTCGCCGAACGAAAGTTGGATTCGGCCCACCAGTTCGAAGACCTTACCCTGATAGGTGCCTCGTGTTCCGACTCGCAGAGGCGAGCCGTCCGGCTGAAGTTCGGCCACCTTCCCGATCTGCTCGACCTGCGCGCCCTGGCGAACCAGAAGCGAATCGCACGCGCCGCAAACGGCATGTGTCGAGTACTCTGCGCGGAAAGTGACATGGCTCCCACAGGAGGGGCAGTTGACCGAAACCACAGGAGAAGGTTTGCTCCCCCCTGCCCGATCCCTTTCCCTATTGAAGAAACGAAGTCTGCCGCGAGCTCCTCAAAAGGAACCGCTCAGGGGGCTACCGAGGGGGAATCCAGCTTGGGAGAGGCCCTTCGCTTCCAGATAAATCCGTCGAGAATATAGTGGGTCAACTGAGGGACAGCAAACAGCGGGACCAGCACGATCTCCCATCCTCCGACCTGCCAGGCGCTTCCGAATAGCCAGCCTCGCTCATGCCAGACCGCCCGGTCCCAGAGCATCTCTTCGGTGTACGCCAGCATCCAGATCATCAGCAGCGGAAGCACCACCTGCTGCAGTCCGAAACGCGGCCGCTCGCCGCGTCGCTGCTGCCTATACCAGTAGACTAACGCCATATAGGGGATGCCGTGAATCAGAACGTTCGTCACGGTGAAGGCGTAGTCCGAATTGAAGACCACGATCCCCAGGTACCAGCACAGCCAGGTGGTCACCACCACAGTGTCCTTGCCCGGATGCCCCCGCCTCTGGCGGTAGGTTATCACGGCTTTTCCCAGGTAGGCCAGGCCCACAAGCCAGTAGAGCGGAGTAAAGTAGGCGACCCAGGCCTGGGGCAACCCCTGAAAATCTCCGGCGAGAAACCACCAGAACTGGCGCGGCAGGTGGGCGTGCCACCAGAGGAGAGGGTACAGCGTGGCCGCATAGACGGCCGCAGCGTCCAGGTAGAACTCCCAGTTCCTGGCCTCTCCCGCTTTTCGCCGATACAGGGCTACCCAGCCGTACTGCTGGCGCACGAAGTGCCACACTGCCAGGTAGGCCAGGGCTCGCCAAAAAAGAGAGGGCCCAAGCTGATAGAGTTGCCAGCCGACCAGGAAGCTCAGCACCGGAACCCCGAGATAGAGGTAGGGGCGCCGGCGCACCTCGTCCGAGTCGAAGTAGACGCGAAACCCGGTGGACCAGACGTGGGCCACGTCAACCAGAAGGACCGCATAGATCCAGGTCCATTCGGGCGAATCGTCGTGCAAGATGCCCAGGTAGCCCCCCAGCGCCAGCGCCAGCAGACTCGCCAGACAGCTGCCCCAGAAGACCAGCAAGTCCCAGCGGGGAGAGAATATCCACCATCGCTCCAGTGTGCCCATCGAGGAGGCTTTAGCCCGAGCCCCCGAGCGCCCCTTTCGAAGCCGCTCCGAGCCCCGGAAACCAGCCCCCACGAGCAGCAAATGTTAGGACGATTTGAACTTGTTGTAAGAATGTTAACATGCGCACCACAGCGTGATGTCCAATCATCTCAATGTTTATCCCGGTCCACTGGGGAAAGGTTGCGGAGATTTTTAGCCAGATGATCACCTGACGATCACCGCTGGATCGATACCAGGCGGTTTCAGTGGGGATAAGCTCGGCCGAATTCTTCCGCTGCATCTCCCGCCATAGCGTCGTCTACGTGGGAGTACGTGTCCATAGTCTCACGGATCGAAGAGTGACCGAGGCGGGCCTGCACGACCTTGGGGGCCTTTCCGAGCCGAAGCATCTCCGTGGCGTGGGTGTGGCGTAAGGTGTAGAGGTCCAGGTCTGGAGCGAACTCTAGACGCTGCATCAGCGTTTTGAACCTCCGATTGACGGCTGGCTCACAACGAAACCACCCATCCCGGTTTGGAAACACCAGATCGGTGTCTTTCCACTTGTCGCCTCTGGCCAGTCTAGCCTTCAGCTGGTCGATGCGATGCTGTCTTAGCTCCCCCATCAAATGAGGAGGCATCGAGATCCAGCGTTTGCTCGTTTTTGTTTTCGGGGCGCCAAACATTGCCGGCTCGCCAACGTCCTTCGTCAAGGCGCGCTCTACACGCCAGCCGCCCCTCTCCCAATCGACGGCAGCCCAGGTAAGTCCGAGGTACTCCCCTGGCCTTGCGCCGCTGTGGCTAGCCCACCGAAAAAGAAGCCCGTCACGCAACGTGCGCGTGAACGTCAAGAACTGCCGGAGCTCGTCGGGGGATAGAACCCGGACGACTTCCTCGCGCGTCTCTCGGGCCTTTGGTTTATCGACACCATCCATTGGGTTTCGTGCGAGCCTACGCCAGCGGACGGCCTGGCGCAGCCCCTGATTGAGCACCGTATGGCAGGTGTTCAACCCGCTGGTCCCAAGGTGACCCTCCTCCAGCTCGTTGTAGAAGTTCTGGATGTCCATCGGCGTGACTCGGGACAGCTGCAGATCGCCAATGGCAGGGCCGATAACCTCGTCGATCGCCCAAGTGTAGACGCGCTTGGTTGCCTTTCTCGCCTTTGACTTACATAAGCGGAGCCACTCCTGCAAGAACTCTTGGAGCGGAGCCTTGTCCGAGTCGATCACGCCGCCACTCTCGAACTGCTGGACAAGCTCGCGGCGCTTTCGCTGAGCCTCCTTCTCGGTTCCGTGGAAGGTGACCACCTTGTATTTTCGCTTACGCTTCCCGTTGGGAAGATTGCGATAGCCAACGGACAGGCGTATTAGATAGACGCCGTCTTTTCGCTTACTCAGCGAGCCGAGCATAGGGCCTCCTTTGAAGGTCTAAGAGTGACCCGCTCGGAACCTACAGCTATCACCACCCAGTGATCAGCCTCGTCCCTATCGGGTCGGGGTGTTTACTTTTTGCGCAGCTCTTCGATCCATAGCCAGCGCACTCCCTGCAGGTCTTTTAACCGGCAGCCACCATCGCCACCGCCATAAGCAGGGCCGCGAAAACAAACATCACCACGAATGCCGTGATGCAGGAAGCGAGGGCCTTGTCAATGTTCGCCGGTGGGCCCGCTTTCCGCTCGAGGTACTCCTGGAACACCTTCGGCGGGTCGTCATAGAATCTGGCCAAGACAGGGCGCGTTGGGTCGCCGATACCTACACCGTCCGACAGCAAGCGGCCTGGCCAGACGTGTACGCCCAGGTTGTCGCTTCCCGAAATAATTCCCGCGACATCCATCTGCCTTATCCGGAACCGATCCATCACTGGTGCGACAACAGCGGCTCGCTCAGCAGGCAAATAGCCCACGTGGACGGAGCCGATAGAAGCCTTTACCGCGTGCGGATCATAGCTGTTTCCAAAATCTCGAACGAAGCTCACCGATACTGGACAGAGTGCAGTCACGGACGGAGCGACCTCGACCAACCCGCGAAGCCCCGGCTGTCGGTAACTCTCACCGACCACCAGATTCTCTGGCTCTCCCCAGTCCATCCATAGTCGTCGGTCGATCCATCCTTCCGTCACGTTGGCCTTGACTCTTTTGCCGAAAGGACTGGCTGCCTCCCACCAGGTCTCACGAGTTACCTCGTTCCCACCCAAGAAGAACCCCGACCCCTTCCAATCCCTAGAGATTCGTTCTAGCTCTTTGAACTGGTGGGGAGGTTCGCAGCCGAACGGAAATTCCAGCCAGTGAACCTCCTCCACCACACTGTAACCTGGAAGTCTGCGAGCTAAGCCAAGAGCTTCTTCGAACCGCTTTGATCGGCTCTTGGGAAAACAATAACGGAGGTTCTGGTCGATGCTATCAGCTGCTTCCATCGTTCTCCTTCGTGACATCTGTCACCGACTAGACTCAAGGCTTGGACTACTATGGCGGAGGGGAGTTAGAAGGGGAGGCATCGCCTCACTCGGTGTTCGTTTCTTTTCCATCGGGAATCACGAGGTTCCTGACTCCTCCTGGGTATGTGCACCAGGCCGGGAATATGTCTGAAACGCGTTCCCCCGTGGTTGGCCTCGACGCCTCTTCGCGACGCCTTGCGAGGGTGTCAGCCCAAGGCTATCCGGACTTCGGATGGGGCCGACGTCGACGGTCCCGTCCTTCAGGGCTGCCGGGTCTAGACCACCTTCGAACTGGCTGAGCCTTGTTCTCAACTCGATATTCTCTCGATAGACCGACTCCAGCACCGCCAAGTCTCTCTTGATGGACAATAGAGCCTGCTCGGGCGAGACCGGCCCAACCGTGTCGAACAGTTCACCCACGCTGACGCCCAAAGCCTTTGCGACGCTTGGCAGGCGGCTCAGCTCGGGCGATTTTTCGCCCCCTTCGTAAGCGGCGTAGTTTCGAAGCGATATCCCGATGCGGTCAGCTACGGTCTGTTGAGTCAATCCCGCGTCTTTGCGCACCGCCTTCAAACGGCTTGCGAAGTCACTATGACCTGCTGGGTCATCCATCTCTCTAGCAAATCCCATCGGCGCATGATTGACAATGACCCTGAAGGTCATTATCTTATGAACCAGAGGAGCATTATGAGAACTTGGTTGAAGCAGATGCGGAAGGATGCGGGGCTTAGTGCCCCGGCAGTCGCCTCGAAGGTCAAAGTCTCGTCAGAGACCGTGTACCGTTGGGAGTCGGGCGAGAAGAACCCTAACCGGGAGAACATGATCTCGTTAGCTTCTCTCTTTGGGAACCAAGTCTATGAGCGGTTCGAACAAGAGGCCTCCTCCGGGGTCTTGAAAGGGGGCGGAACTGTGGCGCACGTGGATTCTTCATGATTCGACCTTAACACCTGACCCGGGGTCCTGAGACACGCGACCTAAGAAAGTCGGAAGGAGGAAGAACGCTATGGCATTTGAGCCAAAAAACGCAGAGCTGCTGGGCGAAACTTATCGGAACAGCGACGAGCTGATTCGCCTGAAGCACCTGGACCGGAGCCTGTCGATAACGATCGAACGGGCACAGGATCAGCTCGCCCGAGTTCGGGAGCGCAAGGCCCAGCTAAGGAGCCGCAACGAGGAGATCGACTGGCAACTGAGGCGAGACAGTCTGAAGACCGTGTCGCTTACGGAGTGGCGCAATCGTGTGCGGGCCTATCAGCCCGAGATTGCGGCATAAGCAGAGCCTCTCTGGTGGAGCAAACACCGGAGAGGCTCCCGTCAAAGCCTTGGGGACTCTAAGTACCCCCTGAGGCTACACCACCCCACATGAGGAGGTCAAGCATTATGGGAAACTCACTCGCCGAACAGCAGAAGCAGGCTCTAGAGATCATCACCTCTCAGCTTATGCAGTCGCTCAACGAGTCTATAGCTCAAGCCGACCAGACCACGCGGGCGGCAGGAGCAAGCCGCTTGCGAGGATGCGCTTTCATGGCACCGTGCAAGACGATCACACCGACGCCTGAAAAGGCCCCACCGGACCCGCCGCTCGCCAGCGCCGAGTGGATGGCCAGGATCATGAACCTGCCGTCCGAGAAGTCAGTTTATGACTACGTCTCTCAGGGCGAGATACCAACCCCGCTCGTCGTAAGGACTGGACGCAAGGTCCAGTTTCGAACGGAACTGACTCGTGAGTGGATCGCTGGCCGCGTGACCCTCGAGAGCGCCAGCCTGACTGACACGGAAGCAGGCGACGCACGTGCCTGACTGCCCTGTCTTCGTCTGCACCTACTGCAGCCGGGCCAGTTGCCTGTCTGCCGTTGCCAAATGCCCGACCCGTGCAGCCTTCAAGCGCCCCCGCGCGACCGTCACCGCCTACGACCGCACCTATCTGGAGGGGCTCAAGCTCGAGGACCCTGAGCATTGGGACACCGACGAGCAGACCTTGTTCCGCTCGCTGATCACCGGCGAGCTCGCTCAGCGCACCCGGAAAGCCAGCGTGGACGAGGTCCATGCACGCCGTTGACCAGGTCGAGCGAGATGAGGTCCGAGCGGCCGAGATCCAGGGGGCGTGGGAGGAACTGTGCAGGTTCGAGATGCTGCGCTTCGGCCACCGCGAAGCGCGCGTCTACCCCTTCCTCCGAATGGCCCCTCTCGTCGGGGACGGCGTACCGCTCGTCGAGACAAAGAAGGGGATCGCGCGGGTCCTCGGCGTCGCTGGTCAGCTGGTGGAGGTGGTTCTCGAGCGCGACCTTCAACGGTACCGGGCCGACGAAAAGTCCTACGGCCGTCGCCTTCGCGAGGCGAAAGACTATGGTCAGCCCCCGCCCCCGACGCCCCAGCTCTGCTCCCACCAGCTGCGCATCAACCAGGTCGGCTACCCGACCACTCCCCCACCACGGTGGCAGGTCCAATCCTACCAGTTCTGGCTCGCAGAGATGCACCGCCGCCGCAACCAACACGAAGAGGAGAATCCACGTGAATGAATTCTACCGCTCCTTCTTTTGGAGCTTGCTGATCCTCGCGCCCATCCTGTTCCCTGGCGGTGCTGTGTGACCCACCAGAGATATTTCCACGATCCCGTCGGCTTCTGCGAACATATCCTTGGCCTGACCCTCTACTCGAAGCAGGTGGAGATTGCCGAAGTCCTCGTGGCACACCCCCGCGTCGCCGCCCCCATCTGCAATGGTGGCGGTGCAACGGCACTCGCGGCAGCCTTGTTGACCTGGTGGGCGCACTCCCGCATGCCCGGCGCCATCTCGCGAGGCTTCGTCCCGAATAAGCGAAAGCGCGAGTACCTTCTTTTCAGGAACCTCGGACGTTTTCAGCGAGCTGCGCAGCCCGGGCTTCAAATATTCTGCAACGGTACCTGGAGCCTCGGGAATGACAGATTTCTAGGTGTCGCGTATCCTTCCGATCGACCATTGGACGATGAGGACCGCGAGTTCTTGCAGAAGCAGCAACATCTCTTGATCGTCGAGGATTCGATGGGCGGCCGTCCAGGAGAGCTGCCCATCGATCTCGAGCTGCACACGACGTCCCGCTACCTGAAGATCGGCCCACCGATGGCAGCCGCTTCCCAGCCTGGCTGGCGCACGGTCCGCGTTGAAGCCTTCGATACCCCCAACTTCAACCTCGATCCAGACGATGAAAGGAAAGCGCGCCTCCTCGCCACCTACCCCTACCCAGGCTTGGTGGACCCGGTCTGGGTCGACGAGGTTCGTCGGAAACACGGTGAGGATTCGCCTCTTTGGCATACCCACGTGCTGGCTCTGCAGCCGAGGCCCACCGGAATGATGATCGGCGGCGTGAAGATCGAAGGCGGCGCCGTATGATCTACGAGCAGTACCGAAACAACCCCGTGGCTTTTGCCAAGGAGATCCTCGGCTTGACCCTGCACAAAAAGCAGGTCGAGATCAGTGACGCGATCGTTGAGGGCCCTCGTGTCGCGGCCCCTACGACTTACTCCGGCGGCTCCACGACCCTGGCGGCCGCTCTGACCCTATGGTGGGTTTCGAGCCGATACCCGGGCCTAGCCGCAAACACAGCTCCCACCCCGCGGGAGCTGAAGAACTTGCTCTGGCGACGAATTAGGCGCCTTCACGCTGCTGCCGACCTTCCTGGCGAGGTGAAGGTCAGAAGTTGGGATCTGGTCCCCGACAGGTGTTTCGCGATGGGATTCGTTGGCGGCTGTCAGGGCCACGACCTCGAAGAACAGCTCCAGAAGCTATCGCAGTCGCAGAACATGCTCCTGATCGAGGACGCGATGGGCGGGGCTCCCGGAGAACTTCCTGCGGACCTGGAGCTTCATCCTACCTCCCGCCATCTCAAGATCGGAAAGCCTATGGCGGCGTCTGCTTCCCCAGGCTGGATCGCGATTCGGGTCACTGCCTTTGACACACCCAATCTCGACCCGTTCGGCCAGCAGCCTATCCCGGGCCTGGTCGATCCAGAGTGGGTCGAGCTGATGCGCAGGCGGTACGGTGAGCAGTCCTCGGTCTGGAGGGTCAGAGTGCTCGCGGAATTGCCCAAGGCCGAAGACCAGGGAGCCGTCGATGCATAAGCCGCCTTGTGTGCCCTGCACCGAAGCCGAATTCATCGTGGTCGCCATCATCAGATGGTTCGAGGGGTCGGTATCCTGGGTCGGCAGCGCTGATGAACTCTGGCGCCAGATCCGGAACTTCCTGGTGATTCCCTGGGGCGACGTCGATCACATGGCAGTCCTCCTCCAAGCCTGCCAGCGACGACACACGATACTCGCCGCTGCTAGGATCGAGGCCACATTCCGCCCCAGGGAACGGCACATCTCCTTGATCCGGAAGCCTGTCCCGAACATTGCCCCCGCCATCGTTGGTCGCGCCGAGGCGTTGCTCAAAGCGAAAGAGGAAGCCCATGACTGAACAGCTACGCAAAGCTTGCTGGAAGCGCCAGCGCGTCGACAAGGACGTTTGGAACGAGCGGAATCCTGTCGGGACTGCCGTGCGCTACTACCCGACGGAAGGTCGGACTGACAACCGTGTCACCCAGACGAAAAGCGTCGCCTTCGACACGAACGCCGGCGTGATGATTTTTCTCGGGTGCCAGGGCGGGAGTCATCTACTGTCCCACGTCGACGTGCTGGACGGTTCGCCTGATCAGATCGAGAGACTGCTGCGCGAGGAAGAGGCCCGCGAGGCCGTCCACCGATTCGCTCGCGAGGTGCGGTCGATCGGCGCAGGCTTCGTCAGCGTCGCTGACCGATTGCACCTCGCGGCGGGAAGAGAGACCGACTTCGCGCAGATCAGGACCCAGCTCGAGAAGGCGTTCGTCGACCTCAGCCGCGGCTTCGAGAAAGCCTTGGGGCGGCTACAGTGAAAGCCGCATTTACTCAGTCGACCCAGATGACCGCCCACGAACTGGCCAACGCGCTGCTCTCGATGCCAGATGGCCCCGTGTACGTTGAGGCAGAGGTCTCGACAGTCGTTAACAGCGTCGAAGCCCATGAGGGGCACGTTTTCCTATGCTGGGATTCGGAGGCCGCCAATGTCTAAGCGGGTTCGAAAGAGGCGCCTCGTCGCCGTTCCATCCGCTGCCCTGCCCCCGACCAGAATCGCCCCCCAGGCTTGGGCTCCGACCCTTCGTGTTTGCCGCCACTGTGGCTGCCACGACGACGACTGCAGCGCCTGCATCGAGCGGACGGGCCTACCGTGCCACTGGGTGGAGGCGGACCTTTGCAGCGCCTGCCAACCTCAGTTCCACGTTCGGCTTCTGGCGCTCCGTCTGCTGCTGCCCGCTCTGACGCCGGGCGAGTGGAGCGCGCTCAACAGCCACGACGCCGTCGACCTGGTGGCCACGCGGTTCGAAGACGACGATCAGCGGCGTATGGTGGCGAGCGACATGCTCCCGCCTGACGCTCGGTTCTGCGTCCTGGCCCGGTCGGTCATGAGCGAGCTACTGGCCCACTACGACTTCAACCTTGCGGAGCTGGCCGACCTCCGCAAGGCAAAACAGACTTCCGGCACTTTTTTGAACGAGGGGAAACCATGAACGCTACTCTTCACCTGGTGGGCCGGCTTGACGTGCTGGCCGCCATCCACGTCGCTTCAAACGGCGACAGAACGGCCCAGCGCCTCCTACTGGACATCCATCGTAGCCTGCCTACGAGTGAGCTGTTCCTGCTCTTCTGCCAGGCGGCCGGCGCGCTTGGCATCACCGGCCCAGAGCTTGTGCAGATCCGCGCCGAACTGGGGAGTAACCGCGAGGTCATCTGCCACGTCCTCCAGAGCTGGTGCGACATCATGGACATCAAACCGAATGTACAGGCGTACGTTGTCCTCTTGCTCGCGTTCATTCGGGAGCGGATGACATGGTAGGCCTCTTCGAGCTTCGTTGCGCCGAGTGCGACGTGGAGTGCTGTTGGGTTCGCGAAGAGGATCGACACACCACGACGGTCTTTTGCCAAGCGTGTGTCGAGCTGGGCGAGGTGGAGGCGTAATGGAGCCCCTTGAGACACGCCCAGCCGGCGATATTTTGCCGATCGCCTCCCTGCTCGCCGAGGTCGGCGAACTGAAAAACCGCAACAGCGACCTTGAGGAAGCGTTTCGGAAGCTTCGCCGACATCTCCAGGCTTCCGCTCCCTGTCTTAGTTCAAAGTTGTGCCTGGAACTGAATGCAATACTCGCGAGCGTGGGGCATTAGCCTTGGAGGCGATCACCGCCAGCCAGCTGAGGGAGGCCGCGAAGGCCGACGACTTATGGCCCTACGTTCAGATCACTCCGGACCTGTTCGGCCGGCTGCTGGACCTTGACCTCGAGTGGGCTGAAACCGGCCAGCACTTGGTCGTCCTACACCGCGACGCCTCAGAGCCTGAGAAGTGGGCCTATTCGAAGCCCGGGAGACGCCGCACTTCCTTCTTCTACGACTCTAAAGAGAGC
>JAEXNA010000035.1 GCA_023447635.1 Vulcanimicrobiota bacterium | reverse complement strand
TCCTGGGCGTTTGCGCGGCGGGGTGGGCGGCGGCAAAGCCGTAAATCTGCCCTTGAGGGATGTCCAGGTTCAGCCCTTGCAGCGCGTGGCGTTTTTCTCCACGAGCCTGATACGTCTTACACAGGTCTTTAAACTCGATAGCGTTCATAAGCTAACCCTTTCAACCAACCTCATCGGCAAATGTCACAGGGAAATGGTGCGGGTGATTCGTTCTACTCTCTCGGCAAAGCCGAAAGCGCTGACGCCGTGCTGCTCAGCTCCGGCCTCTTCCACCAGGACAAGTCCCGTTTCTGCGATCTCCAGCACGTGGTATCCTTCTCCCTGGGCGTGGCCGACCAGGATGCTGGTCGTTTCGGGAACGGGGAAGAGCACGGTGGGCACCTGGTCGATGTCGACGTGGCCCTCTTCGTGGAAATGGTCGTCGTGCAGATGTAGGAGCACCACCGAGTCCGAGTCGCCCACCAGCAATTCTTCTCCGCTGACGGAAAGGGTCTGGGGATCGGTCAGCTCTTCCGGTAGCGCCAACGTAGCCAGCACCGAGAGAGAGCCGTCGTCGGCCTGTTCCAGCAGGCTGAGCGAAGCGTCCTCGGTATTGACCACGAAGACACCGGCCTCGCCGTAAGCCGCCTGGCCTCGGATGGAGCCGGGCAGAGCCGTGGCCTGCACGGTGAAAGCCGTCTCGGGCTGCCAGCTAAAGCCGGCGGCGCCGGTGGACGTGGCGGCCACGCCGTGCTCGCTGTCGAAGCGCAGGTCGGTCCAGTCGGCGGTGTCCGACGTTGACGCGTTGGCCCTGGTGCTGACAGCTCCACCTTCGCCCAGCGTCAGGATAGTCGTACGTTCGCCCACGACGGCCAGCGCTCTGCCGTCCTCGGAGAGTCTCAGGAAGCGCGGTTGGTTGACGAAGGAGGCTACCGGTGTTCCGGGGGTGAGCTGACCAGTTCCGCCCTGCACCGTGTAAGGGAACACCTGACCCGAGGCGCCGAGCAGGTAAAGCGCCCCGCCGTCGGCGCTGACGAGCATGTCGACCGGCTGAACTCCCGGGAAGACGAAAGGGCTACCGGCAAGCTCCGTCAGGGAGAACTCGCCAGCTCCCTCGCCGTGCTCATGCTCATGCTCGTGGTCGGTGTGTTCCTCTTCGTGCTCGTGGTCGTGCTCGTGCTCGTGCTCGTGGTCGTGGTCGTGGTCGTCTTGAGCCAACACCAACTTGTGGTTGTGGCCCTCGTGGCTGTGGTCGTGCCCTCCCGCAGCCTCTTCGGCCGGTAGGGCAAAGCCGCTGACCGTACCGTCTTCAGAGTTCAACGAATAGACATACCGGTTGGTCACGTCGACCGTGGTGCTTATGGTGTTGCCGCTCAGGGTGGTTCCACCGAGTGAGGAGGAGCCGCTGCTGCCGCCACAAGCGGTCAAGCCGGCGGCAAGGATCAGAATAAACAGGTTCTTACGCATGGTCGGTCTCCTAGAATCTGGCGTTGAGGTTCAGCAAGAACCGGCGACCGGTCACGAACCGGGTCCCCGAGAAGTGGCTGAGGAAGTTCAGGTTAGAGCGGTCATCGAACAAGTTGAACACCTGCACGCCCCCGCCAATCACGGCGCCGTCGCCCTTTTTCTCTGGCATGTACTGCAGGTTCACGTTGGTGATGAAGCGGTCCAGACGGTCGCCGGACAGACCGTAGGGGGTCAAGCCGATCGAGTTGTAAAGCGGCAGCGCTTCCTGCGGATAGCCCGAACCGTAGAGGATGTCGGCGGCAGCGGAAAGGCCGCTTTCCCAGGTGTACGACACCCCGGCGGTGGTCTGCACCCGCTGGTCGTGGTCGTTGTATTCGGGGAAGTGGCCGGAGAACAGGCCCGGCTGGGTGGGTTTGGCTTCGCCGATGGTAGCGGCCAGGAAGCCGTTCCAACCGGTCTTGTTCGAGGTGGCTACCGAGAGTTCGATGCCTTTATATTCCGCGCGGGCGAAATTGATCGGGGCGAAGACGGGGATATTGCTGTTAGGGATCAGCAACGCCACGTCGATCTGGTCCTGGTAGTCTTTGTAAACGAAGGCGACCTTGCCGACCACGTTCTTGGCGAACTGGTTCTCGTACGACAGTTCCCAGGCGTGGGTGCGCTGGGGAAGGACCTCGGTGCGTCCGCTCACGTCGATCTCGATGGGCGGCGGCTGGAACAGGCGGTTGTAGGAAAACCGCAGCGCCTGTTCCTCGGTGGGAGAGTAGGACAGGTTGAAGCGAGGCGACAGCTGTCCCGTGCTGACGCCCAGGCCGTCGTCGAAGGTGTCGGCGCGCAGGCCGTAGTTCAGGATCAGGTCCTCGGTCAGCGGGTAGGTGTGACTGAAATAGAGGCCGCCGATGAAGGCGTCGCGTTCGACGTTGGCTGCGAACGAAACGGGCGAGCCGAGCAGGGCCAGCGGGTTGGGCAGAGCCCCGCCGCCGCCCAGGTCCAGGATGGAGAGCTCCTGGTCGGCCGACATGAAGTTAGCGGTCAGACCCGCCTTGATGCGGTGGTTCTCGGAGAAGCGGTGGGTCCAGTCCAGCGAGGGCTTGATCTGGGTGATGGTCAGGTCGGACAGCGGCAGGTAGGGGCTGCCCGGGTTTTCCGGGTCCAGCGGGAAGCCTTCCTCGGACAGCTCTTCGTTGAGCAGAGCGGGGACGATAGAGTAAGGGGTGAAAATTCCGTTGTTGTGCACGCGCTGGCGGTTACGCTGCAGCGCCAGGCCCATCAGCAGGTCATCTTTTTTCGTCAGTTCGTGGTTCCAGGAGAACAGCGCCAGGCTGTTGCTCTCTTCCTGGTCCTGACGGACGCCGGCGGCGAAGTTTTGCGAGGTTTGCGGCACGCCGAAATTAGCGTCCTGATGGGACAGGGTCAAGCCGTAGCGGTTCCCTTCGCTTTTGCCGTTGAGGCGAACCAGGAAAGAGAGCAGTTCACCGCTGTTGTTCAGGTCCTGACGGTCGGGCTGAGGCGCCTCCAGGTACAGGTCCGAGGTCGAGCGACGAGCGCCCACAAAGTAGGAGAAGGTGTTGTCTTCGTTCGAGCCGCCGGCCTTGAGGACCAGTTCGGACTGGCCGTAGTTACCGACTTTGGCGGACAGGTCGACAAACGGTTCGTCGCCTTCGCCCGGAGTGGTAGCGTTGATCACGGCGCCCAACTGGCCACCCTGCGAGGCGTCGTACATGCCGGTCGCCACGTCGGCGGTGTCGATGAACTCGGGGTCCAGCGGCTGAGTGATAGAAGACTCGGTCGCCACCGGCAGGTCCACGCCGTCGAGCGACAGCGACAGGGCTTTGTGTTCGCCACGAACGTGCACCTGGCCAAGGCTGTTGGTCTGAACACCGGGTACGGTCGACAAGACGGCCTGCAGAGAGTTGCTCTGGGCTATCTGGCGCTGGATGAAGCTCGAGTCGCGGCGGGTCGTCGCACCATCGGTGGGGTCGCCGCCGTTGACCAGCAGGCGGTCGTCGCTGATTACCAGGACGTCGGCCGTGTTGCTGGGGTCCAGAAACGCGTCGAAGGTGTTGTCGGTGGCGGCGTTCAGCGTCAGCACGGCGCCATCGCGACCGGCACTCTCTTCGCTGACTTCGACGTAGATATCGCCGATCGGCAAGCCGTTGACGCGGGCTTTGCCTTCGCTGTCGGTGACGGCTTCGCCCAGCAGGCGGGTCTTCTCCCGGTTGGTGACGCGAACTTTGGCGCCGGCTACGGGAGCCTCGTCGGCTTCGCGCACCACGGTGACCACCAGGTCGCCGCGGTCTTCGGCCGCCAGCAGGGGAAGGGGAGGGATGAGAAATGTCATGATCAGCACAAGGCTGACCCAGGACAGGAACGATCGTTGCATGGGATTCCTCTACGGATGATATGGAGATGCCGCCGTGCCCGGACAAGGCATAGGGCGGTGGATAGCAAAGCGGCGCGCGGAAACGATGACATGCCGAAAAACTCGCCCAGGGCAAGGTCGGCAGTAAGGGCTTCCAGGATCTACAGAAGGGGTGGAGAGCGGCCGCGACAGGGGCTGGAGTGTTGCTCCAGCAAGGCGTGAGGGGTCCACAGGCTGTACGTCACCGCCGACTCGGCCAGCGCCAGCAGCAGGGCCGGGGCGGCATCGAGGGCGGTCGGAGCGCACAGCGGACACTCCAGGCTGGAGGAGGCCGCGCCGTGTCCGTGACCCGAGAGCACTTCTCGGGCATGGATCACAGGGTGGGCAAGTAGCACCCACAGCAGCAAGAGGCCTATCCAGCGGACTCCGTTTCTCACGTCGGCGCGGGGACTTCTCCTGCTCCCAACGGCTCTCCTGTTTTTGATAGATGATTATCTCTTGTCATCAGAAGCGGGGTCCGCTATAAAGGTAAACGTGCGGGCCGTCCCCCGGCCGGCTCGGAAATTTGCTACAAGGAGCGCTCGATGCTGCAGATTCTCGCCGAAGGCGGCGTGTTCATGATCCCCCTCATTCTCGGTTCGGCCGTGGCCGTCGGGATCGCTATGGAGCGGGTCATGCTGTTCGCGCGGTTCTCCTCCACCGGGCCGGCCTTCCGTCAGGAACTGGGCCGTCTGCTGGAGACCGGCGATCTGGCAGGGGCCACCACCCTGGTCAAGGGCGAGGGGCCGGCGCGCGCTTGCGCTCGGGCTGCCATCGAGCACTGGGACCGCAAGGAAGAGGTGGTCGAAGCGGCCATGAGCGCTCAGGCCAAAGAGCACGAGCCGCTGCTGAACAAGTTTCTCGGAGTGCTCGAGACCATCGTGACCGCCGCCCCGCTGATCGGGCTGATGGGGACCATCACCGGTATGATGGGAGTGTTCCGGACGGTGGCCGCCAAGCTGGCCAACGACCCCCACGCCAATACCACCGGCATCACGGCCGGTATCGGTGAAGCGCTGGTGGCGACCGCGACCGGCATTTTCGTGGCCGTGCTCGCATTGTTTATCCACAACACCTTCCAGGGTCTGGCCGAGCGTCGCATGACCGAAGCCGAGCAGACCGCTGAGGCGGTTCGTCTGGCCTACGCCAAGAAGGTCAAGTAGACGTGGGGAGAAGCCTGTTCGGGGGCGGTAAAGTCAAGCGTAAGCCGCGCATCGAGATCATCCCCATGGTGGATGTGATGTTCCTGCTGCTGGTGTTTTACATCCTCAGCACCATCGCTATGACCACCGAACGCGGGATCCCCGTTTCGTTGCCTAACGCGGCGACCGGAGAGGCGACCCGAGTCGAGGAGACGACGGTCAGCATCAACGCTCGGGGAGAAGTCTACCTGAATCGGGATCGCATTGAACTCGACGATCTGGGCGAGGCACTGAAAGCGCACGCCGAGGCGATGCCGGGCGGTCTGGACCATCTGCGCGAAGGCTACGTCGTCCTCAATATCGACATGTCGGTGCCTCATCGTTCCGTGGTGAGCGCGATGGATCAGTTGCGCGATCTAGGGATCAGCAACTTCTCCATCGCCACCGACGAGAGCGGCGGCTAGAGTTTCGGCATGAAGCGATTGTGGCTCTGTCTCGGCATCTCGGTGCTGTGCCACGCCCTGTTCTTTCCGGGCTTCCTGCAGGCCATGCTCGACTCGGGTGCGGCGAACAAGGCTGGTCCGAAGGTTCCTGACCGGGTCCAGATCCGGCTAGCGGCTAAGAAGCCGAAGCCAAAGGTCGCTGTGGCTCCCGCTCCCAAGCCGAAGCCGGCGCCTCCCCGCGCCCTGCCTAAGCCCGAGCCCAAACCCGAGCCCAAGCCGAAACCCAAGCTCAAGCCGCCCGAACCGAAACCGGTCGCGACCCGGCCGGCTCAACCGGTGAAAAAGCCCGCGCCACGCACCGAACCGCCGGCTCGACGGGCCACTCCGCCTCGACGCAAGCCCGCGCCTCCGCCTGCCGCGCGCCGCGAGGTGGCTTCCGATCAGCCCGCCACGCGGGCACCTCGCTCGACTCGACGGCTCAGCGGTAGCGGTCGGCCCAGGAACGACCGGCCGACCACCCCGCAGAGGCCTCCTGGAGATGTGGGCGGCCGGGCTGGAGAAGCCCCAGCCCAACCGGGCTCCGAGGGGCTCTCCCTGGGCGAGCGCGATCAGGGCGGCTCGGCTGACTCGACACCACCGCCTGGCACAGGAGCGTCCCCTTCGGGCAACTCCGATCCCGGACCGGGCGACTCGGCGGCGGGACGTCGCGAAGATCCCCCGGCTCGGGGTAAAGAAGAAAACTCAACGGGCGATAAGCCGCCTTCCGACGGAAAGACGGGAGGTTCTTCCTCTTCCTCTAACAAGCCGAAGATGCGCGAAGCCACTATCGAGGTGCCGACCATCAAGCTGCCCGCTAACCTGCGGCGTGAATCGCTGAAGGCGTCGCTCCAGCTTCGTGCGGTGATCGGACCGGATGGCAGCGTCGATTTCAAGCTCAGTGAGAGCTCGGGCAACAGCGAGGTCGACGACTACGTGCTGGCTCAGGTCCGCCAGGTAGCCGTGGCTACGCCGGCGCTCGACGACAACGGGCAGCCGAAGCGGACCATGAAGCGCGTTCGGGTCGACATCGAAGTCGATTGACCGGTCTATCCTCCCCTGGCCCTGTCGGGGCATACGGGGGGAGTAGAGCCCCTCTTTAGATTCTCTTCAGGGAAACTTTAGTTACGGGCGGAATCTTTCTCTCTTCCTGCAGTTCAAAGGATCTGTCTGGCCCAGCATTTGGGTGACCAAGGAGCTGCTTTGAACATGAAACGCTGGTTCTCTCGTACCCTGTGCGCCCTGATCGCCGGTTCGGCCCTTGCGGCTCCCGCTTCGGCCCAGATTTTCCCCTCCCGAGGCGGAATCGGCATCGGTGACGTGATCAACATCATCGGCTCCTCCCGCGGCGGCTATAACGGTGGCTACAACAACGGCGGCTACACCAATGGCGGTTATAGCCGAGGGGGCTACAACGACCCCTACGTCCGGCAGCGCCGTTCCCAGGAGCGCGCCGCCGCCGTGATCGGCCTGGCCGGGGTGCTCTACGACCTGAGCCGCCAGGGACAAGGTCGGAACGCTCCTGGCACCTACCCCGGCGGCGGGCCGGGCTACTACCCTGCCCAGGGGCAAGACGCGGGCTACTACCCCGGACCGAACTCCTACCCGAACGGTTATCCCAACCCCGGCCCTGGGCAGAGCGAGCCTTATCGAGGCGGGAACGGCGCCCCGCCCAGCGGCTACTCCTACATCGAGTATGACGGCCAGTCGGTGCGTCTCGACCCCAACCTGCTCCCGCTCACCATCAACGCGGGCGGCGGCCAGGGCGAGGCGGTGGTAGCTCGCGCCGTGCAGAACTGGAACAACGCCGGGATCGGCCAGGTGTTTGCCCTGACCAACGGACCGGCCGATCTGACCATCGACTGGAGCGGCTCGAAGGTGTCGCGCGGCGCCCGTGCCGAGACCCGCATGATCCGGACCAGCGAGTTCGTGATGCCCACCGACCTGTCGGTCCGCACCAACGGCCGTTCGCCCGAGCAGCTAGCCCGGGTGATGACTCACGAACTGGGCCACGTGCTGGGTCTAGACCATTCGCGCGACCCTAACGACGTGATGTACGAGTCCGAGCAGGACGGGGTGGCGGCGCTCAGTCGGCGCGACCTGGCGATGGCGTCCTGGCTCTACAGCCAAACCCGCTACGTTCCCGTGGTAGGGCGGACCGATGTGGAAGGAGCGCCTTCGATGGCCGGCGACCGTTTCTCCCGGATGCTGGGAGAGGCTCGTCCTTTCCCGATCTGCACTCACCAACATCACTAAGCGCCCCGTCTATCCGAACACCCGCCCAGCGAGGCGGGTGTTTTTTGATCGAGGGGCCGGGGCGTCGGGCCGAGAAGTGCTTGCCGATGATGATCCCGGGGGGAGCCAGATGAGGGACCTGCCAGTCCCGTTGGGTAAGGTGAGGGGCAGGCTGACCCGCCTTCTGCCTTCTCATCCGCGGCGGAAGGTCGGCTGGAAGGCTTTTGTGCTCGCCGCCCTGGCCATCCTGGCGCTGAGCTTTTCTACCATCTTCGGCAAAGCCGAACTGGTGCTGTCGGACACCTTGATGAGGGCTTGGCAGGGCGGTATCAACAGTCGCCCTCTGGATGCCCGCATACGCCTGATCTCGCTTGACGACAGCACTCGAGCTCAGGGCTGGACCGACCGGAAGACCTTGCAGGTGCTCCAGCGCCTGGATCAGGCGGGCGCCGCCAGCATCGTTATTTGCGGGGAGGAGCTGTTTCTACAGGGTCCGCCCCTAGAATCGACGCTACCCTCTTCGGTCCGTTTGTTGAGGGATAACAGCGCCGTCGCTCTGCTCGATCCTGGGAAAACGGGCGCCGAAGACTTGGACGGTCTGCTCCGAGCTTTCCCCACGACGCACCCCGGATTTGCTCTGGTTCAGGATCTGTGCAGGGCGGCTGGAGGCCGGCCGTGGGCGCCATCCGACGGTCGCTTCGAGATCGCCTACAAGAAGGCGTACGACAAGACGGCTCGGGGCGGGAAAGATTTCGGCGGCAACTACCTGGCTTTCCAATCTCTGGCCTCACTCGACCAGGTGCTGGCCGACCCGGAGTCCGCTGGCCGCTATCGGGGAACGGTTGTCCTGATGGGGCGAGCGACCATCGAAGCGGGAGCTCGCCAGATCAAGACCCCCATCGGGTCGGTCCAGCCTCCTCTGGTCTACGCCTGTGCTGCTAACACCATGCTGGAAGGGTGGAGTCTTCGCTCTCTCAACGGAGCGAGCGGTCTGCTCCTGACGCTGCCGGTGATGTTGACGCTTTGCCTGGGGCTGAGCGGGCGTTCACCCACCACGATCTTCGTGGTCGGCACGGCCGTTCTCTCGGGCCTGGTGGTCCTGAGCTTTGCACTCTTCCCGCTTGGGATTGGGCTGCCGATGGCCCAGCTCTTACTGGGTAACGCGCTGGCCCTGGGCTGCCTGACGGCGCTAGAGTTTCAACGGGCCCGTCGAGCCCTGGCGGCCTTTGGGGGTGCCGAGGACGCCTCGCTTTCGGGTCGAGAGACCCGCGCGACCATCGTTTTTAGTGAACTCCCGCGCTATCTGCTCGACCTGGAGAGAAACCAGCACGTCGAACTGCTGGCTCGTAGACGCGACTACAACGCCCTGCTAGAGCGGGTCGCTCGCAAATACCACGGGCAAGTTTTGGACTATCAGGGCGACGCCCAGATGATCGGCTTCGGGCTACGCCACGAAGAAGACGACGAGCATTCCCTCGAGGCCACTGCGGCGGCTCTGGAACTGGTCCACAGCGTGCCCTCGTTGGGCGCGGTGTGGAAGGTGCCAGAGGCGGAACTCGTGGTTCATGCGGGGGTCTGTACGGGGACGGTGGCGCTAGGCCACGTGGGCGCCGTACAGAAGCAGGATGTCGCCGCCATCGGCGATACCACCAACACGGCGGCGCGTCTGATGGGAGCCGCCATGAAGCTGGGGCTGCCAGTGGTGGTAGCGGAAACCACCTATGCCGCTTCGGGAGGACGCCTGGTCGGAGAGCCGCTGCCTCCGGTCGAGCTCAAGGGAAAGAGCGCACCGGTCGCCGTTTACGCCGTGAAAGAGGTCGACTCTTCCTGGCGAGAGCGAAACCTGGCTCGGCACAAGGAGCGTATCCCCAGCGGGGGCACGCTGACCTATCGCGGGCGGGGCCGCTCTGATCTTGGGGTGACGTTAGCCCTGTCGGCCCTGGCCTTCTTGCTGGTCTCCTTGCTGGGCCAACTGCAGGTCGCTTTCCCCGCCGAGAACGCGCTTTACGATGCTATGCAGCGCGGGCTGGCGTTGACCCCGGGCGATTCCCGCATCGTCATCGTAGGGATCGACGGCGAGACCTGCTCGCCCGACCGTCTGGGCCCTTTTCCTTGGACGCGGGACGTCTACGCGCGTCTGCTCGAGAATCTGCGCGACACGGGCTACCAGGGGATCTTTTTCGACATCACCTTCAAGCAGCCGCGGGCGGATGCCCCGGAGGGCGACCAGCAGTTGGCCGAAGAGCTGTTCCGCGAACCCAGGGCCAAGGTTGGTGTAGCGCTCTACGACAACGATGGGCGCTACGAGGACCCGCTGCTGTTCCTTGCCGACGCCGATCGAGAGCGCCTGCGCACCAACCATCAACTGGGCCTGATCCACAAGCGGGAAGACAACGACAGCACTCTACGCTGGGCGGTGCTGGCCGCCGAGGAGACCGGAAGCCCGGTTGGTCAACGTCGTCTCTATCCGACCGGGGCGATGGCGCTGCGGCTCGAGCCAGGAGAGCCTTTCGAGGTGACGCCACAGGGGTTGCAAGCAGGCGATGAGATCCTGCCGAGTACCCTCTCGAAGGACTTTCCTCACGAGCTGCTTCTGAACTGGGGCCCTCCCACCACGCTGGGGGCTATCCCTCAGCCGGGAAGCTACCGCTATGTATCGCTTTGGCGGCTGCTCGAGCGGGAGGATCCGGTTCTCCGCGAGCTACGGGGCGCCTACCTTTTTGTGGGAGACACCTTTGCTGGAGGGGAGCGCGATGCTATCGACCGCGTGGACACTCCCGTCGGCTCGGTCAAGGGCGTCGAGGCGCACGCTCGAACTCTGGATACTTTGCTCAACGGAACTCATTTCCGTAAAGCGTCGCCCGCCGTGATGTGGGCCTGGGAACTGCTGCTGGCCGGGCTGACGACGCTGGTCCTGGCGCGCTATCGCGGCTGGCGCGACTACACGCCGCGCTTGCTCGCTCTGTCTTTGGTGCACGGCGCGGTCTATCTTTGGGCCTTCAAAACTCTGCGCCTATGGATGGAGCTGATCCACCCGCTGATGGTGATCGGCGCCATCTGCGCGGCGGTTATGCTGGGACGCTATCTCCTTACGCTGCGGGCGCTCTCTCGCTTTGTCCCGTCCGAAGTGGCAGCCGAGATCCTGTTCTATCATCAGGCCAGGGACCGCCGTATGGTGGCAACGGTTCTGCTGACCGACATCCGCGGTTATACCACGCTGTCCGAAGGACGTTCCGCCGTGGCGATGCTGGATATTTTGAATGAGTACCATCGGCGTACGGTGGCCTGCTATGAGCGTCATGGCGGTCAGGCGCTGACCTATCAGGGCGACGCGCAGATCGTGGTGTTTGGGGTTTTCGGACGACGCTCATTTCCGGTTCGCGACGCGGTGGCGGCGGCTCTCGAACTGCAGGCGATCTGTGCTCAGCTTCGCCAGGAGTGGGGAATTAGCAACCCGGACGATTTCGACGTTGGGGCCGGGCTGTGTACCGGTGAGGTCGAGGTCGGCTTCCTAGGGGGCAGCGATAACCTGCAGTACTCGGTGGTGGGCGAGACGGTGCGCAAGTCGCACAAGGTGCAAAGCATGTCGACGGAGTTGGCGGCGCCGGTTATCCTCGATGAGGAGACCTTCCTGGCCGGCGGGGAAAAGCTGCGATGCGACGACCTGGGGGCGATCACGGTGAAAGGACTGGAAGGGCCGGCTCGGCTCTACCGCGCTGTCGGAGTGGTTGACGATTGAAAGGAAGCCCGGACAGAGGCGAGAAGTGGCGCCAATGCTTGCTTCTCGTTGTTCTCGCTCGGCCTTGTTGCTGCTCACCGCCGCCTCTCTAGGTCTAGGCTCGCCCGCCTGGGCCCAGGTTGGAGGCGGAAAGGTGGCCCGGGTCCTGGATATCGAGGGGCAGACCTTGATGACCAACCGCCGCACCGCTGGACGTTGGTTCCAAGCCTACAAGGGGATGAAGAGCTATCTGACCGAGCGGATGCGCACCGACGCTCGCACCCAGGCGCTGTTAGAGTTCGATATCGGGGGTCGGGCCGGGATCAGCCCGAACACCGAGATCGAGATCGTGGGTCAGCGCGACATCGAAGTGATCGGAAATAAGGTCGTGGTCAAGGCAGGTAGGATTTGGGCCAGGATCGACAAGCAGAAGTCCCAGCTGCAGATTCAGACCAGCGGCGGAGTGATCGGGATCGAGGGGACGGAACTGCTGGTGGCGGTCGAGGAAGGCAGCCCGGTCACCGAACTGCTGCTCTTCGAGGGGCAGGCCTCCGTGACCGATAACCACGGCGTCAAAACGACCTTGCGCCCCGGCGACTACATCGAGTTTGGCGGGAGCGCCGGCGCCTGCGTGCTCTCTTACCCTTCCAGCGGCCTGCGCTCGCTGGTGGTCGAACGGTTTCCCGAGTTCTCGACCTTTCTGGCGGCCCGTGGGGTGACCGCCATCCCCAAGTCGTCCGGGCCGACTTTCGAACGAGACCACCTGAGCACTCCGGTCATGTTCGATCAGCTGGTGCTGGCCAGCGAGCAGGGGCTGCAGCACCCCAGCGAAGGCTCACCTTCGGTAGGCGGGCTCTCGCCCTCCCAGGTCGCCGCGCCGGCGGGCGCGCCCTCCCTGGTCTGGGATGAGGTGCCGGGAGCCGTGGCCTACCAGGTATTGTTGGCGAGCGATCCCGAAATGGAAGAGTTGGTCTTCAGCAGTCGGGTCGAAAGCGCCGGGCTGGTCGTGCCAGAGGGCGCTCCGGGGGCGCCGGCGGGGCGTTATTACCTGCGTGTTATCCCCCTGGGGGAAGACGGTCTGCCGAGCGCTCCGGCTTCCCAGACCTGGTTCGACAGTTCCGGATGGGAGTCGCAGGGAATGCTGGCTGGTCCCGGGTAGAGTGCCCCGTTTTTTCAGGGGAGCGATAGGTTCTCGACCCGTTTCGGGAGAGGGTATCGTTCGTCCGGCGACAAAGGCCTTTGGCCAAAGATTTTAGGAGGCGCTAAGTGGATTTCAACCTTCTCCATCACGGCATCAACGTGAGCACCATTCATAGGAATCTCGTTCCGGCGAAACTCTATGAGGAAGCCATCCGCGGCGAAAGAGGCTCGGCCATCGCTGAAAACGGTGCGCTGGTGGTGGACTCTGGCCGGAAAACCGGTCGTAGCCCCAAAGACAAAAGGATTGTCGAAGAGCCCGAGTCGGTGAACGACATCTGGTGGGGCGATGTCAACATCAAGCTCGATGAGGACACCTTCAACATCAACTTCGAGCGGGCCATCGACTACCTGAACACCCGCAACGAACTTTACGTCATGGATGGCTTTGCCGGCTGGGACCCCCGCTACCGGCTGAAGGTGCGGATCATCTGCACCCGCCCCTATCACGCGCTGTTCATGCACAACATGCTGATCCGTCCCACGGCGGAAGAGTTGGCCTCGTTCGGAAACCCCGACTACGTGGTCTTCAACGCGGGCGCTTTCCCGGCCAACCGCTACACCAAGGGGATGAACTCGGACACCAGCGTGGTGCTGCACCCGAAGCGTCAGCAGGTTGTCATCCTGGGCACCGAGTACGCCGGCGAAATGAAAAAGGGCATCTTCACGGTCATGAACTACCTGATGCCCAAGGCCGGCGTGATGAGCATGCACTGCTCGGCTAACGAGGGCAAGGAAGAGTCGGACGTGTCGCTCTTCTTCGGACTCTCCGGCACCGGTAAGACCACCCTTTCGGCCGACCCCCGCCGCCTTCTGATCGGCGACGACGAGCACTGCTGGACCGACCACGGTGTGTTCAACATCGAGGGAGGCTGCTACGCCAAGGCTATCGGTCTGCGTCCCGAAACCGAACCGGAGATCTACAACGCGATCCGCTTCGGCTCGGTGCTCGAGAACGTGGTCTACAACGCCGAGGCGCGCACCGTCGATTACGACGACATCAGCTTGACCGAGAACACTCGCTGCGCGTACCCGATCGAGTACATCCCCAACGCCAAGATCCCGTGCGTGGGTGGACACCCGAAGAACATCATTCTGCTGACCTGCGACGCCTTCGGCGTACTCCCGCCGGTCAGCCGACTGACCCCCGAGCAGGCGATGTACCACTTCATCAGCGGCTATACCGCCAAGGTGGCGGGTACCGAGCAGGGCGTGACCGAACCGACCGCGACCTTCTCGGCCTGCTTCGGCGCCGCGTTTATGGTCTGGCATCCGTCCAAGTACGCCGAACTGCTGGCCGAGAAGATCCGTCAGCACGGTTCGAACGTATGGCTGATCAACACCGGTTGGTCGGGCGGGCCTTACGGGATCGGGCAGCGCTTCAAGTTGGCCTACACCCGGGCCATCATCGATGCCATCCACGACGGCAGCCTGGCCGAACAGCCCACCGCGGTCGACCCGATCTTCGGTGTGGCCATCCCGCAGGCGTGTCCCGGCGTGCCCAGCGAGATCCTCGACCCGAAGAAGACCTGGGCCAACCCCGGCGACTTCGACCTCACGGCCCAGCGTCTGGCTATCCTGTTCCAGGAGAACTTCAAGAAGTTCGAAGCCGGCGCCAGCCCCGAGATCCGGGCCGCTGGACCGACCGTTCAGGCTTCGGTCTAAGGGTACCCTGAATAGAGAAAAGAGGGCCTCGAGAGGGGCCCTCTTTTTTTTGCGCCAGGCCCCCCAAAAAGAAAAACAGCGCTCTGGGATGAGCGCTGTTCGATGACCGGGGTGTCCGGTAGGGCTCCTAGGGTTCCTAGATCAGCTCTTCCGAGAACCCTTCGAGGCGGTCCTTGATCGCTTTCATGAAGCGGTCGCCGGTGGCTCCGTCGATGACCCGGTGGTCGAAGGACATGGACAGGTACATCATATGGCGGATGGCGATGGCGTCGTCGTCGGTGACTACGGCGCGTTTGGTGATGGTGCCGACGCACAGGATGGCCACCTGGGGCTGGTTGATGATCGGAGTGCCGAAGAGCGAGCCGAACACGCCAGGGTTAGTCACCGTGAAGGTGCCGCCTTGCATGTCATCAGGCCCAAGCTTGCGATCGCGAGCGCGTTCGGCCAGGTCGTTGACGGCGCGAGACAGCCCCAGCAGCGACTTTTCGTCGGCCTGCTTGATGACCGGGACCAGGAGTCCCCAGTCCACGGCTACGGCCATACCGATGTTGATGTCGCGTCGATAGGCTACCGACTTGTCGACCACAGCGCTGTTGAGGATCGGGTAGTCGGCGATGGCCTGGGTCACGGCCTTGAGGATAAACGGCATGTAGCTTAGCTTGCTGCCTTTGTCTTCGTAAGCGCGGCGATGCTTGGCGCGTAGCTTGGCCACTCGGGTCATATCGACTTCGAAAACGGTGGTCACGTGGGCCGAGGTTTGGCGCGAGATCACCATGTGCTCGGCGATCGAGGCGCGCATGGGGCTGAACGGCTCGAGGCGGTCGCTGGGGCTCGGCTGGTAGGCCCAGCGGTTGTGGGTCGGGGCCGAGGTCGGAGCTGCGGTCGCGCGCGCGGGAACGGCCGTCGTGGGCGCCGCAGGCTGAGCCTTCAGGTGCTGCTGCAGGTCGCCTTTGGTCACCCGTCCTGAGACGCCTGTGCCGGCGACCTGGGTCAGGTCGACGCCCTGTTCGGCGGCCATCTTCCGGACCAGAGGGGAAGAGCGAGTGCGACGAAGTTCGTCCACGCTTTCTCCCTTGGCGGCGGTAAGCGCAGGAGTCGCTGCGGGCGTCGCGCCTTCCGTGGCAGCCGCGGGGGCGGCAGCCGGAGCGGGCGCGGAACTGCCGCCGTCGGCGGTGGGGGAGAGCACCGCGATCACGGTGTCGATCTCGACCGTGGTGCCTTCTTCGAAGCCGATGGTGGTCAGGTAGCCTTCGCCGGGCGAAGGCACGTCAGCGTCGACTTTGTCGGTGGTGATAGAGAGCAGAGCCTCGTCCTTATCCACCCAGTCGCCCAGTTTTTTGTACCAGGCGGTGATGACGCCTTCGGTCACGCTTTCCCCCATCTGGGGCATAATCACGTTGGTCATAGTTTTCTCTCTTGTCCTTACTGATAGGTTGCCAAACGCGCCGCTACTTGGCGGCGGCGCGTCGCTGGGGTGGAAGGTGGATCGGCTGGCCGAAGACGCCGTGAGCGGCTTCCATCAGCCCCTCGGGCAGGGTGGGGTGAGCGTGCACGGTGCGGAACAGCTCTTCCACGGTGGCCTCGCAGCTGATGGCCACGCAAGCCTCGGCGATCAGGTCGGTGGCGTGCGGGCCCACGATGTGCACGCCCAGCAGTTCGCCATATTTGGCCTCGGAGACGATCTTGACCAGCCCTTCGGTCTCGCCCAGGATGGCGGCTTTGCCCAGAGCGGCCCAGGGGAAGCGGCCGACCTTGACGTCGTAGCCTTTTTCCTTCGCCTGCGCCTCGCTCATCCCGATCGAGGCGACCTCGGGGCGGCAGTACGTGGCCGAGGGGATCTTGCCGTAATCGATCGGGTGGGTGTCGTGGCCGGCGATCGTTTCCACGCAGACGATCCCTTCGGCCGAGGCGACGTGGGCCAACTGCGGGCCGGGCACGATGTCGCCGATAGCGTAGAGCCACCAGAGGTTGGTGCGGTACTGAGGGTCGACCTTCAGGTAGCGACCTTCGCGCTCGACGCCCAGCTCTTCAAGGCCCAGCTCTTCGAGCACGGGAAGTCGGCCCACCGCACAGAGCACGGCGGCGGCTTTCAGAGTGACCGCCTGGCCGGTTTTCAGGTCTTCGCCTTGAAGTTCGACACCGTCGTCGGCGATCTGGGCCGAGGCCAGGCGGGTCGCGCAGAGGATCGGGATGCCGCGTTTTTTGTAGGCGGCCTGGATCTCTTTCGAGATCTCTTCGTCCTCGATAGGCAGGGCGCGGTCGGCCATCTCGACCACCTGTACCTGGCTACCCAGCGCTTTGTAGATACAGGCAAACTCCAGCCCCACAGCGCCGGCGCCCAGCACGATCAGCGACTCGGGCACTTCGGTGTGCGGCAGCATTTCGTCCGAGGTGAAGACGCGTCGGCCGTCCGGAGGTAGGAAGGGGAGGGTCGCCGGCTTCGAGCCAGTGGCCAGGAGGACCCGGGTCGAGGTGAGGGTCTCGTCCCCCACCTGCACCTGACCGGGCCCGACCAGACGTCCGCGGCCGGTCTTGACGGTGATGCCGTTCTTTTTCATCAGGCCGTCGATGCCGCCGGCCATCTTCTTGACCACCTTGGCCTTCGCCGCGTGCATCTTCGGCACGTCGACCGAACCGACCGTCACGTTGAGTCCGAAGTCGGCGCAGTGAGCCAGCTTCTCCAGGGTTTCGGTGTAGTGCAGGAGCGCCTTGGTCGGGATACAGCCGCGATGCAGGCAGGTGCCGCCGAGGGACGAGTCTTTCTCGACCAGGGCCACTTTTAGTCCGAGTTGGGCAGCACGGATAGCGGCGACATAGCCGCCGGGTCCGCCGCCCAGAATCGTCAGATCAAAACTTTCACTCATAGTCTGGCGCGTTTCCCTCCGGGGCAGGCGCCTCCTCCCCTGGTTCGGCAGACGATAGATCCCCATTCGGCAACGATTTGTCCCTTTTGCCCTGGGCGCGGATTTGAGTTAGAGTCTACGGCAGATGCTTTCCGAAGAGTTCGAGAAAAACTTCTCCGGGCGGGTGCCGATCTTTCCCCTGCCTAACGTGGTCTTCTTTCCTGGGACCAAGCTGCCGCTGCACATCTTCGAGCCGCGCTATCGGCAGATGCTGACCGATGTGCACGCGGGGGAAGGGCTGCTGTCGGTCGTTTTACTGGACCGTTCCCAAAAGATCGATCCCATCGAGACGGCGAAGCCGCCGGTTCACGCGATCGCCGGGCTGGGCCGTTTGACCCGGGTCGAGCCGCTGCCGAACGGATTCTACAACATCGACCTGTTCGGCATCTCGCGGATCAAGATTCTCGAAGAAGTCGAGACCGACAAGCCGTACCGCATCGCCAGGGTCAAGACGCTGCGGGAGCAGTCCCCGGAACTGCCCGAGAGCCAGAGCGACGAAGTTCTGCAGCGGGCGTTCGACGCTTTCAACAAGGTGCTGCGAAAGTATTCCCAGTTCCCCGGAGAGTTCTTGACCCGCTTCCGTGGTCTTCCGCTGGGGATTTTGCTCGACGTCCTGGCCCATCACGTGCCTTGCGACTCGCAGAAGAAGCAGTCGTTTCTTGAAGAGACCGAGCCGCTGCGTCGCTGCGACAAGATCGTCGAGGCGTTAGAGCGGATCTATCACGGGCCAGATCCTTCGATGAAGGTCTCGGCTCTGTCGCTCTTCCCGTTCCCCAGTCTGAACTGAGTCTCTTTGGCCTTCTTTTCGAAGTCGAGAGGCAAAGTTTCGAAGTCGAGAGGCAAAGAAAAAGGGCGCCGCGTTGGCGCCCTTTTCTCTGCTTTGCAAGGAAGGCTTAGAACTGCATCCCGCCGACGGTAGCTTCGCTTTTTAGCGAGGTGTCGACGATGCGCAGGTACTCGAGCATCTGATCGTTGGCGCGGAAGATCGCATTGAGTTCGTTGGTGAAGTCCAGCGAGCGGATGCGGTCTTCGGGCAGCATCGGGGGCTCTCGTTCGGCCAACTCTTCCTCGCTGAGCTCTTCGCTCAGCTCTTCGTACTCGGCTTCCTCTTCTTCGTACTCGACGAAGGCGTGGTCGCAGCGCTCGAGCATCGCTTCGACCGAGTCGTGCCACAGTTGGGTCGCTTCGGAAAGAAGGTTGGAGGCTTGAGGGAGCCATTCGGCCATGACGCCGTCCGAGGACAGGTCGGCCAGATTCTCGACGTGAGCCCGAACCTTATCCAGGCCGTCGTGAAGGAACTCCATGAACTCTTCGAGGGTGCTTTCGCCGGCGTGAAAATCGTTGATGGCGTCGAAGTATTTACGGGCGGCGCCGTCGATCGAGCCCGGATTATACTTCTGTTCGACCAGCGGAAGTTGGGGTAGGCGGGCGTTGCACTTGGAGCAAAACTTCTGGCCGCGAATCTCTTCCGAGTTGCAGTTGGGGTTGGGGCAGACGATCATGGCCGGCCCGGTGTCTTCCATGGTCAGCGTCTGGTTGGTGAGCACCATCTCGTCGCCAAACTGGTGCTTGAGTTTGCGAAGCTGGGCTACCCGGTGGTCGCTGTCGACGCCCACCTCTTCGTAGATGAACTCCTCGACTTCGGGATCGTCGGCAGGGGCCCCCTGGGCGGCAGGCGCCTCGGGCTCGCTTTCACCTTCGGGATCGTCCTCAGGCTCGAGGTCACGGGAATGATCTTCCTCGCCCAGTTCCTCGATCTCGTCCCCCAGGGTTTCGTCGTGTTCGTCTTGATGTTCCGATGTTGACAACTTTACGCCTCGCCAGTCGCTTGTTCGGAGCCCGGGAACGGCTTCCCTTTCCCGATTTTAGCCTGTTTTGTCCTGGAGCGAACACATGTAGAGCGGGGTTCCCCAGTCGGGGGCTTCCACCTCGGCTTCTACCTGTAGGCCGCACCGATCGATCATCTCGATCAACTGCTCTCGGGTGAAAAAGTTGACGTTCGCGGCGCCCGCCAGCATCTGGTAGGCGAACAGTTCGCCCAGAGAACGAGCTGAGCTTTTCCGAACTCCAGCCCGGTCCTGCACCTCGCTGCCCAAAATTAGCCAGCCTTCCGGTGAGAGAATCTTAGCACACTCCGAGAGGAGCTGCTCGGGGTTTTCCGCGCTGGCCAGGGCGCGGAAGCAGAACACCAGGTCGAACGGCTTGGCGTAGCGGTCGCCAGGCGTCTCGCCGATGTGGATCACCGCCCGGGTGGCGCGTTCGGCTTCTCGAGCGCAGTCGAAGTCGGCTTCCAGACCGTAAAGGTCCAGCTGCGAGTAGTGCGAGCGAAGGACGCCGAGCCCTACTCCAATACCACAGCCGACCTCCAGAGTGCGATGGGCCCGCTGCAGGGCCTCGGCGAAGCCGGGAACCTGAGTTGGGACGGTCTCGAGAACCCAGCGGTAGTTCTGCAGCAGGCTGTCGCCCAGCATCAGGCGCAGGGAGACCGGCGGTTCGGGGAGAGCGCGGCCGGCGAACACGGCCTGGAAAGTTTCGTTGAGCCGATGGCTCAGGTGCAGGTGGCTTTCGGTAAAGCCGCGCGATCCGGATAGCCAGTCGCGCAAGTCCGGCGGCGTCTGGAAACGAGTGTCCTGTTGGCTCAGCAGACCGCAGGCGACGGCGGCGACACACCAGTTCTCGGTGTAGCGAGGCTCGAGGTGAAGCTTCTCGGCGAGTTCGGCCGAGCCCAACGGTTCGGCCAGCGCCTCGAACAGGCCCAGGCTTTGGCCGGCATGAAGGAGCTGTATACCCCAGAACCCTTCCCACAGGGAAGAGGGGTGACGGTGCGAGGGGGGAGGGGTGGGATGGCTCACGTGACAGGGGCCTGCGCTTCCTGGAACTGTCTTTCCTCCAGGCGAACAAAGGCATCCACGATGGTAGGGTCCAGCTGTTTTCCGGCGGCCCGTCGTAGCTCTTCGAGGGCAACCTCTCGACCCAGCGCTTTGCGGTAGACCCGATCGCTGGTCATGGCGTCCCAGGTGTCGGCGACGGCGATGATACGGGCGAAGATGTGAATCTCTTCGCCTTTGAGTTGGTCGGGATAGCCGTCGCCGTCGTAGCGCTCCTGGTGTTGACGAATCGACTTTTTGACTCGCGTCGGTATATCGATCGGCAGGACCAGCGCCTCGCCCAGGACGGCGTGGCGCTCCATCTGCTCTCGCTCTTCCTCGTTGAGCTTTCCGGCCTTTTGCAAGACCGCGTCGGGCACCCCGATTTTGCCGGCATCGTGCAGAAAGCTTGCCATCTCCAGGTCGTGCAGGTCGGTGGGCGACATCTGCAGCTCTTTGCCGATGTCCACCGAGATATTGCAGACTCGCTCGATGTGGCCACGGGTGTAAAGGTCTTTGGCTTCGATGGCATTGGCCAGGACCAGAATGATCTGCTTGCGGGTCTCGTAGAGGCGGGCGTTTTCGATGGCGCCGGCAGCCTGATTGGCGATCATGGTCAGCAGGTCCACCTGGTTGGCGTTAAAGACACCGGTGTGAATCCGGTTATCCACGTAGATCAGGCCGGTCGTTTCCCCACGGAAGATGACCGGCACGGCCATAATCGATCGAAGTGCGTGAAACGAGACCGAGCCGAAGGCGTCGAAGCGGGGGTCGAGCGAGGCGTTCGAGGCGACCAGCGGCTCGCCCGAGGCCATGACTTTGTCGAGCACGCTCCGCGAGGTAGCAAAGTCTTCTTGGTCGATGGTGTTCTTGTCCATCCCGCGGGCGCAGACCAGGTTCGGCGCTCCCGCTTCGTCTTTGAGGAAGAGGCAGCCGCGTTCGGCTCCGAATACCTCGATAACCTTATCCATCACGTTATCTAGCACGTGCTGGAAATCCAGCGAGGAGTTGAAAGAGGCGCCGACTTCCAGTAGCAGGCGCCACTGGTTCTGACCGTCGGTGTTGTTGTCGGGGAGGGTGTCGGACATATAGGCTCCAGGTTTCGACTCGCGGCGGTCCCGCCACCTGCGCGACTCGAGCGGAAAGACGAAAAACGGCGCCCCCGCTAAGGAAGGCGCCGTCTTTTCGTTTTGGTGCGGGGGGAGGGACTCGAACCCTCACAGATTGCTCCACACGGCCCTCAACCGTGCGCGTCTACCAATTCCGCCACCCTCGCAAGATGGTTGGTGTTTCGTCCTTCGCCGCTTTCGCGGTGAGTTCCGAGACTCGCGCATTATAGCAGACAGTGGAGGGTTGTCAACCAGGCTTGTGCAACCCATAGAGCATGAGAAAACTGGTCTGGGTCGACACCGCGCCCGATTTGGAAGCGGCCGTAGAAGAGATGGCGCGTCACGCCTCCGTCGCCTTTGACGCCGAGATGGATTCTTACTTCGTTTATCACACCAAGCTGTGCCTGGTGCAGATCTCGGCCGGCGAGACCGACTATCTGGTGGATAGCCTGGCTCTCGAAGACCTCACCCCTCTCAATAAGGTGACCACGGACCCGGCGATCCGCAAGGTGGTCCACGCGGGGGAGAACGATGTGCCTTATTTCCGGGGACGCGGCGTGACGTTTCGCAACCTCTTCGATACCCATCTGGCCTCCCGCTTGCTTGAACTCGAGAGCAAGAGTCTGGCGGGCCTGGTCGAGATCTACTTCGGGCTGGTCCTGAGTAAGGACCAGCAGAGGTCGGACTGGCGGCTTCGCCCGCTGCCGCAAGAGCAGGTGGCGTATGCACGCGAGGACACGCTGCATCTCAACGCTCTGGCCGATCTTCTGGCAACGGAGCTTCAGGCCAAAGGGTTGGGGATCGAGGCCGAGCAGGCGTTCGTTTCGCTGGAGCGGTTCGAGGTACGCAAGAAGGAATGGGATCCGGACGGCTGGGCCAAGATCAAGGGGGCCAGGGAGCTGACTCCGCCCCAGCGGACGGCTCTCGCGGCGCTCTACGGCTGGCGAGACCGGTTGGCCTCGCGGGAAGACCTGGCGTTGTTCCGAGTGGTCGGCAACGGCCTCTTGCTGGCGCTGGCCCGAAAGAAGTTCACCGTCGCGGCCGACCTTCGGTCCTGGGCCAAGAGCCCGTTCCTCAGCGACAACGCTCAGGAGCTGATCGATGTCCTGGGTAAGGCTCGAGATCAGAAGCCGATCTCTTTCCCCGAGCTGGGCAAGAAGCGGTTCGGTGGTCTCGCCCCGGGAGAAGAAGAGCTGTTCGAGCGGCTGCGCGAGTGGCGTAACGAGGAGAGTCGCCGCAAAGAGGTCCCGCCAGAGAGGGTGCTTTCGAACCGGCAGCTCAAGCGGATTGCCAAGGACCAGCCGCGCACCACCGAGGAGCTTTCTCGTACCGAGGGGCTCGAGCCGTGGCGGGTGCAAGAGTTCGGCACGGCGGTGCTGGCCATCGTCACCCGCTCCTAGGGGAGCAACCGGAAAGCCCGCCGACATCTAGCTCGTCTATTATTGTGCATGCGAAACGGGTCGATTCATCGAAAATATTCCCGATATTACCTCGATCGCCCAGTTCCGCCTGCCCAAAATATACGTCGCTATATGTCAACGGGGTTTCCGGCAGCGCCCCTAGCGGCTAGCGGCCTTTTTCTTCTTCTTGCTCTTTTTCTTCTTGGGTGCCGGCGGCTCTTTGCAGCGCATCAGCTCCGCCACGAAAGGCGAGACGCCCGAAGCCGAGGTCAGCAGGACGCAAGTCTCTCGAGCCCGCGTCAGAGCGACGTGAAAAATCCGCCGCTCCTCTTCCTTGTCCTCGGACAGGCGGTGCGGGAACAGTCCGTCGTCTACGCCGTAAAGCAGCACCAGCGGCCACTCCAACCCCTTCACCCGATGCACGGAAGAGAGTCGCACCTCTCCGCCTTCCCCCGGCTCGGTCGGCTCCTGACGCAACCAGTCGCGCAGCCAGCCTTCGAACTCCTCCCCCGGCGGCGCCTGAGCGGCCAGACTTTCTAAAGCCAGCAGGTCGTCGCGGTGACTGCTCCCAGCCGCCCCCAGCCCGCTCTTGTCCAGCGAATCGAGCGCGCTGGTGAACGCCGTCTCCTGACGCAAAGCCTGGAAAAACGGCTGCGCGCCACGACGGGCCCGACCGCTGAGCAGGGTCAGGTCGTGCATGAACTCCTCCAGCTGCGAGGCCGGCCAGGGATCCAATTTGCTGGCGTAGCGCTGTAGCGCCAGCCCGTTGCGACAGCGGCTGGCCGCCTCGATGATCTCACGCTTGAGCATGCGATTGGGGCGGCGCAAGGCGTCGCGAAGGTCGTCCCCCTCCCACCCCTCGGGTCCTGTGCAAAGACGCCAGTAGGCCAGCGCCGAGCGAATCCCGGTCCGCTCCAGCACCGACTCGTCGACCACCTTGGAGTGCCCGATCCCTTGTTGTTGGAGCAACACCTGGAGTGGCATTAGCAATGCGTTGACTCTGGCCAGCACGGCGATCTCGCTCAGCGGGCGCTGCTCGGCCCAGGCCTGGATCTGCAGCAGGGCGCGCTGAGGCCACTCCAGGTTAGGGGCCTGGGTCACCTCCAGCCCGTGCGTCTCTTCGTGTCGGGCCCGGATATCTTTGACCACCCGCGTCGTGTTGTGCGATAGCAGATTGGTAGCTGCCGCCACCACGCTGCCCGGGCAGCGATAGTTGGTCAGGAGCAGATGGCCGTTAGCCTGGGGAAAATAGCGATCGAAGTGGACCAGATAGTCCGGACTGGCCCCGCTGTAACCGTAGATCACCTGATCGTCGTCGCCCACCCCAAAAGTCTGGTAGCCGGGCGCCGAGAGCAGACGGATCATCAGCAAGAAGGCGGGGGTCAGGTCCTGAAACTCGTCGACCAGCAGGTGGGTTGCCGCCAGTTGAGCGAGCTTACGCGCCGTGGGGTTAGCCAGCAGCAGTTCGATACAGCTGTAGATCTGCTCGTCGTGGTCTACCAGATTCGCCTGCGCCAGACGACGGCGATAGCGTGGGAAGGCAGCGGCAAAGCCGGGGATGTCGTCCCGCTCGGCCTCGACCTCTTCCGGCGACCGCAGCCCCAGCCGCACCGCGCCCAACGCTTCCAGGTAGGGCGCCATCGGATCGGCGTTGACCTGGGGGGCGAAGCGGACGAAGTCGCGCAAGAACGAGCGCACCTGATGGGGTCCGGCCACTCCTAGCCCGGGGAGATACCGCTTCAACAGGCCGTAGCCCAGGGAGTGCAGAGTTCGTACCGAGCGCCCGCCCACGGCCAGACGCTCGACCATCTCGCCGGCGGCCCGCTTGTTGTAGGCTAGGGCGCAGACTCGGCCGGGTTCGAAGCCGCTCTCCAGAAGATGGCGGAAACGGCCGGTCAGGACTCGGGTCTTACCTGATCCGGCCGGCGCCAGCACTCGGAAAGCCGTTCCGGTGGCCGTCACGGCCGCCTTCTGCTCCGGGTCGAGAGTGGCATCGGAGGGGTCCCGGTTCAACGGGAGGGTCCTGACCAGGATACGGGACTCGATGCTCTCTCGATGCAGAACAGGGAACGGGACGTTCCCTCGGGGCCCGCCGTCGCACCAGAGCGGCTGCCCGTCCAGTTCGACCTCGGCCTCGGCATGAAGGGCACAGCCCAGCCGCTGGGCCAGCCGGGCGTGCCACCAGATCGGCTCGCCCCTGGTGGCGTCGTAGTTGTTGGCCCAGATCAGAAAATGCAGCCGCTCGCGAGAGAACTCGAAGCTCGGATCCAGAGTAAACGGCTCGACCTGCAGCGACTCGGGCTCGCGCAGCTGGTCCGCAGAGACTCCCAGTTCGACCACCACAGGTAGACGGGTCGCCCAGTGCTGGTGAAGTTGGGCCAGCGTCTCCCCAGGCTGTTCCCAGGTCGAGGCGTCCACCTTCAGCCGGGCGGCGTCTGCCCAGGGCGAAGGCGTGGGCGCGCCGGGAGCCACAACGACCCCGCGGCCAAGTTCAAGAGGCGCGAAAGAGGTCAAGGCAGGCGATCGTAGCGCTTGTAGCCCTTGGGATAGGTCGAGGTGTCGGGCTGCAGCACCACGGTAGAATGCGCCGGGACCTCGACGTCTATAAATCCGCCGAATACGGTAGGAGCGACCTTGCTTCCCAGCAGGTCGCGCATCGGGGTGACGTCCTGCAGTTTGCCCTCCCGAAGCTGCACGAACTCGCGCACCGGCTGGTCCGTAGGGTTAGCCAGGATCACCAGGGTCTCCTTGGCCGAAACGGTGCGGCGCAGGAAGGCGAACAGCTTCTGACTGTGCAGGCGACGGAAGTCTCCGATCCGCAGGGCGGGCTGTTCCTGGCGCAGCTTCAGCAGCTTGCGATGCAGCTGCAGCAAGGGGTTACCCTCCTGCACCAGGTCCCAGCGCATAGGGGCCCGGTTCTCCGGGTCTTCTCCCCCCTCCATTCCCACTTCGCTGCCGTAGTACAGGCACACGCTACCGGGCAGAGTGAACTGCAGGACGCGAGCCATCTCGACCTGCCAGGGCTGCTTCAGGATACGGTTCAGGCGGTCGGTGTCGTGGTTATCCATCACGATCCAGGCTTTGAGCAGATGATCGTAGCCGGCTTCTTCCACCATGGTTTCCCACATCGAAGAGGCCAGCGGCCCGGGCAGGGTGCCGTCGAGCATCTTCAGCAGCATGGCGCGGCCGTGCATATTCATCACCCCGTCTACGGAAGGGTACCAGTCCTCGGGGTAGTTCCAGATCTCGCCGACGATCAGACTGCCAGGTTTGGCGCCGTGGGCCGCGTCGGTCAACTCTTTAAGGTACTTGAAGCCCAGGTCGAAGGCCACGTCGAGTCGCCAACCGTCGACCCCCTCGTTGAGCATATACGACTGTACGACCGAGTCGGGACGGGCGTAGATGTAGTCCTGCACCTTCGGATTCTCGATGTTGAGCTCGGGCAGGTTGTCCACGTCGAGCCAGGTCACGGGAAGCTTCGGGTCGTCGGAGCGCCAGACGAAGAACTCGTGCCAGGGGTTCTTGGGATCGGCCAGCGCTTCTTTGAAGTGAGGGCTCTTCCGCCCCATATGGTTGAACACGCCGTCGAGCACCAGCTTCATGCCGCGCCCGTGCAGGCTATCGGCCAGCGCCTTGAGATCGGCGCGCGTCCCGTAGACCGGGTCAACGGTGTGGTAGTCCCAGGCGTCGTACTTGTGGTTGGTCAGCGATTCGAAAATCGGGTTCAGGTAAACCACGTCGACGCCCAGGCCTTCCAGGTAGTCCAGCTTCCCTTGCAGCGAGGCCAGGTCGCCGCCCCAGAAATCGACCTCGTGGGACCAGACCTGGGCGTCCTCCAGATAGGTGCCCTTCTTTGGCGTCTCCTTCCAGGAGCGCAGCCTGCGGGGCGTGCTATAGCGGGAGCGCTTGCCCTTGAGATCGGCGGGCGGTGCGAAGCGGTCGACGATGATCTGGTACACCACGGCTCCGTTGCGCCAGTCGGCGGCCCGTCGCTGCATCTCCTCGGCCCGAGGCAAGTCGCGCGGGGGCAACAAGGAGGGGTCATCCTGAGCCAGGGCAGGCGGAACGACGGCCATGAGGGCGAGCAAAGCGGAGGCAAACATCTGACGCATGGGCCGCGCCTTCGTTTGCCTGCGCCGTCGCTCCCCCCAGGCCGTTGCGGAAGGAGTCTAAAAGAGAGCCTTTTCCAGCTGGGCCGCGCTCATAGTCGATCGGCCCTCGACCTTCTGCTTTCGGGCCTCGCCCAACAGAGCTGTCTTGCCGGCAACGCTGAGCTCCGAGTGCGACTTCAGCGCCTGATCGCCCGAAGGCGTCTCCATCAGATAGGCCGGCTGATCCGGGGTCGCGTTGCGGGTGATGCTCCTGCCCTTGATGGTTCGGGTCACCTTGCTGGTGAAGCTCTCCTTGACCCGGCCGACGGCCGTTCCCGAGGCCCAGTTCCATTTCAGCAGGGCGCCTTGACGATGGGTACTCACTCCGACCTCCTAATAGTTCACGAAGCTGTCGGACTTACGTTCGGACTCTCGGGGTCGCGTATCGTAGGTCGGTAGAGTGCCGTCAGAAGAGGAGTCGCGAACCGAAAAGCTCCGCTCGGTCCCCCGAGCCGGGTAGGCGTCGTAGCCATAACCATAGCCGTAGCCGGCTCCGTAGCCCCAGCCGTAGTAGTAGTTATAGTTGAGATTCGCCCCGTTAGGCGGGCGCACGTAACGCACCGGGACGTTGGGTCGGGCCGTGGGGGCGCCAGCTTTGGAAAGCACGCTGACCCGGCTCTGCGCCTGAGTCGAACTAAGCGGCGCTTGCGCCTGCGCGTTCGCCGGGCCGTTCAGTGGCAGACCGGCGGTGAGCAGGGCGATGGGGAAAATTTTGTACGGATGGACAGTCATGGGTGGACTCCTTTCCTCTCCTGCCTCGCCCGGAGGGGGCAGAGAGCGACTCGTCTTCCCTTTCAGTGTAGCCGCCCACCGGCTTTGGCAGCGGGCTCCGGGCGGAGCCAGGGGTGCTATACCTGGGTGGTAACCCCTACCAGCGCCTGTTGGAGGGGACAGCCGGACTCGGCGGCCTCGCCCCGGCGGTAGCGGGCCAAAAGCTGGCCCGATCGCTTGGCCAGCATGCGGCGCACCTCCCGACGCTTGCCCTTGACTCTCGGAATCACCATGTCGTCATACCCGGTGGTCTGGTGGCGCATCCAGGCGATGACGGCGGCTTCGGCCCGCTCTTCGACCGGAATCCGCTGGGTACGGGCCACCGTTCCGCTGCCTACCGGAGTGGCGTGGTCGGTGATCTGGCGGGCCATCCGGGCAGCCAGGTCGGCGTGCACGGGGGGAAAGGCGAGGAACGCCATGACGGCGCCATGAAAGTCTTCCACGTACTCGGCCTGCACTTTTTCTCGACGGCGAGCGCCCGCTTCGAGTTTGCGAACGTAGCCGTCGCTGGCCTGCTCGACCTCGCGCTCGGCCTTGAGACGGGCTATCACGGCTCCGTCCGCCCAGACCCCTTTCGAGAACACCTTGCGACCCTTCTTCTCGGCGACCACCCAGTGTGGGCCGGCCGCCTTCACGCGGCGGGTCAAGCCGGCGTCGCCGGGGGGCAAGAGAGCCCAGTCGGAGGGCGGAGTCAGGACCTCTCCCGAGGGCGCCTTGACCGTGCCGGGAGTAGGCCCGGGTCCATACATGATATCCGACATCGCTTGACTCTCCTGGGAAGGGACTTCCGGACCCGTGGTCCGGGTTCGGCAGTTTAGCCTAAAGGGCGGGAGCCAGGCTAGAGGGGCAGAAAAATTTTCATGAGGGCCTATGGACATTCTGCCCTCCGTCGCCACGCTCGTCCATTTCCGCCCTCAGAAAGCGATATTTTATCTGAAATACACTCGGTATTAGGCGAAAAATCTCACTTCCTGAGGACGAAAATGTACATTGCGTAGCTCGAAGAGCAGAATATCCACAGGCCCTGGTCGTTGACATTGCCTACCGTGAGAGTATGCTGGCCCCATGTCGGGAATTGCCGTCGTTAGTCTCGTGGCCAGCGTTCTGGGTCTGGTCGCCACCTCGCTGAACCTGGCCGCCTTCGTGCGGGAGAAAGACCGCAGCCACACGCGGGCCGGTCTAGCTTTCCTGTTCGCCGTGGTGACCGTGGTGGGACTGCTCTTTCTTCCCAGTTATGCGCCGGAAACGGCCGGTCGCCTGGTGGCCTCCCTACCGGCCCACGCCTCCCCCTATCTCGAACCATGGCTGCGCAAAGGCGGGGTCGCCGTCTCGGCCCCGGACACCAGCGGAATGCGTGGGTCGTTCACCATCGAGATCCAGCGCAACTTCTTCGGCGGCATCGGAGCGCTGGTCTCGAACTTCGCCTTCGCGAACCCCTCGGAGCAAGCGGTCAAGGTTACCGGCTATCACGTCCGCCTGGTCTGTCGCCAGGGCGAGGCGGCGCGTAACTACGACCGGGTGCTGGAACAGCCGGTGGCGGTGGAGGCCGGAGGCAACGGCAAGTCTCAGGTCGAACTCGATGCCGAGATTCGCGATCAGTGGGTCACCCGAGAGGGGCTAGAGCCGGCTGACCGTGGTCCGATCGAGATCTCCTGGGACTGCCAGAGCGCCGACGGTCGCACTTTCACGCTGACCTCGAGCAACGGCTGATCTCGATCTCGAAACCTTTGCGAACCCGGGCGTCCGGGATTCCGTCCTTGGGAGGAACATGACAAACATCGGGGGGGCTCTGGCGAGCCCGCAAAGCGTGCGCCCGTTAGGCCAGCCCAGCGCCGAGGAATGGCCCGTTCTTTGGGACCTGGCAGATAAGCTTCGCGACTACGGCTACACCGAAGAGGGCGTGTCCCGAGGCATGGGAACCCCCGACCACTCGACCCGCAACCTGGCAGCCTGGCCGGCCCACGTGCGAAACTGCCGCAAGCTGAAAGCCAGCGACCCTTGCGCTGGATTGGCCGCGTTTTTTCTGGCCGAGGAGTCCGTCTCCGAAGACGAGCTTTCGACCCTGCTGGGGCGCGACGCCGTCAAGCTGATGCGCCGCCTGAAGCTGGTCGGGAAGCTGGGCGGCAAGCTGCACTTCCGCTACTTCTTGTACCCCTTGCTCGGCTCGTTTCTGCTCACCGACGGCTACGTCAGCAACCCTAACCACTCCAATCAGGTCTACATGCTGGGCAGCGACAGCCACACTCTGGCGCGCCTGGCGCCCCGCACGGCGGTGAACCGCGCCCTGGACCACTGCACGGGTTCGGGCGTGCACGCGGTGCTGGCCGCGCGCCACGCAGGGCACTCGGTCGGTCTGGACATCAATCCGCGCGCCCTTGACGTCTCCCGCTTCAACGCGCAGCTGAACCGGCTGGAGAACACGACTTTCCTGGAAAGCGACTGCTACACCAACGTGAGCACCGAGCGGCTGGGTTGGGAAGAGCCGTTCCGCTTCGAACTGATCACCGCCAATCCGCCCTTCGTGCCGACCCCCGAGACGCTGTCGCTTTGCCGCGGAGGCGGCCTTAGCGGAGAAGAGGTGACAGAAAAGATCGTGCGCGGTCTGCCGCACCGGCTGACCGGCGACGGAGTCTTTGCCATGGCCACCAACGTGCCGACCTTCCACGACAGCACGTTTTTCCAGCGCTGCGAAAGCTGGCTGGAGGGTCACGGCTCCTGGGGGATGATCGATCTGGCCACCCATCGCTGGACCCTCCCCTCCTACGTCTTCGGCCAGATGACTCCAGGCCCCGAGGAAGGCTTCGGCGACTGCTTCGACCGCTGGATGGACGGCTACGAGTCGGTCGGTCTGAGCGGGATCACCAACAGCATGGTCTACCTGTTCCCCAGCGCCCACCCCTGGCGCATCGAGCGGCCCTGCCTCTACCCGGACCGGTCCGCTTCGCCGTTCGTGGAGTCCTGGCTTGCCTCGCTTCGCTCGCTGGGGCAGTCCGTGCGGTATCGGGTGAATCCGGCGCTCGAAGCTGTGCTCTGGACCGAAGGGCGGCAGCGAGCCTTCTTCCGCTGGAACGAGGGGCATCGCTGGTGGCAGCCGCTCGGCTCCTGGCTGGAGAGCGGCGAATCGCTGCAGGCGATGGAAGTGTTCTATGAACATCCCGAAGGCGTCGAGTCCTCGCGCTTCGATCCGGCCGCCCTGGCTCCGCTGCTTCAAGAACACGTCATTACCCTGGTCCAGACGCCCTGATCGACATCGGCTGAGAAAAACGTCGGCTCGGTGGCCCTCAGGCGGTTCCTTTTGGAGCGCCAACGTCAGAAATTCGTCTTTTCTCCGGCCTCGGCAAAAGGGGCCCGAGGGCCGGTCCGGGAAAGTACGGGCTAGATGTTTGGCTTTGGTAAAACCGAGCAAGTCGTGCCGGTGTCCTTTCATGATGGGGCGCTGTCGTTCCGCTGCTCGGAAAAGTACAGCCCCGGAAAATCCACCAAAGTCCAACTACTGTTGACTATCGGTGGGCGTCTGGAGACGCCCCAGGTTCCCGTCGTGGTGGCCACCTGCGAGACCACGGCCGACGGCTATCTGTGCACCGGTGGCGTGCAGCTCGACAACCGCAAGCGGCTGGAACTGATGAAGCAGCTCACCTATGCGGGGATCGCCGGGGCCTGTCGACGCGGCTCCCGCCGCATCGAGACCATCGTGCGTATCCTCTCGAAACAGCTGCCCAACTTTCACGCCATTACCTGTGATGTCAGCCGGAGCGGGGTGCAGCTGATCTGCGATGGCGTGATTGCTCCCGGAAGCTACCTGAACCTGACCTTCGACCTTGATATCGTGGGCTTTCCCGAGCTCACTATGCAGGCGGTCTGTATCCGCTGCGTCGAGGACTACGAGGGGACCGGAAGTCGTAACGCCAAATCCCGCCTGGGCGTAGCGTTCACTCAACAGCATCCGGAAACCCACGCGGCCTGGGATAAGTTTTACGACCATCTGCTGGCCAAAGAGGGCTCATCTCTTATGTCCCGAGCGCTGGGCGACGTCGGGCCGTCCCGGGCCGAACAGCCGCGCCCCGCGGGAACGGGCCCCAGCGCTCCTCCGCCTCCACCGCCGCCTCCCTCCTCTCAGCGACCGGCCTCCCCTGCTCCTCAGCAGGCCCCCCCGGCCCCGGTCCAGCCGGCTGCGGCCTACCCTGCGACGGCGGCCCCGGCTGGCTATCCCGGCTCGGCCGCGGGTTCGGGCGGATACCCCGCACCGGCCGCTCCGGCCGCGGGCTACCCTGGCTCGGCCGCAGCGTCGGGCGGCTATCCGACTCCTCCTCCAGCGGGCTATCCCCCTTCCGGGGGCTATCCCGCCGCGCCGCCCTCCGCAGCTCAGCCCTACCCAGCGCCCCCCGTTCCGGGCTACGCCGGGGCTTCCGGCAGCTATCCCAGCCAGGCGAACGCTCCCCAGCCCCTGGCGACCCCCGAGCCTCCTCAGGCCCCGCCGGGCTACGCCGCCGCCTCGGGCGGTTATCCCACCGTTCCCAACGTTCCGGTAGCCCCTGTTCAAGATCCGGCCGGCGCGCCGCCCGGCTATCCCCCTTCGGTTGGCGGCTACGCCGCTCCGCCGGCCGCCCCAAGACCGCCCGAGCCGGCTCACTTCAGCACGCCACCGATGGCGTTGACCTTCGACAGCATGGCGCCGCCGCCCCCCCCGCTGCCTCAGCCGGTGCAGTACGACCCGGTTCCCGTTCAGGCCATGGGGATCGACGGCGACAGCATCGTCTTCCGAGCGCGGGAAGACGCCCAGCTTCGGGCCGGCAACGTCCGACCTGTGGTCCTGGAGCTTCAGTACAACGGCCAGCGCACCAACGCGGTGCTGATGGTAGCGGTTTCCAGGGTCGATTCGGCCACCGCGGGCATCTGTCTCTGCTGGGGAACCCTGCGCGAGGATGCTCAGAAGATCGAGCTGCTCAACCAGGTGCTGGCGGGCTAAGAGGCAGGGGTCAGGGTTAGGGTTAGGGCTAGCACTAGGACAGGCTACCCCGCCAGGGGCGGAAGCCGTCCACCTGTCGGGCTGGAGGGCGTCCCTCCCGGGAACTCCAGCTCCAGAGAAGCTCTGGCTCCGCCTCCTCGGTAGGTTCGGCGGGCGACTCCTCGGCGACCAGATCTCGAGCCGACTCGGCGGCATCCCAGGCGACTTCCAGGGTGGCCTGCAGCCGTTCGACCTCGCGCTCGGCCGCGGCCAGACGTTGGCCCAGCCCCTCCCGCTCGGCCAGCTGATCTCGCACGGCCGCCAGCCGCCGTTCGCGGTCGGCCAGCGCCAGCTTCAAGGCGCGGGCTCGGGATTCGGCCACTCTGGCCCGAGTCTCCAGGTCGACTTCGCCGACACCCTCCGACGCTTCACCCTCGGAGGTCTCGGCCCCGGCTTCCAGCTCGCTCAAGGTCTGCTCGAGCCCGAGGCGGGCTTGTCGAGCTTCCTTTAACTGGCCCTGCAGCAGCTCGAGCCGAGACTGCAGCTGCTGAAGCTGCCCTTCGTCGTCGGCCGCGCTCTGCCCGCTCGCCGACTCCTTAGCTGACCCTGCGGCGGTGAGCAGCCTGGCTCGGTCCTCCTCGGCCTGTCGCAGATTGAGAAGCAGGCGGTCCAGGTGGCTTTGCAGCGCCATCACCTGCCAGCTTTTCCCCTGCAGCTGCTCCTGCGATTCGGCCAGCTGGGCGCGCGACTCTTCGAGCTCTCGCGATCGCTCCTGCAGCTGAGCTCCTAGCCCAGCCACGGACTGGCGCGCCTGCTCGTAGTAGCCGGCCAGGACCCGCAGCTGCTCGCTGCGGTCGGGGCCGCCTTCGCCCAGACTATGGGCCCGCTCGGACTCCCATTTTTCGCGCTCGGCCTGGAGTTGGGCCAACTGCTGTTCGCTGGTCCGCAACGACTCGCGAGTATCTCTGAGGTGCTGCTCGGCCTGCTCGCGCCCTTGCTCGGACAGGGTCCGCTGCTCGTTGACCTCGATGGCCTGAGCCCTCGCCTCTTCCAGCTGGGCTTCGCTCGTTTGGTAACGTTCCACCGTGCGCTGAAGATCGGTGAACGCATCCTGCAGCCGCTGCTCGAACATCTCGCGGAGACCGCTCTGCGACCGCAGCTCGGCCTGCAGCTGCTCGAGCTGCGCGCCGCTGCGGGCCGCCCCGCTGCGCAGTCCGCTGATTTCGAGCTCCAGCCCACTGGCCCGCTGGCGGGCCAGTTCTAACAGCTGTAAAGCCTCGCGCCGACCGGCGGCCTCGTCCTCCAACCCCTGGACCGCCCCCTTCTGGCGCTCTAACTCAAGACGCGCCGACTGCAGCTCGGCGCTCAGCTCTCGTACCTGGTCGGCCGCTTCGGCCTGAGCCAGCCGCGCTTCCAGACCAGTCGCCGTCTCTCGCCATCGCGCCAGCTCGGCTCTGGCTTCCTGAAGGGCCGTGGCCAGACGCTGCAACTCTTGTTCGCGGCTACCGGCCAGCGCTTCGCCGGCCTTGAGCTGCACTGTCAGTTCATCGAGCGCGGACGCCTTATCGTGCGCTGCCGCGCGACTAAGCTCCAGCCTCGCCTCTAACAGATCCAGGCGCTGCTCGGCCCGAGCCAACCCTAAACCGGACAGCTCGGCCTGCTGCTCAGCGACCGTTCGAGCGGCCTCGGCCTCCCGCCAACTCTCGCGGGTCTGGGCCAGGGCGGCTCGCTCCCGCTCGACCCCCTGGCGGGCCTGGTCCAGGTCGCGCTCCAGGTCGAGCAGCCGCAGTTCCAGCACGTCGGCCCGGGCTGCCCGCCCTTCCACCGCGTCCAGCCGCTGGGAAAGCCAACCGTTCAGCTGCTCTTGTCCGGCCAGGCGTAGACGGCTCTGCTGCGAGGTGTCGCGCTCGTCTTCGAGCTGGCGCTCGAGCAGGTCGATCCGGCGATGGCGCTCGACCAGCTCGTCAGCGCGCAAGCGCAGCGCCTCTTTCGCCTCGTCGAGACGCTCCTGGAGAGTTTCGCCGTGCTGTCGTCCCAGCGACTCCAAAAGAAGCTGTTCCCGAGCTTCGCTCAGTCTCAGGCGCAGCTGCTCGAGTTCTTTCAGAGCGCTCTCGCGGGCCTCGGCCAGCTCGTCGACCCTGACCTGCAAAACCTCTCCGCGGGCCGCCCTGCCCTCGAGCTCGAGCCGGCCAGACCGCTGCTTCTCCTGGCGGGCGGTCAGCTCACGAAGCTGCTCTTCACGCTGGTTCAGCTCGCGCTGCAGCGCTTCGCTGCGGGAGGCCACGGTCTGGCTCTCGGACAGCCGCTGGGCCAGTCGGTCGCGATCGCGCTCCTTGGCCTCGGCCTCGCGACGGGCCCGGGCAACCTCCAGCTCCAGCCCTTCGGCCCGCGCCGAACGACGCTCGCTGTCGGCCAGGCGCTGGCGTAGACGCTGCAACTCGTCGCCTCGCACCTCCAGCGCCAGTCGGGTCTGCACCAGCTCTAGCTCGAGCAGTTCGGCGCGTTCCAGGAGATCCGGGTCGAGCGGTTCCTGGGGACTCAGAGCGCCGCCCCTCCGGGCGAGCCCGCCAACTGACGTAGGGCCGCCTGCTGGCCGGCCAACCTGCCAGCTAACTGCAGACGTCGCTCGAGCTGGGCGGGATTGAGCGGCTTGACCAGATAGTCCTCAGCGCCGCAGGCGGCCACTTCGGCCGCCACCTCGTCGCTTTCCGTCTTCCCCGACAAGAGTAGGAAATAGGTATGATGACCAGGCTCGGCCGCTTCTCGGAGCCAGCGACACAGGTCCGGCCCTGACATCTGCGGCATGACCCAGTCGCTGATCACCACGTCAAAGTTGCGCTGCTGCAGCAAAACCTGGGCCTCTTCTGCCGAGGCCACGGCGTAGGGCCAGCTGCCGAAAGTGCGCACGGCCTCCTCGACCATCATACGGTTGATCGGCTCATCTTCGACCACCAGCACCGAGAGCGACACGGGCGCCTCGACGGCGGGGTACGCCGAGGTGGCGGGAGGGGGCGCCATCGCCTCGAGCAGGGTCTCGGCCAGCTCTTCCACCACACTCGGCATGACCAGGCTGCTGGTCCAGCGCTCGTCTTCGAGAAGGGTGGCGTCCTCCAGAACGGCGACCAGGGGAAGTCCAGCCAGCGCTGGCTCCGAGCGCACCGCTTCCAACGTCTCGAGACGATCGCCATCAAGTAGGACCACATCGAAACCGACTCCGTGCATGGTGGCTTGAAGTAGGCGGCGGGGAAGCTCTCCCGCCTCCCGCTCTAACACGTTGGCGCCAAGCTGTCGCAACTGTTCGCGCAGCGCCTGGCGCCGACCCGGGTCCGTCACGCTCAGCGCCACCCGCATTCCGAACAGCTCTTCCGGCGCCTCTTCGCTGGGAGCGGCGGCCTGGAGGGGAGGCTGGAGGAGTAGCAGCGAGCCCAGGAAGCGGTCGCCGGAGTAGCGGGGATGGAGAGAGAGGTCGACCACGACCTCGGCCCCGGCTCCCCCTCGCACCTTGAGGCCTGGTAGGTTCAACGGCTGGCGCAGGGGTGGCGCCTCCCCTCCCCACTGGGGCTGCAGCAGCTGCAGGGGTGGAGCGGCGGCTAGCTGGGCGGGCGACCAGCCCAGCCAGCGCTCGAAGGCCAGCGATGCGAAAAGGCAGCGCCCTTCCCCGTCCAGCGCGGCCAGCGCCTCGGGGATGACGGAGAGCACGGCTTCAAGCTTGAAGTGCTCGCCCGCCAGGTCAGCCAGCAGCTCGTCGAGCTCGTGGCGTCGCCCCTCCAGGGCCGAATTTTGGCGCAAGAGGCGCAACTCGGCCTGTTCGAACTCTTCGTTCAAAGCCGCCAGCAGGCCCGACCAGGCCTCGCCCTGAGGCGGCTGCTGATTGGCGAGACCGGCGCGAAGCAGCGCCGTTTGCAGCTTCCGATGATAGATCACGACCTGGCCTCCACGAGGCCGTCGATTTTCGGCCCCCTTCCACGGGCGCCCTGCCGCTCGGCCCCCGTCCCGGAGGATCGTCCTATGCGGGCTCAGAAAGCGTACCGCTTGAACCCGGGAGACAAAGTCCGAGAAAAGATTCGCCAGCTCACCGAATCGCTGAACGCCTCGCGCGCCGAGCAAGAGCAGCTGCGTGCTGCGGCGGAATCGCTGGGCGCCGAGCTGCGCCTGGCCGAGGGCGCTCTGCAGGGTAAAGAGACGACGCTGGAAGCCAACCGTTTGGAGCTGGCCCGCCTGCGTCGCGAGCTGGAAGCCTCGCGCAGTCAGCTCGACGAGGCGCGCGCGGCTCACGAGTTGTCGCGCAGCGAAGGGTTCGAACAGCGGCAGGCGTCCGAGCTGGAACTCGGCATGCTGGGCAACCGGCTGGATGCGCTCAAGCAGCAGCTGGCCTGGCGGGAAGAGGCGTTAGAGCGCGAGACGGCCGAGCGCCAGAAGGCGCAAGAATCGGCCGCCCACTGGCAAGAGCAGGCCGAGCGCCGCGAGGAAGAGCTAAAGCAGGCGCGTTTCCAGCGGGAAGACAGCGAGCGTCAGCTGGCCCTGGCGGGGGAAGATGAGGCTCGACGCTCCCGGCAAGCCCAGGGGGAGCGGGACCGCCTGGAGGCGGAGATCGCCCGCTTACGGGAGCAGCTTTCTGAGCGGGAAGCCGAGCTTGCTGAGGCGTCGGAGCGCTCCTTGCCAACGGCGGAACTGGCGGCGGCGGCCCGGGCGATGGCCGAACTCGAGACCTGGTATCGCACTTCGGCAATCCGCCTGCGCTCGTCAGCCCGTTCCGCGCACTCGATGTCCCGGCGGCTGGCTCGAGCCGAGCAGATCGAGGAGCAGCTGGAGGCCGAGGAGGTGGAGGAAGCTTCGCTCGAGCTGGAGCTGGAGCCGGTCGAGCTCCAGTCCGTTGACCTCGAGTCCTCCACCCTTCAGGCCTCCAACATCGAGCCTTCGGCAGAGGTCGAACCGACCGCTCGCGAAGGCGCTCTGCAGCCGGTCGCCCCCTCCCCCTTCGAGCCGGAAGAAGAGAAGAGCGCCTCGAGCGAAGCGCCTTAGTCGGGCGACGACTCCAAGTCCGCTTCGGATTCCATCAGAGGTTTCGAAGGAGCTTCTCCTTCAGGCAAGGGCGCGGGTGAAGGTTCGATCTGTTCCTGGCGATATCTCTCCAGCTCGACACCCAGGCGATAGGCCTCCGCCTCATAGCGGGAGGCCTGAGCCAGCTGCTCGGAAAGGTCCGTCAGCTGGGCCCTTCGCCGACCCAGCTCCAGCTCGAGTTCCGCTCCGATGTCGTCGTGCTGACGTAGCTCGTCCTCGACCTGGACCAGACGGGCCGCCTGAGCACGCAGGCGCAGGTTCTCTGCCTTCAGCTCGGCCAGCTCGCGCTCCCGGGCTGATGTCCGCTGGGCCGTATCGCTCTGGAAACGCTGCAGCTCGCCCTGGGCCCGCTCGGTGTCGGCTTGTCGAGACTGGGCTTCGTGAACCGCGTTGTCGCGCTCGAGCTCGACCCGAACCAGTCGAAGCTCGAGTCCACGAAGGTGCTCGTTGGCCTTCCCTTCGCGCTCCTGGGCCAGCCGGGCCGTGCTCTCCAGCTCGTTGCCGCGCTGCCGCTCTTGCTCGAGCCAGCGTTCTACCGCTTCCCCGCGCTGGGTTCGGGTCAGCAGCTCCTGACGGGCCAGGTCCAGGCTCTGGCGCAGCGTCTCCAGCTCTCCCAGCGCGGTCCGATGAGCTTGCTCGAACGCCTCCTGGTGCAGCGAGCGCTGATCGTTCTGGGCTCGCAGCGTCTGCAGCTCTCGCTCGGCCTGGTGCAGCCGGTCCCCAGCCCGCCGGCCAGACTCGGAGGCGAGCAAAGAGCGGTCCTGCTCGGCTCCCAACAGCTCTAACAGGCGGGTTCGCTCCGAATTCAGCGACTCGGCCCGGGCCTGCTCCCTTTGACTGGTCCCGGCCGCGCGCTTGGCCCGCTCCAACAGGCCTCCCATCTTCTCCTCCAACCCCCGCAGCTGAAGGTCCCGCGCCCGCAGGGCGTCCTCCACCCCCTGCAGTCCCTGGGGGGAAGGTGGAGAGGAGAGGGCTGCCTCGGAGCCCTGCAGCAGGCCCAGGAGGGTCGAGCGCTGCGCCTGTAAGAGGCTTCCGGCCTGCTCGAACTCCAGGGCTAACTGCTCGAGTTCGGAGGCGGTGTGGTGAGAGTCGGACATTCTGCTGCAGGCGTTCGCCGAGGTGCGCGTGGGTCCTAGGAAGGGGAGCGGAGGGTCGAGGCAAGAAAGGGAGACGACAGGAAATTAAGGAGAACTTTCGTTTTGGGCACCACGCCATCTGATTACACCCCGCAGAACCATCTGCGCCTGGTCTGCGCCGCCTCGCTTTTCGACGGCCACGATGCCGCTATCAACATTATGCGACGGCTGATGCAATCCACGGGAGCCGAGGTGATCCATCTGGGTCACAACCGCTCGGTGGCCGAGATCGTCAACTGCGCCCTGCAGGAAGACGTGCAGGGGATCGCCATCACCTCTTACCAGGGCGGTCACGTCGAGTACTTCAAGTACATGGTCGACCTGATCCGGCAGGCGGGGGCTCGTATCGAGGTTTTCGGCGGCGGTGGAGGCACGATTCTGCCCAGCGAGATCGAAGAACTGCACGAGTACGGCGTGACCCGCCTTTACTCGCCGGACGACGGCCGCAGCCTGGGGCTGCAGGGGATGATCAACGACCTGCTGCAGCGCTGCGATTTCGAGAAGCGAGAGGCGGATTTCGAGCCGTTCCTGGCCGGTCTGAGCGAACGCAAAGTCGAGTCGGTGGCGGCTCTTATCACCATCGCCGAGAACCATCCCGAGGCGGGAACGGCGCTGCGGTCGCGGCTGCCTGAGCGCGAGGTGAAGGCTCCTGTGCTGGGGATCACGGGGCCTGGTGGAGCCGGAAAATCCAGCCTGGTCGACGAGTTGGTGCGTCGCTATCTGGCCGACTATCCGGACAAGACGGTGGCCGTGCTGTCGGTGGACCCTTCGAAGCGGAAGTCGGGGGGAGCGCTATTGGGCGACCGGATCCGGATGAACGCCATCGACCACCCCAGGGTCTACATGCGCTCGCTGGCCACCCGTCAGTCGAATCTGGCGCTGTCGCGCCACGTGGGACACTCGGTGGATATCTGTCAGGCGGCCGGATTCGATCTGATCCTGTTGGAGACGTCGGGCATCGGACAGTCGGACACCGAGATCACGGAATTCGCCGACGTCGCGCTGTACCTGATGACGGCCGAATACGGCGCGGCGACCCAGTTGGAGAAGATCGACATGCTCGATTTCGCCGACCTGATCGCGATCAACAAGTTCGACAAACGCGGCTCTTTGGACGCCTTGCGCGACGTGCGCAAGCAGTGGCGCCGCAATCATAACGATTTCACAACGGCCGAAGACGATCTGCCGGTGATGGGCACCATCGCCTCGCAGTTCAACGACCCGGGGATGAACCGGCTCTATCACGCGGTGATGGCGGCCCTGGTCCGCAAGACGGGAGCGGACTTCGCGCTGGCCTCGGACGAGGACAAGACGCAGAGCGAGAAGCTCTGGATCATCCCGCCCGAGCGGACTCGCTACCTGGCCGAGATCGTCGAGACATGCCAGGCCAGCGACAGCTTCGTGGTGGCTCAGTCGGCTATTGCCCGCCGTATGTACCAGCTGCACGGCACTCTGGAGGCGCTGCGCGCCAACGTGGGCAAGAAGCGTCTCGACGTGGTCGAACCGACCGGCGATCGCGACACCGTGCGGGTGACCGAGCGGATCGAGGGCGAGCCGGAGTACCTGTCGGAACTGCAGCGCCTGTATGAAGATCTCGAAGCGCGCCTGCACCCCGAGTGCCGCCGCTTGCTGGCCGAGTGGCCTGCCACGAAAAAGCGCTACGCGGCGTCGAAGTACCAGTATGAAGTCCGTGGGAAGGTGTTAGAGCTAGACCTGGTCTCGGAGACGCTGTCCCACTTGCGTATCCCCAAGGTGGCGCTGCCCAAGTATGAAGACTGGGGCGACTTGCTGATCTGGCTGCTGCGCGAGGGGCCTCCCGGGCAGTTCCCGTTCACCGCCGGCGTGTTCCCTTTGAAGCGCGAGAACGAAGACCCGGCTCGTATGTTCGCCGGCGAAGGCGGTCCGGAGCGGACCAACCGGCGCTTCCACTATCTGTCGCGCGGTTTGCCGGCGGCGCGTCTGTCGACGGCGTTCGACTCGGTCACGCTGTACGGTGAGGACCCCGACGCGCGCCCCGACATCTATGGCAAAGTGGGCAACTCCGGCGTGTCTATTGCCAATCTCGACGACGCCAAAAAGCTGTACTCTGGTTTTGACCTATGCGACCCGAAGACATCGGTGTCGATGACCATCAACGGTCCGGCGCCTATGCTGCTGGCGTTTTTCCTGAACGCGGCGATTGACCAGTCGTGCGAGAAGTGGATTCGCGCCGAGGGCAAAGAAGAGGAAGTGCGGGCCCAGTTGGCGCGGATCTTCGAAGAGCGCGGCGTTCCGCAGCCGACCTATCAGGGCGACCTGCCCGAGGGGAACGATGGGCTCGGTCTGATGCTGCTGGGCGTGTCGGGCGACCAGGTTTTGCCCGCCGACGTGTACGCACGTCTGAAAGCTGCGACTTTGGCGGCGGTGCGCGGCACGGTACAGGCAGACATCCTGAAAGAGGATCAGGCGCAGAACACCTGCATCTTCTCGACCGACTTTGCCCTGCGACTGATGGGAGATATCCAGCAGTACTTCATCGAGCAGAAGGTGCGCAACTTCTATTCGGTCTCGATCTCGGGCTATCACATCGCCGAGGCGGGAGCCAACCCGATCTCTCAACTGGCGTTCACCCTGGCCAACGGCTTCACGTTCGTGGAGTACTACCTGTCGCGCGGGATGAACATCGACGATTTCGCTCCCAACCTGTCGTTCTTCTTTTCGAACGGGATGGACCCGGAGTACACGGTGATCGGCCGGGTGGCCCGCCGGATCTGGGCCCGCACCATGCGGGACAAATACGGCGGCAACGACCGCTCGCAAAAGCTGAAGTATCACATTCAGACCTCGGGCCGTTCGCTGCACGCTCAGGAGATCGCGTTCAACGATATCCGCACCACGCTGCAGGCGCTGCTGGCGCTGCAGGACAACTGCAACTCGCTGCACACCAACGCCTACGACGAGGCGATCACCACGCCCACCGAAGAGAGCGTGCGTCGGGCTCTGGCGATCCAGCTGATCATCAACAAGGAGTTCGGTCTGGCCAAGAACGAGAACCCGACCCAGGGCTCGTTCATCGTGGAAGAGCTGACGGATATGGTCGAGAAGGCGGTGCTCGACGAGTTCCGCTCGCTGTCCGAGCGCGGCGGCGTGCTGGGGGCGATGGAACGGATGTACCAGCGCTCGAAGATCCAGGAAGAGTCGCTGTATTACGAGACGCTCAAGCACCAGGGGACGCTCCCGATCATCGGCGTGAACACCTTCCTCGACCCGCAAGGCTCGCCCACTCTGACCCCCGCCGAGGTGATCCGCGCCACGGTCGAAGAGAAGGACTACGCCATCAGCGCTCGTGACGCGTACTGGAAGTCTCACGCGGTGAGCGGTCCCGAGCGGTTAGAGCAGGTGAAGCGGGCGGCGGTCGCCGGCGAGAACTTGTTCGAGGCGCTGATGGAGGCCGGCAAGGTCTGCACGCTGGGGCAGCTGTCGGGCGCTCTTTATCAGGTCGGTGGCCAGTACCGACGGAACATGTAGCGCTGGTCGCTCGGGCTCCTTCTGCTCGCTGCAGAGCTTCACGCGGGCGCTAGCTCACATATCGGCGAGATAGAGCCCGCCGTTCTTTGAGCTAGCC
>JAEXNA010000031.1 GCA_023447635.1 Vulcanimicrobiota bacterium | reverse complement strand
ATGAGCCTCATCGGGCCTCGCCGCCCCCGCGCGGGCCCGCGTCCGACGGATGGGTCAGGGTTACAGGCGCATCGACTTGGCGGGGTCGACCTGCTGGCCCTGGGCGTTGAACACTTCGAAGTGCAGGTGAGAGCCGGTCGAGGTTCCGGTACTGCCCATGGTGCCGATCTGCTGACCGGCGGTGACGGTCGCGCCGACCTGAACGTTGCGGCTGTTCAGGTGCCCGTAGCGGCTCTTGGTGCCGTCGTCATGTTTGATTTCGATCCACTTGCCGTAGCCGGTGGCTTGATCCTGAGAGATGGAGACTTTGCCGGCCTTGGCGGCCAGGATGGGGGTACCGATGGGAGCGGCCAGGTCGACCCCTTTGTGGTCGGTGCTGGCGCCGGCGGTGGGAGCCTTGCGCGGGCCGAAGCCGCTGGTGACCTTATAGTTACCGCCCACCGGGTTGGTCCAGCCGCCGCCCGCATCCTTGGCGCCCGCTGCGGCGGTGCCAGCGGCGCCGCCGGCGGCTGAGGCTCCGCCCGTTCCCAGGAAGCCGGCCGGGCTGCCCGACCCGCTGGCGCCGCCGAAGGCGGCCGTTCCAGGAGCGGCCGCGCCCGACGCCATCATGCTGAGCATCTCTTTCATCATGGTCATCATCTGGGTCATCAGGGCCATCTGCATCATCTGCATGCCCTGCATAAAGATGCCGTTGCTGGCGTTGAGTCCGCCGCTGGCGAATCCGCCCTGGGCCTGGCCGGTGGGGAGTCCGAATCCGCCCTGCGCGCCGAAACCCGTGGGCTGGGACTGGAAGGGGGAGGAAGTGCCGATGAACATAGTCGAGTGAGTCTCCGTTCTGGTGGTGTCTTGAACTCAGAATAGGGCTCATAGTAGGAGCACATGTGGGACAGGCGAGGCGTCATGTTACAGGATTGTGAACTTGCCAGATACCGCCGTCTCGAGGCGGGCCTCGGCGAAGATCGGCGAATCTTGACAGGATTAGTGGGGATTGTTAGATTGGCGCCGATACTCATGTCTAGCACGTCCGCCAGCCTCAGCACCGAAGAGCGGGTCGCCCGCGACTTCCCCTTCCTTCAGGGCACTGTCTTTCTCGACAGCGCCGCCACCTCGCAAATGCCTCTGCCTGTCTGTGAGGCGATGAGCGAGCACTACCGGATGGGCGCGAGCAACGTGCATCGCGGTGTCTACCCCTGGTCCGAACGCGCCACGGACCGGTTCGAGGGAACGCGCAAGAAGGTCGCCGAGTTCCTCAACGCCCCTTCAGAAAAGGAGTGCCTGTTCACTTCGGGCACCACGGACGCCATGAATCTTTTGGCGACCTCCTGGGGCGAGTCGAACATCGTGGCCGGCGACGCCATCGTGGTCAGCCTGATGGAGCACCACTCGAATATGCTGCCCTGGACGCAGTTAGCCGAGCGCAAAGGCGCGGAAGTGCTGTGGTGGGGAGTGACCCCGGAAGGCGAACTGGACCTGGAGCAGCTTCCTACGCTGCTCGAGCGCCGGCCAAAGCTTCTAGCCTTGACCTGGGTCTCGAACGTGCTCGGGACCATCAACCCGATCGAGCATATCGTTCCGGCCTTCCGAGAGGTGGGAGCGACGGTGGTACTCGACGGCGCTCAAGGCGTTCCCCATCTGCCCTGCGACGTGCAGGCGATGGGCGTCGACTTTCTCTCTTTCTCGGCTCATAAGATGTGTGGCCCCACCGGCATCGGCGTGCTGTGGGGGAAGCAGGCGCTGCTCGAGAGCATGCCGCCTTACCGCTTTGGCGGCAGTATGATCCTGAGCGTTCGCCAGGACCGCGTCCAGTGGGCCGATCTGCCCTATAAGTTCGAAGGCGGGACTCCGAACATTTCTGGTGTCCACGGATTGGGAGCCGCCATCGACTATCTGCAGTCGGTAGATATGGAGCAGGTGCGGCAGCACGAGGTCGAACTGAACGCCTATGCTGCCGAGAAACTGGCCGAGGTCGAAGGACTCACCCTCTTCGGCCCTGCGGACCCGACGAAGCGCTCGGGGGTCTTGAGTTTTGACCTGAAGGGGATTCATCCCCACGACCTGGCCACCTTGCTGGGTCGAGAGGGGGTCTGTGTCAGAGCCGGCCATCATTGCTGCCAACCCCTGATGAGAAGCTGGAGGCGCCAGGGGACGACCCGCGCTTCCTTCTATCTCTACAGCACCCGCGCCGATGTCGACGCTCTGGCCGAGGCTTTACAGAAGGCAGCCAAGGTGTTCGAAGGGTTCTGTTAAAAGCAGTCCACCTGAAGCTATGACTGAAGACGACGATCTGTACCGCGCTATCATTCTCGAACACTCGAGTCACCCGCCCCATCGCGGCAAGCTTGACGACGCCACGCACTATGACGAAGGGATCAACCCCTCGTGCGGGGATGAGGTCGAACTGTTTTTGCGCGTCCGGGACGGCGTCATCGAAGAGGTGACGTTCGACGGAGTCGGCTGCTCGATCTGTATGGCTTCGGCTTCCATGCTGACCCGCGCCCTGCGAGCCAAGCCCGTCGAGGAAGCTCAGGCGTTTTATCAGGCGTTCAAATCCTGGATCACGACCCGCGAGCCCCAGCCCTCGCCGGTCGACCTCGATGAACTCGAAGCTTTAGGGGGCGTGCGCAACTATCCCGTGCGTCTGAAGTGCGCTTTACTGGCTTGGGAAACGTTTTCGACCGCCATGAGTAAAAATTAGAGAGGACACCAACCATGTCAGAACCTACCACTCCAGTTACCGAAGAGAAGGCCGTCGAGGCCGCTGCCGAGTTGACCACCCCCCAGGCCGACGGCAACCCCGAGGCGACTCCGGCTCAAGAGAAAGCCGAAGGCGGCACCGCTACCGGCGAGATGCCCAGCGAGGAAGCGATCCGCGAAGCGCTCAAGGACGTCATCGACCCCGAAATCGGCATCAACATCGTCGACCTGGGCTTGATCTACGACGTCATCCCCAACGAAGAGACCCGTCAGGTCGAAGTGAACATGACCCTGACCTCGCCCGGCTGCCCGGTTGGACCCGAGCTGAAAAGTTCGGTCTGGCTGACCGTCAAACGGATGGATGGCGTCGAGGACTGTGAAGTGAACCTGGTCTGGAAGCCGCGCTGGGACCCCAGCGTGCACGCCTCGGAAGAGGCCCAGATGTTCCTCGGGATCTGGTAAGCTTCTCGAACTAAAAAAGCCCGGAGCCATAGCTCCGGGCTTTTTTATTTCGTGTTCCACAGGCCTTAGCTGGCGCGTTCTTCGAGTCGGCGTAAACGGACCTCGTGATCGTCGACGGTCTTGTGAAGGTCGACCGAGTTGTCCAGAACGTGCCGAATGGCGCTCAGAGTGGCCTCGTGGCGGTCGGCGATGGAGTCGAGGGTCGCTTTCCCCTCTTTGCGTATCTCCCGCGTTTTAGCCACCATCGCGTCGATACGGCGGGTCATGCCGTCCATCCGCTGGCCGGCTTCGTTCATCCGTTGACCCATGTCGTCCATTCGCTGGCCCATATCGCTCATTCGCTGGCTCATATCGTCCATTCGGTGACTGAGATCTCCGAACCCGTGACCCAGAATTTCCATTCCGTCGCTCAAAGAGGCGATGCCCTGGTCGACTTTGGCGCTGAGCTCCCTGGTGTGCAGGATGCTCAGACGGAAATTGCTTTCCACTGTTTGCTTCAACTTTTCGATGTCGCTCATAGTGTCTTGCTCCTCATGGGGGACCTGAAAGCGTGCCTGTGACGCGTTGTCCCTTTTGCAGTATAGCAGAGCGGGTTTGTCGTTGTCAGCGAACAGAAGATGAGGGTCGTCACTTCGCCTTTTCGGACTGGTCCCACGTCCCCAGGGGGCCGTACTGCTGGATAGTGTGCAGGCTGATCGAGCTGTAGGTGGGCGACTCCGAGGTCAGTCGATAGCCCCCGCCGTCCTTCTTGTAGCTGTAGCCGCCCTTGCGCTTCCAGAGGTTCGGGTGAACTGGGTCGACCGGTACGCTGGCCAGGTACCGCGGCACCAGCGCCTCCAGGGCAGCGGGATAACCGTCGTGGTCGAGTTTGTACAGCTGCAGCGCGACCTGCAGGCGCGCTACCTCGAACTGCCCCAGCGAGGTCAGTGCTCGGCTTTTGGCTCGGTACAGGTTGGGGACCATCTCCTGAGCGGCCAGGCTCCAGGGTAGCATCGCAGCAAGGTCCTCCTCGCTCTCGCTGGCAACGTAGGGCAGATCGAGCCAATCTCCGGAGCGACCCAGCTGAAGGTTCAGATAGGCCAGCCTTTCCGATTTCCAGTAGCTACGAGGGATCAGGCGGGCCAACGTAGGGGGCACGGAATAGCTAGAGATTTCGCTATCGCTGCCGTTATCGATCAGGTGCTGGAATTCTCGGTCGACGGAGTAGGTTTCCCGTCGCATGGTTTCTGCAAAGTCGCCTTTCTCGGGGGTCGCCTGCTTCAGCAGCGAGGCGAGCTGCTCGAGTTGGTGCCGGGAGAGCCCACCCTCGAAGAGCAGTCGCTCGAACGACTCGAGAGCGAGCGACTCCAGGGCGATAGAGATGATCTGATCGATCAGCACACCGTGACGAAATTTGTCGGCCCATTGCAGGTTCAACGTCGTGAAGTCCAGGGCGGCAGCGTTGTCGCCCCGGTCCAGGCTCTCGACCGTCAACCCCTGCAGGGCCTGGCTGATGGCCCGCGCGGTGAGGTAGTTGGGAACGCGACGCTGAAGGTCCAGCTCGCCTTCCTGATAGTAGCTGAAGTAGGGCTTGGCTACGGCCTTTCGGATTTTGGGAAGCTCTTCCAGGAACTCTTGCCGAGCGCGTTCGGCTCGCTCACGATACTCGGGCCGGGCTCTTTCTTCTTCGCTCGAGTTCATCTTGTACACGAGCGACCCGTTCTTGAGACGTTCCGCAGAGCTCTTGGCCCCTTCGTCGGAGCTTGCAAACAGGACCGGGCGAAGGAGCGCGAAGCCGTTTTGCTCGTCGGGGATCGCCTTCTGGGCTTTCACCCAGGCAGAGACCTGCTCGACCATCACGTCGTACTGCGGTTCGACCGTCAGTTGACGAGTCAGGCTGGCCTGATAGAAGAGGGCCAGTCCGCCCATCATCGGGACCAGGCCGACCAGCATACCGGCCAGGAAGCGGCGATAGGCGCGGCCCAGAGGGTACTTTCTTACCTCGGGGCGGCGTCGTCGCACCAGCAGGAGGCTGCAGAGAATGACGCCGATGATACCCCCGGCGGCCAGCGTCTCACCAAAGTCGGCCTGAATGATCAGCGATTTCGAGGACGTCTCTTGCAGCAGCACGCCCAGAATCAGGGTGAACCACGCTCCGTAAAGCGACTGCACCAGTAGCGTGCGGACGGCCCGACCGCGGGTCGCCTCCTCGTAGGCGCGCAGCAGCGGCCAGAAGGCGTTGACCAACCAGACGAAGACCACCAGGGCTCCGGCCAGTCCGGCCAGGCGCATGTTCGTACTCGAGGCTGCGAAGCTCAGGCTCACGCTACCCAAAGCGGTCACCAGGCGTCCCACGAAGCCTGCCGTAGCCGTGATAGCCAGCAGCGGAAGCAGGTAGAAGATAGGGCTGGCTTTGGCGGTCGCCTCGGGCTCGAGGTCGAGCTCGACCGGGGCCTGGAACGCTGCTAGCTTCCGGGGGAGATGTTGATCTAGCAGCCTCTTGAGTCCCACGCCCGGTAAGAGCAGAAGAACGCCGAGCAGCCCCAGAGCCGTCCAGGAGGTTGCCAGGGCGCCCAGACCCAGCAGGGTGGTAGCGAAGAGCCAGGTGGCCGCCGTGGGAGAGACGGGGCGAGCTCGCAGCGCCGGTTCCCAACGGATAAGCCTCTGAATCAGGCCGCTCTGGGCCTGGTAGCGGCTCTGCACCAGGCCAGCGGTCGTCGCGGCAAAGTCTCCCGGCAGCGGAGAAGAGGGTTGTTCCTTACGAAGCTCGTCGCGCAGGTTCAAGAGCAGGGCGGCGTCGCTGCTCATCTCCTCGAGGTCGGCCGGCTCCAGGCCGTCTTCCTGGTCGAGCATCTCGGAGAAAAGGAGAAATTTCGGGTCGATCTGGTCGGTCATCACGCGGATACCCCCTTGTAAAGTTCGATAAAGCGCTGGCGGGCTTTGGCCAGGCGCGAGCGCACGGTGCCCAGCGGCACATCGAGGACGCGGCTCATCTCTTCGTAGCTCAGGCTGGCGACTTCGCGCAGGGCCAGAGCCGTTCGGTCGATTTCGGGCAGGCGTTCGAAGGTGTCGCGGATCTTCTGCTGCTGGCTGACCTCTTCGGCCAGGTCGCCCTGGCTGTGCAGCGCCTGCAGGTCCTGGCGCTCCTCGAAATCGGTCTCGGTCTCCCGGCCCCGTTTGCGCCCGATATCGTGGCAGCAGTGGTTGACGATGCGGAACAGCCAGCCTTTGAAGGCGGCCGGTTCTCGGAGCTGGCCGATCCGCTGATAGACCAGGAAGTAGGCTTCTTGCAGGGCATCGCGGGACAGGTCGGCATCGCCCAGAATCGAGTAGGCCAGTCGGTAGCAGGCGTTCTCGGTGCGCTCGATCAGCGCCTCGAGGGCGCCGTCTTCTCGTCGCTGCAGGCGGGCGGCCAGAGCTTCCAGGCTCTCTGCCTTCCCCTCTGCGGCGACCGGGGGGCCGGATACGCCGGCCGTCATAGGTAAAGTCGCTGACAACACATTTCCCCTCCTCTTGGGATACATGTCAGACGGGAGGGTGGTGGGGAAAGTTCGCGCTGTCTCAAATTTTTTCGGAATTTTTTGGAATGGATCGCCAGCTAGCGATCAGAGCCAGCACAGCGTAGCGCAGTAACCTGGGGCAACCCAGCGTCTTCAGGCCGATGTAACCTAGCAGCAGAAGTAGCAGTCGGCCTGCGGCCGGGCCCGGAGGTAGGGGAGGGGGAGGCGGTTGGAGGCCGGCGCGGAGACGCTGCAGCAGCCCGACCTCGAGTCCGAGCAGCATCCCCAGATCTCGCTGCAGCGATTCGCCTCCCCCTTCCGGCCAGATCGCCGCCAGGAAGAGTCCGAAGAGCAGAGTGCCCGCGCTAGAGCGGCGCGAGTCTTCGCTGAACTTCCAGAGCAGGAGGGCGACAGTGGTTCCTACCACCCATCCGCCAAGAACGTCCCCAGGATAGTGGACTCCCAGTCGCAGCCGAGACCAGCCGACGCCTAGCACCCAGAGGGCTAGCCACGGCCGCAGCCGCGGCCTGGCCTCTCCCACCAGCAGGGCGACGGCCATGGAGATCGAGGCGTGGGTGCTGACAAACCCGGGCGAGGTTTCCTGGGCCAGGGCTAGCGCGGCGTCGGGGCGAGGCCACATCAGAGTCCACTTGATCCACTCGCCAACCATATCGGCCAGAACCATCCCTCGGGCCGCTCGAACCGCCATCTCCCAAGGCGCGAACCAGAGCAGGCCAGGGATCAGGAGCAGATAAAGATATTCCCCGCCCAGGCTCGAAAGCAGACGAGCCAGCGTCTCTCCGCCAGGCGGAGACCAGGTCTGAGTCGCCGCTACCGTAGCGTCTTGAAACAGCAATCCGGGCATCGTCAGCGGAACTTCTGAGCCGCTTACCGAATTCACCTCTTCGTGAAACGAGTCAAAATCAAGGTCGCCCTTTTGCTGATAGCGGTCGGAAGCGCCATCTACTGGGCCCAGCCGCCTTATCTGCTAGGCGGGCCGATGCTGATGGTTTGGTGTGGGCTATGGGCCGTGGTCGCGGCGGCGGCTTTCCGCTGGGACCGGGCCGAAGATTGGAGCTACCGCCTGGGCTCCTTTTTAGGAATGGCGCTGGCCACCATCGAAGGCAGCGCCGGTATGCTAGGCCTGGAGACCAGGAGCGGCCTCCTGGCCATGGCCGCTTTGCACGGTGCGGCTTTCGCGACGTCGGTGGCGGGGCGTTTTCAAAAGGCCAGCGCTGCCCGCCCCGGGCGGCTTTAACGATGGTGCCGGGCTGGCAGCACTGGCCTTGAAAACGGACTACTTCGCCGCAGGGGCGTACGAGCCGACCTTGCCGCCTTCGACCAGTTCCGAGTAGCGCAGGCTATCGGTGACACTCGAACCGTCGCGGAGGTCGACCACGGTCATCTCGGCCGAATCGAGGTCGAGTCGGAACTCTTTGCTGGCCACGTCTTCGAATTGCCCGTCCGCCTTTTTCACGTCGACCCATTCGAAGACCACCAGGTGGTCGGCGGGGCAGCCCAGGGTGCGAGCGTAGCGCCACAGTTTCTGAGTGAACAGGGGCGAATTGCTGGGGAAGTACTTCACCGTGGTAAAGATGGAGACGAAGCAGACGAACTCGCAGACGTGAATGTAGCGCAGTCCCGAAGCCAGATCGTACTGTCCCGGTTTTGAGTAGAGGTGGCGCTGGCCGGTGCTTTTGTTTTCGAAGTAGGCGTTGACGTAGAAGTTCGTGTTGTCCACCGTGAAGACGCGCCAGATGATGATACCCCACAGGTTGCACCAGCGGTCGCAGGCCGCCTGAAGCCGGTCAGGGAGGCGCTTCTTGGCGTAGAAGTTGTAGTAGCTCCCGGCTTTGGCCAGCGGCAGCAGCAGCAGGTAGGTCAGGAAAAACAGCGCCAGCGCGGCGTTGACCGCCGTCAGCCACGGAGTTGTGACGCCGACCTGAATCGAGGCGGTGCCGGGGAGTAGGCTATCCACCAGACCGCCGGGTTTGCAGAACAGCAGGCAGCAGACCATCACGGTGTGACAGAGGTAGCCCAGCCGGATATGAGCGAAGATAAACACGAACGATCCCGCCATCAGCAGGCCGCCAGCTTCGCTGGTCAGCGGGTACAGCATCATCGCGCCAAAGACCAGTTCGCCCAGATAGGCGCAGTGGTTCAGGAAGCGGAAAATCGGCGAAGTGGGAGAGAACCGACGGTAGAAGCGGTTCATACGGCCCCACCAGGGGTTGACCATCCCGCGCTCCATACCGTTGTTCTGGGGATAGCCCGAGAACAGTTTGTACTGTCCGGCGCACAGCATGATGACCGCGAAGTCGACCTTGAAGGCTAGCAACACGACGGGGCGCAGCCAGCCCGCCGGGTCGAAAAAACGGGTCCATTCCAGAAAGAAGACCAGAGCGGACAGCCAGTACAGCATGTAGCCCGGAGCGCCCATACCGCGGCTCAGGCTTTTCCAGCGTAGCGCCACAAAGAAAAGCCGGCTCCAGAAGAGACAGAGCGCGGCGGCGGGGACCGTGTTCTGGTCCTTGATCAGCCAGCAGCATGCCGCGAGCCAGGATGACAAGACCAGCACTCGCCCCAGGGGGTGCAGCAGGATCGACAGCCAGGGGCCATCGTCGGCGTATCCGCGCCGTTTGGCGGTGCCAAAGAAGCGATGGGCGTTGGGCAGGCTTAGCAGCAGCATGCCCAGGGTGCAAAGGGCGAATCCGTTCCGGATTAGCGCCTGCACGGGCAGCGACAGGGCGAGGTAGTCGGTCATGGGTCGGGCGTTCCTTTCGCGCTTCGCGGACTCCTCGAGAGAGGGTCCGGTAACGCCCTTAGTCTTACCCGTTCCCGCTCGGCCTATCCCTGATCTCGATCAGTTCACAAGCCGCGCCCCCCCTACAGGCGGGCCCCGGGCTGTTT
>JAEXNA010000228.1 GCA_023447635.1 Vulcanimicrobiota bacterium | reverse complement strand
TGGAAGACGTTGTAGCGGGAACAGCGGTAACGTGGCCCTTCGAGGGCTCAGGCCGTGGGGACGGTCCCGCCGTCGACGGTGAATTCGGCTCCGTGGATCGCCGAGGCGCGGTCCGAGGCTAAGAAGGCGATCAGTTCGGCCACCTCTTTGGGGTCCGCGGGGCGTCCGAGCGGGATCCCTCCAAGCGCGTCCAGGATGCTTTGCCTCGCTTGCTCCTCCGTGCCTCCCGTGTTCGATGCGATCCGCTCTACCAGGCGCTCCGAGGCCTCGGTGGAGATCCAGCCGGGCGAGACGACATTCACCCTGACCCCGGCGGGTCCGACCTCTTTGGAGATCGCTTTGCTATAGACGGTGAGCGCGGCTTTGGCGGCCGCGTAGCCGATGGTGGAATCGTGCAGCGGCAGACGGCGCTGGATGGAAGAGACGTGGACCACCGACCCGGCGCCTCTCTCGATCATACTCGGTAGAAGAGCTCGGTCCAGGCGCACGGCGGCCATCAGATTAAGGTCGAGTTCGGCCCTCCAATGGTCGTCCGTCAGAGCGCTGAACCCTCCACCTGGAGACGAAGAGCCTCCCAGAGAATGGACCAGAACGTCGACGCCTCCCATCCGCTCGAGGGCCGCAGCGGCGAGCGTTTCCACGCCTTCCGGCGTGGTGAGGTCGGCCTGCACGAACTGCTCCGGCTCGAGACCGCCTGGCTTGCGGGCAGAGGTGAGGACGCGGGCGCCTCCGGCGAGGAAGCGCTCGACCGTGGCGCGGCCGGCGCCTTGAGTGCCTCCGGTGATGACAACGCGAAGGTCTTTGAACTCGGTGGGATCGATGGTGAAGGGCATCGTTTCGGCTCCAATCGTGGGGGTGAGTGACTTGGCCTTCAGCTTAGTGATACGCTGGTGAGATGGGAAGAACGGACGAAAAAGTGGGGTACGAACCAGAAGGTAAGCGTGTCGACTATACGGCGCAGACGGCGGCGCTGAGCGTAGAGAATGTGCTGCGGGTGCTCGACGGGCGCTGGAAGTTGATGATCCTTTTCCAACTGTTCGGCGGCCAGGTAAAGCGGTTTTCCGAATTAGAGCGCGCAGTGAGCGGGATCTCTCAGAAGATGCTGATCCAGCAGTTGCGGCAGTTAGAGGCCGACGGCGCGGTGTCCCGTATCACTCACGCTCAGGTGCCGCCCCTGGTGGATTACTACCTGACCGAATGGGGCCAGCGGCTCTGCCCCGTGCTCGACTCGATGCTGCAGTGGGCCGAAGACGCGCCGACGGAAGTTCGGGAGCGCCTGATCGTGACGGGGGAGTAGCTCTGTTGCTTGCAAGCTACCAGTAGAGAAGCCAGCCTTTGGGGGTTTTGAAGGCGTGGCCCTGGAGGGTGATGCGGCGGCCTACGGCGCCGTTGGCGATGCGTCCGATGGCGTGCAGGTTCAGGCCGTCGTGGGTGACCATCTTGCCGGTCGCGTAGTGGACGGTTTTGGAGGGGTGGGTGCGGGCGTACTCGGCCTGCCCCAGCGTGAGCTTATCCTTCTCTTCAGGGCGAAGGTCCCACATCTCGAGCGAGGAGCCGGACGACGGCTCCTCGAGCGGCAAGGTGAAGGTCAGCGGCATGGCCAGCACCTCTTTCTTGAAGTTCGGGAACGCCTTGGTGAACTGAAGGTCGAAGTGGGCGCGGTCGGCAGGGTTGTCCTCGACCACCTCGTCTCCGTGGAACTCGAAAAGATGGAAGCCGGGGTGAGAGTAGGACTCGTCGTAATACGCCTCGGCGTCGAGGATGCCGTTGAAGTACTGGCGGACGCGCTCGTAGATGTCGCTGAACGCCTCCATCATCATCGGGTTCAGGCTGCTGCTCTTCTGGGCGTATCCGCTGGCGAAGTCCAGGTACGCCGCGCAGCCCAGGGTCGAGAAGCCGTAGGGGCCAAAGCGCGGCTCCCAGTGGGAAGCCAGGCTGTGCACTTTCGCTACGATGGCGGCGCACTCGTCGCCGGTCAGGAACTCATCTTCTTGTACGATACCAGGGCCAAACTGCATTGCTCTTATCCTCCGATATGGGAGGTTTGTGAAAGACGGAAGAGGACCTTCGATGCAGGCTCTGACGGTCGGTTTTCGAACCTGGATGGAGCTGTTATTTGGGGGCGTTTATGAAAACTGAGGTTTCCACTAGAGTTGCCATAACTCGTTCCATCAGCTATGGTGTATGTGGCCGTCCTCACGGCCGTCTTATGCGCAGCTCCATTTCATACTTCAGCTAGCACGTCTTCCGTGCTTTGGACCGCTCCTCGAGCCGGTTCCCTCTGCCCGTCCTTCGGCGTCCTCTGACGCGATGGCCGGCGCCTTCCGCGTGCGCTAATCTCCTGGCCTGAACAGCCTCTGTTAGCGCGCGCCCTTTCGCAAGGAGTCTGTATGAAATTCCATTCTGAACCTGTCCCGGAACATCGGGAAGTGCCCCTGGCCGACGACGGCCGCTGGGAAGAGATTGTCGAGACCTGGTCGGCCAAAGACAGCGACGTTTCGCCCGAGGAAACGCTTGTCTACGTGCTGTCGGTCAGTCAGGACCGCGACCCGCTGGTGCAGCAAGCCCAACTTGGCGAGATCCTCTCGCTGGTGAAGGCTCAAGGCCACAGCGTGGTGGGGCACGAGGTGTATTACCTCTCCAAACCACGTCCCCGCACTCTGATCGGCAAAGGCACCTCGCGCGATGTGGCTGCTCGGGCTCGCAACCTGGGTGCCACGATGCTGGTGCTAGACGCCGAACTGAGCCCGTCGCAGACGCGCAACCTGGAAGACGAAGCGGGTCTGCCGATCGGCGACCGTGAGGGTGTGATCCTGAACGTCTTCCTGCGCCACGCCCGCTCCCGCCACGCGCGGATTCAGGTCGAGATCGCTCGGCTGGAGTATCTGCGTCCTCGTATCCGCGGGGTAGGGATCGACATGGACCAGCAGATGGGCGGCGTGGCCGGCAGTCGCGGTCCGGGCGAGACGGCCTCGGAACTGATGGCGCGCCAACTCGACGGCCGTCTGGCCGAACTGCGCAAGGCGGACGGCAAACTGCGTCGCGGCGATCAGACCCGCCGTAGCCATCGCGAAGAGTGTCGGCAGATCGCGCTGGTGGGCTACACCAACGCGGGGAAGACCTCGCTGATGAACGCGCTGACGGGGGGCGATTTCTCGTCGGCTGACCAACCGTTCGAGACGCTCGACACCGTGTCGCGCAGTCTGAGTCGTCATGGCGGTCAGGTGCTGCTCAGCGACACCGTCGGGTTCATCCGCCGTCTGCCCGAGCGCTTGCTGGCCTCCTTCGAGTCGACCCTGGCCGAGGCTCGGGAGGCGTCGCTGCTGGCTATCGTGGTCGACGTCTCGGACTACGAGTGGCGCGAGCATCTGACCATCACGCTGGACCTGCTGGAGAAGTTGGGTGCGGGCGACGTGCCTCGTTTCTTCGTCTTCAACAAGGCGGACCGGGTCGAGGTTCGGCCCTCGGAGCAGACGCTGTCCGAGGTGGTGAATGACGCCCCGTTTCGCCTGCTGAGCAGTCGCGACGAGGAGGCGGTTCGTTCGCTTCGCGAGGCGCTGCTGGCGGCGGCGCGGAGCGACCACCAGCAGGTGTCGGTGCTGGTTCCTTATGGTGCCGGGGCCGTTCTGGACACCATCTACAGTCGCTGTAAGGTGCTGCAGAGCGAGGCGTGTGAAGACGGTCTGCAGATGACCGTTCAGGGATCGTCGAGCGTGATCGAGAGCCTGCTCGGGCAGGTTACGGAGGCTGTATGACAACGGTAATACAAACGGCTTCGCTGACCGCCACTTACGGCGACCGGGTGCTGTTCACGGGCCTCACCCTGAGCCTGGAGGGAGAGAAGGTGGCTCTAGTCGGTCGTAACGGGATGGGCAAGTCGACGCTGCTCGCGCTTCTGGCCGGGGAGACGTCTCCCGATCAGGGCACGGTGACGCGCCTTGGCCGGGTGGCTCTAGTGCCTCAGCGGGTGCCGGACGGCGCTGGCAGCCCCGGGGAGCGGAGGGTGGAGCATCTGCGCGAGGCGTTCGCCAGCCAGGCGGATCTGCTGTTGCTGGACGAACCGACTCAGGACCTTGACGAGGCCGCAGTGGAGTGGCTCCTTGGCGAGTTGTCTCGCTGGTCGGGCGGCTTGCTGGTCGCTTCGCACGACCGGCGCTTGCTCGATGGTTTTCGCCATTTCTTCGTTATGGCCGAGTCGGGCTGCCGCTACTTTAGCGGCCGTTTCGAGGCGCTGGAAGAAGGGTTGGAGAGGGAGTTCCGAGCCGAGGAGAGCCGCTATCTCCGTCGCTTGAACAGCCTGGTCAAGGAAGAGGAGCAGACTCTGCAAAGCGCGCGTCGTCGGCGACGCAAGGAGCAGTACGGACGGGTGCGAGAGATCGACCGGAACACCTCGACCCTGACCCTGAACATGAAGCGCAACCAGGCTCAGGCTAACCACGGACGCATCAACCGTCTGCGCGAGCAGCGGTTAGAAGAGTCCCGCGACTGGACCCGTGCGGCGCGACGCTCGCTGAAGGTCGAACTTCCGCTGCAGGGAGAGATGCCGACGCTGCCTCCGTGTTCGGGCCCTGTGGTCCGAGCGTCGTCGGCCTCTGCGCAGGTGGACGGGCACTGGCTCTTTCGCGACCTGGATCTGGAGGTGGGACGAGAGCGGATGGCGATCGTCGGCCCGAACGGGGCGGGCAAGACGACCTTGCTCCAGACCCTGGTGGGGGAGCGAAGGCCGGATTCGGGGGACGTCCGGTTGGATGTTTCCCGACTGGGCGTGATTGAACAGGGCGGCACGAACTGGATGCTCGACGAGACTCTGGTCGAGGTTCTGGGACGCTACCTGGAGCCGGACGAGATCGGGAGCCGACTGGTGGCGCAGCGCTTTCCGCTGGCTTTGGCGGAGCGACCGCTGCGCACGTTGAGCCCGGGCGAAAGGGTGCGCGCGGCGCTGCTCGGACTGCTGGCGCGACGCCCGGCCGTGGAACTGCTGGTGCTCGACGAGCCGACCTACAGCCTGGACCTGCTGGGGCAGGGGGCGCTGACCGACCTGCTCCGCGCCTGGCCTGGAGGGCTGCTGGTGGCCAGCCATAACCCGCACTTCCTGGCCTCGATCGGGGTGGAGAAGACACTGCGGTTGGAGGGATAAGCCGAGGTGGATCGGTCTAAAAAAGAAGCCCGCTTGGGAAGCGGGCTTCTTCTTTAGGGCCGGAAGTTGACGACTCGCAACTCTTGAGGGTAGGCGTCTCGCACCTCGTACGGGGTGACATCGACCCGGTTGACGGGGCCTCCCAGATCTTCCGGGACGAGATCGGCGAAGGTGGGGAAAGAGCCGGTCACGGTGTAGCGGTCGAAGCCCCACGGGATCGCCTGGCCTCGGAAGATGTCGGTGCCCGAGATCACGTGCATATGCAGATGGGGAGCGCCGGTGGCTCCGGAGTTGCCGACCAGACCGAGCGGTTGTCCTACGGTCACCCGGTCGCCAACTCTGACCTTCACCGACCCGGGCTGCATGTGGCAGTAGACGTAAGACATCCCGTTGCCCATATCGACCACCACGTGGTTGCCGGCGGCTCCGGCTTTCCCCGTGACGCCATGTTCCCCGATCGGCCATTCTCGCAGGTCGTTGGCGACGGACACCACCACTCCGCCGGCGGCCGCCAGCAACTCGACCCCATAGCAGAACCAGTTCTCCAGCACGAACGGATCGCCGGAGAACAGTTGGCCGTCGACGAGTTGCACGAAGTCGATGGCGTAACGCTGGCTGAGAAAGATTTCGCCGTTCAGGATGATCGGGGTGCGCCGGTGGTGGCTCCGCCCGCAGCAAGCCTCGGCGCAGACCCAACCGTCGCCCCGGGCCGGCGGTTGCAGGATGGGGATAGCGATATCCGAGCGGACCTGCAGACGCGGACCCATCACGGTGACCATCGGGGTGTCCAGGGCCAGGTCGGTGCCGGAGATGCGGTGTACGAGGATTTCGGGCGTGGGCTGCTCCGGTGGGAACCAGGAGTCCAGGTACAGGGTCCCGGTCTGGCTCGAGGCTAGCTCGTTGATGTCGTCTCCACCCGCAATGAGCGACATCACCCGGCCCACACCCTCGCCCTCGATGGTGCGGAGAACCCGGCTGCGGTTGCCGTCGTCAAGGATCTCGATCTTGTCGATCCTCACCCGGTTGAGAGAGACGTTGGTCACCCCGATCTCGTAGGTGAGATGGATGTTGCCATCGCTTGCCCCATAGGGAATGGGTCCGAAACTGGGCAGGAGCGCCAGGGCGGAGACGTCTTCGGCGTCGTCCGGCTGAAGATAGGTCGTCTCGAAGTTCGGTAGGGCGGGCTCCTGCGCGTTGGCCGAGGTGATCCAGGTCATCTCGCTGTTGTCGCCACAGCCCAGGCCTCCCAGTGCGGCGGCGCCCAGAAGGCAGGTCGATTTCAGAAGGTCTCTACGATGCATGTCTTGGCTTCCTAAGGTCGTATTACGATTAGAGATCTCTCCACCAGATGGCGGAGATGTGGTCCAGGTCTTCGAACACGGGCACGGCGTCCAGGAACTGGATCTCCTTGCCCAGGGTGGCCTGGACCTCCGGGGAGAGGGGGGCGGCGGCGGTGCCTGTGTCTTGTACCACGAACGAGGTCGCGCTGTTGCCACAGCCCGCGATGGAGGTTGCTGTGATAAGCGATAGTACAAGATTGCGTATCTTCATGTGTAAGAGGTTCGTCAGGCGCTGGGAACTCCTACCGGGGAGCGAACAGTTTCTCTCAGTAGAGTTAGTGCGACCACGCAGGAGCGAAATTGTGCGAATGGGAAGGCTTTGGGTCGGGGGAGAATGAGGAGTGGTGGGATGCGCAGTTATATAGCAGGGGCTCTTATTTTGGGTTTGGGGCTGGGAGCCTCGACCTCGGCTACGGCCGAGACATGGGTGCCGGCGGGGAGGACGGTCTTCTCGGTCGGCCAGTCGTCGCAGGACAGCGTCTGGGGCCTGGCCGGTTTGAAAAAAGGGTTCAGCCGCTGGAAGGGCGGTCAGGACTGGTTTGCGCAGAGCGACACCGGCGATGGCGAATTGAACCAGGTCGACGTGGCGGCCGATGGTACGGTCTGGGCTGTAGGGCGCGGCTACTCGATTTATCATCTGCAAGGCGACAAGTGGGTGCGCATCGAGGGTCGACTCGATCAGATCACTGTGGGGTCGGCCGGCGAGGTTTGGGGCACCGATTCGAAAGGCGTGGTCTGGCGTCGTGAGAACAACGCCTGGAAGCAGATGCCCGGCAAGCTCACCTGGGTTGACGCCGGTTCCGACGGAAGCGTCTGGGGTGTGAGCCGCAACAACGAGGTGTACCGCTGGGAGAAGGGCGACTGGAAATTGATGCCGGGCACGCTCAAAGAGATCAGCGTCGAACCGGGTAACATCTGGGGTCTTGGTCCCAGAGGCGAGGTGTTTCGCTGGGAAGAGAAGGCCGAGGGGTCGCACTGGGTCCCGGTGGAAGGCAAGCTTCGCCATATCCATGCTGGGGCTGACGGTAGCGTGTGGGGTGTGACGCCGACCAGCGTGCCGGTGTATCTGAAACGCTAGATCCGGCACGGGCTGTCGCCGATTCACCTGTCGGCGGGGAGGGGCGCAGGTCAGCGCGAAGGGGAGCGAGATGAAACTCTACCTGAAATCGCTGGTCCTGGCCCTCTTGCTGGCCGTGGGCGTTTCGGCTCAACCTTTGTCTTCCGTCCCGACCTCCGGAACGGCGACCCCACTTCTGGGCGACCGACTGCGCATTCGGCTGCCTCAGGGTTTCGAGATCGAGCCGCGCGAGGTCAACGTGATGGCCGCCGAAGTCCCCCAAGAGTTCGAATCGCGCGCGGTTTTCGACCAGGGCGACAAGCGTCTCGTTCTGATGGTGTACGAACTGTTCCAGACGGCGGGACCAGATTTCCAACAGGTGTTAGAGACGACCGAGCGCGAAGTCGGGGCGTCTTCGCTGGTAGAGTGCGAACTGATCAAAGACCAGGGAGCGCTGAAGGTCTACCTTAGCAACGGCCCTTCGGAAGAGGTGGCCGACGACGCGGTTCTGGTGAGCAGCGCCTGGACGGTGAGTCCGGACGGGACGGTGCAGTATCTGGCCGGCTACGCCAACCCCGCCGCCGTCGCGGAGACGGCCGACGTGGACGACGTGCGGAAGCTGTTTGGGGCTGCACTCAGGACGCTCGAGCCAGGGCCGACGAAGTTAGAGTCCGGGGCTCGGACCCAGCGACTCTCCCTCTGGTCCGAGGCGGGGGAGGCGGCGATTTCGCTTCCCGAGGGATGGGTCTCGACGCTGCAGCCGGGCCCGGATTTTCTGGTCCATCGCATCCGAAAGCTGTCGCCCTACGCTACTCCCTCGCCGGCCATCAGCTTTTACGTGGGCGACCACCCGGGCTTCTTTTACCGTCAGGCCGGCGTGGAGGCGCAGACGGCCTACGGCCAACTGCTGGGGCAGCCGTCGGAGTGGTTCCATTCGGCCGATGAGGATCGGCTGCTCAGAGAGTCGATCCGCTCGGCCCGCGAACTCGACGACCACACCATGTTCCACCTGATCCTGAGCGGTTCTTCGGAAGAGGCACTCGACGAGGCGCAAGCTATCGTGGACACGATGACCTTCGACAAGCGACCAAAGCCTTAGCTCACCGGCCGAGCGCGCGGCAATGTTGCCGAGTCCCTATTGGGGACTCGGGCAACATTCGTGATTCGTCTGCTATGATGGTGGTATGCCAGGGCCGGCCGTTGGGGTCGGCGAAGTCTTCTTGAATGAACTGGTGGAAGTTTAAGCTCGTCGTTGTTCTTTGCGTGGTAGCTCTGACAATGAGGGGGATGTCCGGTTCTCGAGAGACTGACCAGGAGGCCGCTACACCAGCGACGACGGCCCCGGTCCCCACGGCACGGTCGGTCGCGGCCGCGCCTCCCGGTCCAGGCGTGACGCCTGTCGTTCCCCAGGTCGACGGAGTCGAAATTACGGTGATGAGATTCGGCACGGGCGATCCCATTCGAATGGGTGATGGCGTCAGATTTCACTTCACCGGCTGGCTTGACGGTTTCGCAGGCGCCAAAAAGTTCGGTACATCTCGGGGGCGAAACCCGGTGGAGATCTATCTGGGCACGATCGGGGTGGTCCCTGGCTGGAGTGAAGGGGCCAACGGTATGCGACCTGGCGAGATTCGCCGGCTGAAGATCGACCCGTCCAAGGGGTTTGGAGAGGCCGGCGACCCTCCAGCCGTCCCCGCTGGGGCCACCCTCTACCTCGAACTGGAGTGCCTTGGGCCCAGCCACTGAGCGGATGAGATCAGTATTGCTGGGATGGTGATCGGTGATCTCCCGTTGGGAGCGAATGTTTGTTCGGCTGCTCTTGCTTCGAAAGGCTGGAGAACGGTCTAGGATTCTTCTATAATGGTCTCCAGCTCCGCGATGGCGTCAAAATCTTTCGGACGTCCGGCGGCCCGTTTGACCTCAATAAGCTTGGATAAGTTCAGGCATCTCACATTGAGGCCGAAGACTTGCACGACGTCGGTTTCTGGTAAAAGCGACTCGTATGGACCGCCCCCGGTCACAGTGCCCAGGAGGTCGAGATCACCGGAGGAAGTCGTTAGGGTAAAGTTGAGCCCCCGTTGGATGGTCGCCGCGTCGAAGCGGAATGGAAGGCCCGGCGGAGCCCCGCGAAGATATGGAGCAATGCCCTGGAGCGCCTCGGCTAGGCGGACGATGTTTTCAACGTTCCTCGAATAGACCACGTCCAGGTCGACGGTAAGGCGAGCGGCGCCATGGATGGTTCCCGCGAATCCCCCAACGACGATGAACTCGACGTCGCCATCGACGAGAGTGCGGATGAGGCCCTGAAAGTCTGTCACGTCTGGCGGCGCGCCCTAAGTTGCCGGCCTGCTTCCTTGAACTCTTCCGCAGCTCTCTGTAGGTCTACCAATCGATCGACTCTTTCCTGAACCGTCAGAGTCAGGCTTTTTCGGACCAGCGTGATGTCGATGTCGCGCTTGTAGGCTTCGATGACAGGGTCTCGCTCCAAATTCCATTTCATTCTGACCATTTCGACCCGAAAGGAGAGATCACCTTACGAGGGTGACTGATTTTATCTCCTACCATTTCGAGGTCAGGGGAGGGGAGAGCGCTGAGGCGAAGGTGGAGCGCGATGATCCTGACGGAGTGGCTCTAGCTCAACGGCCGAGCGCGCGGTCGCGGAATTCCAAGAGCACTCCTGTCTGCTCGGAGAGCGCTCCGTCGACCAGGTGGCGTTCGTAGAGTTGGTCCTGGGCCCAGACAGCTTCGGGGTGATGGATGGTGCAGAGGAACAGCGCTGTGTCCCAGGTCGTGTTGCCGGATTTTTCCGTTCGACCATCAGTGGCGGCCTGCAAGAGCAGGCGGGCGTGATAGTCGGTGTAGTAGCCCAGTTCGGCAAGGGCGGCATAGATGGCCCACTTCACCTTCTGCGGCGGATCGGATTCGAGCAGGTCCAGGAGGCTTAGCGCGGCGCGGTCATCGTGGGTTCCGCCGAGAAGAATGATAATCTTCGCCGCGTCCGCTTCTCGCCTGCTGTGAAGCCCTTCCAGCAGTTCGTTCGTGTAGCGGTATCCCTCTCTATGCCAGGCGCGACGTTTAGCGAGCGCCTCGGCCGGCTTGAGTATGCAGTTCGCGAAGTCGAGGGCGTAGTCGTAATCCATTATCAACTTCCGACGCTCCTGTCCCATTTTAGGGAAGAGTGCCGGAATATACTTTTCCTGGCCCGAGACTGGGATGGGAAGGAGCGCAGTCAAGAGCAGCAGGGCCAAAAGCCGGGATAGCGTCATCTTCAAAGCTTAGCCGAAATTCTCTCTAACGTAGACACGGGGTCCGGCGATCCCCATCGGTGGGTGGATGAGATCATCTCGACCAGCCTGGGGATCGGATATTGCGCGAGTCCCCGTGGGAGACGAGAGTTTGTTCGAAGAGCGGCGCGTCAGGCCGGGGCTAGGCGGAGGCGGCCGTACGGGTTGTGGAAGAATTCGTCTTCGTCGTAGCGATCGCAGGGCTCCCAGGTGGCCCGCAGGCGGGGCGAGTCGGGGTTGCAGCTGAAGGTGTGGCCGGAGGCGAAGTGGGGGCACTCTTCGGCCAGGTAGGTGGCGAAGATTTCGAGGTGACGGGCGGCTTCCCACTCGTCGCCTCCGAACACGTCGCGTCCGATGATGATGTCGGTACGGCCCAGCAGATGCATGCCGCAGGTCCAGAGCGCGTCAGAGTCTCCGATCGGAAGCTGCACGTAGGAACCAATCAGCGATCCGGCTGCGGCGAACTCTAACCATCGCGCCTTGCCGTGGGCGATGCCGGAACTCTCGCATTTGGCCCCGCTCGCTCCACCTTCCTGGAGCAGTCTGGCGACCAGACTCAAGTAGCGAGCGCTAAGCGCCACGGCCTGTCCGGCGTCGAAATTCGGGCTGGGCAGGTACAGGACGTGAGCGTGACTCTCGATGGCCCGCTTGTCCTCTTCGGTGAGAGACGGCTGCAGACGGAACTCGCTGGCCAGGAATGACGGGAGCATGCGCGGGTTGGCGCCGACCCACTCGTGCTCCACCGTCTCCGCCTCCAAAAGCGGTTGGACCTTCTCCACAAAGTCTTCCCCCCCCACCAGACACCAGATGAGCTTGGGCCGGAAACCGTCGCCCGTCATCTGGACTCTGAGACGATGCCAGTCAGCCCAGATGTCCTCGGGCTCGACGTCGCGGTAACCGCGCGAAGCGTGCATGGCCTGAGCGTCCTGCTCCTGCATCATCATGCAAACGGCTCCATCCCTGATGCCCTCGGCCTCGTCCGGGGTCAGGGGACGGTTCAGCTTCGCTTCGGCGGCGGCCATGAGGGAGGCAAGGGGAGGGATAAAAACGGGGACGATCGATTCCTCGGACATCGCGACGCCTTCGCAAGGCGGCGCTCGTAACCCTAGGCGGCGCCATACGAGGACCAGCGGAGGGAGGCTGGGAAGAGGGGCTCTATGATGGATGAGCCAGAGGACGATGCGACTTACCAGCATCGCATCCGCCGCGAGGTGTCGCGCTACGTGCGCCTGCCGGTCGACAAGGTCGAGTTTCTCAAACGCCACGCCATGATGGGACCTCCGGTTTGCAGCCTCGAGGTTGAAGGCAAAGGCACGTACTTCGCCATGGACGTAGTGCTGGAGTTCGACGAAGTTCAGACGTTCGTGATCCCGATGGGAGAGAAGGTCAAGACGCCGCGCGACGTGTTCCGCGCCTGCCGCGACTTCCTGATTCGCACCGGCCGACTGGTGGTCGAACCGGATTAGCCTCCGCTCCAACCTCACGCCCCTCCCATCCCCTCCAACAAAAGGCTCCCGGGCCCTTTCTGCGGAACCGCGTCGGATGAACCTCGCCTACGCCCGCTGCCTGATAGCCTTACGCCGACAGACGCTCGAGAGTTGGGAGCTTTCTCGGTTCCATCGCGCTGGGCTGAACCTTTCTGCCAACCAACTCAAAGAGCTGAACTCGGAGTGGCGAAGCTTCACTCGGGGCCCTGAGCGTCACGAGCATCGGCTGCGGCTGCGCGCAGAGCATCCTGAAGCGTTCGCCGAGGCTGCCCGGGGTTCGAACTCGTACTACGAGTCCACGACCTTCAGGCTGCTCGCTGCCCTCTACCTTCCCGAATTGTGGTCGGAGGTCGCTGACGAGGTGCTCCTGGCCGATGAGGCCCGGCGCTTGAGAGACGGCTGGGAGCAGGAGTTCGCCAACGCGGACGACGAGTTCTTGGGCGCTCTGCCGGCCTCTCTCTATAACCTGGTCCAGAGCTACCTGGCGGACAGTTGGTGGTGGCTAGCCCGTTGGAACGAAACGCGACGGCTTCGCGCGGCGGCTTCCGGCGACCGCACGGTCGGCCTGCAGCTTGCGATGATGGCCGGCGACGCGACGAAGGTCGCGAACCTGATGGGCGCCGAGCAGAAGCGCGAAGGCTATGCCATCGTCTGGGATTTCCTTAACGGCAAGCCGGATGTGGCCTACCTGGCCTTGACCAAGCTGGTCAATCGACGGCGCCAAGGCGCCCCCATCTTCCCCACCTGGGCCGCCATGTGGGCGCGGCTCATCGCGCTGTCTCAGGGGGACCAGGCGCTGTTCGAGGACCGTCGGCTGGAGGGGAACGACGACATGGCCCCCGCTCTGGCCAACATCTTCCTCGACCTGTCGCTGCAGAACTCGCCTTCGGGTGAGACGCAAGGGCTGGGCGCGGGATTGCTAGCCTGTGGCCTTTGGGTCGCACGCCAACACTATAAGCGCCCCGTGCGGCTAGACCCCGAGGTCCAAACGTATTGGCGAGCTCAGGGGATGAACTTGCTGGCCGACCAGCTGCAGGAGAATCCTACTCGCCCTCTCTTCCAAGAGGCTCGTAGCGAGCAGGAGTGGGAAACTTTCCTACGCCTGCTGCAGACCCAGGCGGAGGTTTTGCAGAAGCCGGCCGCCTCGAGCTCGACCAGGGCTTCCTCCAAGTCCACCACCGGGGCCTTGCTGTGGCATCTCGACCCTCCCTCCCTGATCTTTTACAACGACAAGACCGCCTCGCCCGATCAAGGGCCCGAAAGCCTGGGCGGAAAGGCGGTCAAAAGCAAGGCGCTGCTGTCGCGCATGCCGTCCTATCTCAACGACAAGGACCGGATCGCCCTGGCTAAGGTGCGCCTGAACTCTTACGGCGATGCCACGATCACGGCTGACCTTTTGCGCGCCCTGGTTGGCAACCCCAGGGTCTACATCAAGGAGCGCCGGTTCGACCTCTCGGAGCAAGGACCGTACCTTCGCATCGACCGAGAGTTCGGTGGGCTGAAGCTGAAACTCCGGCCGCTCATCCCTGGCGACCAGGACTACCTTCTCGAGGAAGAGACCGGGCGGTTCTGGACCCGCTCGCCTCTGGAGAAGGTGCTGCAGCCGTTGTTACAAGGTCACGCCCCCGTTCCGCTGTCGGCCGAGCGGGAGTTACGACAGGTCGTTAGCAAATGGGCCGACCGCATCGAGATTCGGGTTGGCCAGGGGCTGGCCGCGATGCAGCAGGCTCAGTTCAGAGTCGACGAACTGGTGCTGCGGGCGCGTTCCCAGGGAAAGGGGATGCGCTTCGACTGGCTGGCCCGCTGCTCGCAGCAGCCCGAGTTCCTGCGCCCCGCTTTCGAAGGTCCCGAGCAAGAGCGGGTAGCCCAGAACGATTCGGTGACGGTGTTCGTCCGCGACTTCCGCCGGGAGCAGCAGCAGTGGGAGCGGTACCTGAGCGCCTGCCCCGGGCTACCGCAGGAGCCGACGTTCCGCCTGGACGGCTTGCCTGACGTCCTGGAACTGTTGCAGCAGTGTCAGGAGGCCGGAGTTCCGTTGGAGTGGCCGGAGGGGGCGGCCTGGACGGTCCGCCGGGCGGACGCCTTGAAGGTGCAGGTGCGAAAGTCCGGTGACGAGGACTGGTTCTCCCTGGAGGGGGAGCTAAGTCTGGGTGGAGGCGGCTCGCTGGAGCTGCAGTCGGCGCTGGTGGCGGCGCGTCTGTCCCAGGGCTCATACCTCAAGCTGGGAGAGACCGACTTTCTGCGTCTCGACGCCGAGCTTCGCGAGCAGTTGGTGGCGCTGGCGGACCTTGCCGACGCGGAAGAGCCTCGAGTTTCGGCTCTGGCGGTGCCGTCGCTGGCCGAGCTAGAGTTGGCCGGTCTGAGCAGCGACGACGCCTTCCAGGAGCGGCTGGCGACCTTCCAGGAGAGCGCGGCGTTCGAGGCGACGGTGCCTCGGCGGTTGGAGGCGGAGCTGCGCGATTATCAGGTCGAGGGGTTCCGCTGGCTGGCCCGCCACGCTCGGATGGGGACGGGCGCATGTCTTGCCGACGATATGGGGCTGGGGAAGACGCTGCAGTCGATCGCTCTGATGCTCCATTTGCGCTCGGAGGGGCCTCATCTGGTGGTCTGCCCGCTGTCGGTAGTGGCGCAGGGGGAGCAGCAGATCGAGCTGTTTGCTCCCACCTTGCGAGCAGGTCGCGACCGCGAGCTGAAGGGGCTGAAGGCGGGTGACGTGGTGCTGTGCAGCTACGGAGTGCTGCTGCGGGACATCAAGAAGCTGAGCAAGGTTCGCTGGTCGGTGGCGGTGCTGGACGAGGCTCAGGCGATCAAGAACCCTCAGTCGAAGACGGCGCGCTGTGCTTACCAGCTGCAGGCCAAGTTTCGTCTGGCCACCACGGGCACGCCGATCGAGAACCGCCTGAGCGAGCTGTGGAGCTTGTTCGCCTTCCTGAACCCGGGTTTGCTGGGCACGTTGGCGGCCTTCCGCCGTCGCTACGAGCAGCCGGGGGCGGGACGTTCCCGTTTGCGCCGCCTGATCGCACCCTTCGTGCTACGACGTATGAAGTCGCAGGTGCTCTCCGAACTCCCGCCCCGAACGGAGGTGACCCTGAAGGTGCCGCTGGCGGAGGCCGAACTGGAGCTGTACGAGTCGATCCGCCTGGGCGCCCAGCGCGACCTGGAGGAGGGAAAGAACTTCGAGCTTCTGGCCCACCTCACGCGATTGCGCCAGGCTTGCTGCCACCCTCGGCTGGTGTTGCCGGAAAGCGAGGTCGAGAGTTCCAAGCTCGAGGTGCTGTTTGAACTGCTGGAGCGACTGGGCGAAGGGCATCATCGAGCGCTGGTGTTCAGCCAGTTCACCCGTTTCCTGGACCTGGTTCAGGAGCAGTTGGAGGCGCGCGGGGTAGGCTATCAACGATTGGACGGCAGCACCTCGGCGCGCGAGCGCGAGCGCAGGGTGGCGGCCTTCCAGGAGGGCGAGGGCGAGGTGTTCCTGATCAGCCTGAAGGCCGGTGGTACGGGGCTGAATCTGACCGGGGCCGACTACGTGATCCACCTGGACCCGTGGTGGAATCCGGCGGCCGAGGACCAGGCTTCCGACCGCGCTCACCGCATCGGGCAGAAGCGGCCGGTCACGGTTTATCGTCTGGTAGCGGAGAACACTTTGGAAGAGAAGGTGGTGCGGCTGCACGGCCACAAACGCGACCTGGCCCAGTCGGTGCTGGAGGGGAACGACCAGGCCAGCCCGCTGTCGGTCGAGGAGCTTCGAGAACTGCTGCGCATGGCCTGAGGTTGCGCGTTGCTAGTGGACAAGCTTGGCGGGTTCGAGGCTGGCAAGTGAGGGTTGCGCGTTGCTAGTGGACAAGCTTAGCGTGTTCGAAGCTGGCAAGTGGGGGTTGCGCGTTGCTAGTGGACAAGCTTGGCGTGCTCGAAGCTGGCAAGTGGGGTTGCGCGTTGGTGGTGGGCAAGGTTGGCGGGTTCGAAGCTGGCAAG